>NZ_MUES01000001.1:0-348531 GCF_001995745.1 Salinivibrio sp. ML323 | reverse complement strand
ATGTAAGCCCCTGTAATAAAATAAAAAATAAAAAATAGGAGGTCGATTTTCGTAGCAAGATTCTGCTTTTGTCCCACGCCCTTGTAAGAGATATCGCACACTGAGCAGGGAGCTTTTCTATTCTTTGTTCTTTGCTCACCGACACCGCTTTCATCAAGGCACAGAGTAGCGGCTGCTACTATAGTGAGTATAGACGCTTATCAAGCAAGTAGGAGTGGCAATGGAAACCTTTCAACATGACTTACAGCATCTGTTTGAACAACTGGGCTTAGCGACCGATAAGGCCTCAATTGAACACTTCCTATCCAGCCACTGCTTGGTGGAAGGACAAACACTGGTCGATGCCCCATTTTGGAGTGCGGCACAACGGGCGTTTATTGATGAAGCCATCAAGGAAGACGCCGATTGGGCGGAACAGGTTGATATGCTTGATGCGCGACTGAGAAAGCCCTAATCTTTCCTTCTCCTGTCATGTCGCTAGGATTAACTGATGAGCTATCAAGCTGAGCTGGCGCGAGCAATCAAGGTGCTCGACGCAAAAGGGCAAACCGTCACCGTGGCGAAAGTAAAAGCCCAATTGACCACGCAAGTCCCTTTACCCTTGATTATCCAAGCGGTGAAAAGTGCGAAAGCCAATACACCACTCCCCGAAATGCCTAGCGATGACGCGAGGCTATCCGATGCTGAGCGTATCAGCCAACTCGAACAACAAGTGGCCGAGTTGAGCGAGCGATTAGCGACGCTAGAAGCCCAGCATTTAAACCGCTAAGCCAGCTTAAAGTCCCAAGAAAGGTTGGATACTAGCCGGCAACGATCGCACTTAAACAGGAAGATATCGTGTAACGGGGCCTCAAGCCGCCAAGACTCGCCACACTGGGGACATGGGCGTTCAAGCTCACTCTCTTTGTCTTTACCGCCCACACGATATTGATAATAGTAAGTCGGCGTGCCCGTTAAGTACTCTATCCGCCCACGTAAATCCCAACCGCGCTGAAATAGGCGCGTATTGGGACATCCAATTTCATTCAAGCCTGCAAATTCGGCATCGCTGGCACCGGCCATTTGTAATTCATCACAGGCTTGCCATTCTGTTTGCCATTTGATGACCGCTTTGTGATCACCGTTAAAGGTGGCGGGTAAGCGATAAAGCGGGATGGGTAGCAGGGTATCGCCACAACGCAGCGGCGAACACGTGTGAACAAAGGTGGTGTAGAGCACTTGCCAAGTCGGAGAGACACTCGGAGCGGCTTGTTCCGAGTTCAAATCGCGCCCCAGCACACGCACTTTCGGTTGGGTTAAGCACGCCTCGGCGAGCTGCTGCAACGCGCGTTTCACTTGTGGGCTGTGAAAGCGTGGGTGCAAGGCGTCTTCATCTGGGCACACCACACGAAGCTGAAACTGGCCTTCTTGCATCAAGATCGGAAACTCGCGTCCGAGCACCTGGCCATTATAACGCAATGCATCCATGAGGCCGTTGATCGTGCGGTCGACCGCACTAACGGTGGTATTATCAAAGCACTCAAAGGTCAATTCCGTGAGAATCATGCCACATCAACCTCTAGTGCTGCGAGAAATGTTTCCAGATTGGGGGCAATCACATCACGCGTCCCTTTATTCAGGGTTTCTCTGATCACTTCCCCACTCATGTTATCAATCGCAATGATCACCATTTCATCGTCTGTGGTCGCGATAAAGACACTCGGCGTAAGCTTGCGCTGACGCTGCATCATCAGATGTCCCAAGATGTTTTCTTGTAAGCGCGCCAAGTCATCGTCACTCCACACCTGAAGCAAGCTTATCGACTCCCCCTGATAACGCACCGATAAATCTGCACAATAAAATGCGTTATAAAAATCTTTAATATCACTGTGCAAACGCAAGGCTATCGCTTGTTCTACATTGGAAAAATCAGCCAACGCGTCGCGCTTGACTGGTTGCCATTGTAGTTGGTGGTCATTTTCGCTCACGACACAGGGAGATGGCAGTCCAATGTAAGCCTCTGTACAGGGTAAATGTTGATACTTACCCTGCCATACCGCCATATAATTCTGTGTTAGCGCCCAAAGGGCACGATGTACTGTGTTCTCCATTCGCAACCTATAGCAAGATTCAGTAAACTTTACCCATTCTACTTGAATCAATAGCAGATCCGTATGAGCAATTATCAAGATGCCGATGCCCTCGCCAATTTATCGCTTGGCGAAAAAACAGATTACCCAACCCAGTACGATCCGTCACAACTGCGTGCCGTCCCTCGCGCGCTAAATCGTCAGGCCATCGGACTCGATAATGCGGCGATGCCCTTTACCGGATACGACACCTGGACCTTGTATGAGCTGTCATGGCTCAACCAAAATGGTTTGCCCCAAGTGGCGATTGGCGAAGTCCGTCTACCGGCCTCTAGCCCCAACTTGATCGAGTCAAAATCATTTAAGCTATACCTCAATAGCTTTAATCAAACCCGCTTTGATAACTGGCAACAGGTAGCTAACGCATTGCAAACCGATTTATCCGCTTGTGCGGGCGAAGAGGTGGATGTCACTTTATCCCCGCTCAGTGAGTTAGAGGGAGAAACCATCGCTGGCCTCGCGGGTGAATGTATCGATCACCAAGACATCAGCATCGACGACTATACCTTTAATCCAGACTGGCTCGACGGTGCCGCTCAAGGCGCGATTGTGTCCGAGACCCTTCACAGCCATTTACTCAAATCAAACTGCCTGATTACCAATCAGCCAGACTGGGGCTCGGTGAGAATCGCCTATAAAGGCAACAAGTTAAACCGTGAGAAGCTGCTTCGCTACTTGGTGTCATTTCGTGAGCACAATGAGTTTCATGAGCAATGCGTGGAGCGCATTTTTATGGATATCATGCGTTTTTGTCAGCCGGAAAAGCTCACCGTTTATGCCCGTTACACGCGTCGCGGTGGTTTAGATATTAATCCATACCGTACGAACATGGGCAAAACACCAAGCGAAAACAATCGTTTGGCAAGACAATAACACCATAGGCTGCCTGCGGGCAGCCTTTCTCTCATCGCTTTACTTAGAGGATGGCGCATGCGCATCAGCCGACTACTTGTAGGCCTGCTTTTTTGGTTAACGTCGATAACGGCGTTCGCTTCAATCCACTCCTCGCCCGTACTCACTAATGCGGAAAAACTCCTCGAAACGTCTCCAACGCAATCGTTGGAAATCAGCAATCGTTTTTTAGCCCAACGCCGCCTAACCACAGGGGCCAATCGCTCACATGTGAATAACGACACGGATCGTTCGATTCGCACGCCATTGCATACCGTGTATGCCTATTTGATCAGTGCCCGAGCTTATGCTTACCTCGATCAACCGGTTGAGGCTAAAGCGGCGCTACAAAAAGCCTATCAAGTGGTCGATGAATACGACTTAAAACACGTACAAGTGCAAGTCTTGCTGACCGAAGCCTCGCTTATCTGGCACCTTGATCGCGACTCAACGCGCGCCCTCGCGACACTCGATGCCGCCCAAAAAGCCATTGAGGCCTTACCGGAAAACAGCTTAAACGGTCAAGAAAGCCGTTTTAAAAGTGCTTTACTGCGCGCCAATATTCTCGCCGCCACCGCAGACAGTGACACCGCGCTTGTCGCCTATGAAAATGCGCGCAGCCAGCTTAATAGTGATCCCCAAGATTTACGGGATAAAGTCGAGTTTCAGCTCTCACTGGGTGGCTTTTTACTCGACCAGAAGCAACATGAGAGTGCCCTGACCGAGTTACTCAGCGCTTTCTGGATAGCTAGCGAGAACGAATACACAGCATTGATTGCCGGTGCCAATATGAAACTGGCCAGGCTGTATAATCAGCAAGGCGCGCTTAACCAAGCCCTTGAACACGCGAACCAAGCCGCTGCCTTTTTTGAGCATTATTCATTAAGCCGACGCTTATCAGCATCACAGCGCCTCTTGGCCACCATTTACGAGCAACAAGCCCGTTATAATTTTGCCTTGGTGCATTATTTTAATGCACTTGAAATTGAGCAAGCACTCGGTCGTCTCCAACCGCTTGCACAAGTCCATCTGGCCATCGCCCGCACCTATTATCAGCTAGAGCATTTCCCGCTCAGTGACAGATACATCCAAGATGCGCTAAGACTGGTCGGTAGCCTACCCAACTCGCCCCTCACCACACAGGCAATGTTGTTGCAAGGACGTATTCATCTTGCGCTTTCTCAACCCAAGCAAGCAGAGGAAGAAATTCGCACCGCGCTAGAGCGAGCAGAGGCAGAAAAAGACTTTCAAACCATGACGATGGCGCATCATGCCCTCTCCAAAGCCTTGGAGTCGCAAGGCAAGTATCAAGCGGCCCTGATGATGCAACGTGATTATGAAAAGCTGCGCGCGCAGCAACTGCAATCAGAGCGACAGCAACAAGCCGATACCTTTAAACAACAACAGCGTGTGGTCGAGCGGCAGCTACAAATGGATGAGCTGCAGCGCCAGCTAGATAGCGCACATCAAGAACAGCTTCACTTACAGAAGGTCAACTATTTCCTATTAGGCAGCCTTGGGGTGTTAGTGGCCATTGTTTACCTTCGTCATCGTGCCGCGGTGATGCGTCAGGGAGAACTCGAAGAGCTGCGTGATGATTTTTATACGCACCCACGTACTGGGCTGAGAAACTTACGCATGCTCAATGCCAAGTTACCGCGTTCGTTGGAAAAAAGTAACGCCAACTTTGAGCAATGGTATCTGAACGACATGATCCATCAGCCACTGAGTGATCGGCTCCGCTTTGCCATGTTCGACGTTGCCTTTCTTAAAGCGTTATTTTTGCGTCTCGGCTATCAAAGGGCGCAAGATATCGAGCGTCAGCTTGGCGACTATTTGTCCGAGCGCGTCACTCAATCTGGCCGCTTATATCATTTCGCCGATACCTTGTTTATTTATATCGAGACCAATTGGGAGCAAGATACCCAGCCTGATGCACTTGCTCATTTCGTGCAGTCTTTGATCGCAGACTTTGTCAGCCACTATCAAAGTAGTCAGGCACACGCGATGAGTGAAGGTGACTCATCCCCGGCGCTCACGCCGCAAGTCGCCATTGGTCTCGCGGAGTATCCTTTTTTACCACGTGCGTACACATCGATTAATGACCAAGAGTTGATCGAGATTTTATTAACGGCGACCCATCAAGCCAGTGATCTCGCGCAACAGACCGGGGAAAGTCATTGGGTACACTTTAGCGCAATTAACACAGCGCCCGCCGCGAGCTTCGTCAATACCAACTTGCGTCATGCTTGCTTGAAAGGCATTGATTCTGGATTAGTAAAGGTTAAATCTTCAGCTAACGACTTGTTGAACTGGCAGAAGGATCACGAATCTGATAAAAAGCCAGCGTCAGTTATTGATGACCATAGCAATAAATCGGTATAGCTACGGGTAGTTAGTGAAACTGTTTTCGCTACCAATGGCGCCAAAACGCGAACATAATCAGGTATTTCCTCGATAAAATGACTAAGTCCACCCCATCACCGTTGTCGGCCCAGACCGCTCAGGCGGGTAATAATGCGTCGCCCTCAGCGTATCGGGAGCTGGCGCTCAGGTCGCGTCGGGAGATCCATAGCCTTAAACGGCTGGTGTCGCGCTTTATCGCTACGTGCTCGGGTAAAAATAACTTGGTCGACCAAAAGCTGGCCGAGTTCCGTGACGTATTGTATTCAACGCAGGATGTTAGCGCGTTGCTCCCGCGTTTAGCCGTTATTGAACGCATGGTGGGTCATCAAAACATGACACAAGCAAAAGCACAGTCACACCTCGATGAGCAATTTCACACCAGTGGTGAAACACTACAGCGAGTGACAGGTCTCCCCGTTCAATTGAAACGCGACTTGCGAGATCTATTGGCGCAACCGGCGAACGGTGATACCGAACGCACACAGCACCTCATTAAGTTACTTCAACTTTACGAACGCGCCGTGACCTTGCAAGTTGCCAGGCCCCGTACGCAGCAAATACCAGACATCGACAACGATCAAATACGTCGCGTCGCTGACGAACTACAAAACCTGATTACAGAACTCGATATCGACGGTCAAGCAGGCGACAAGTTGCTTGAAATCCGCCGTGAACTGCTGACCGATATATCACCGGCTACCGTGGTGTCTTTAACGTTAGCGGCGCTCAAACTGATTCTAGAAGCCACCCAATCTGAGCGGCGCGCTTCGCAGCAATTTCTCAGTCAAGTCAATGATGACCTCGTATCAATAAGCCAACAAAATACCCGTGCGCATGATCATGCCAGCCAGCTGCGACTGGCACACCAAAGTGTCGATCAGCGACTCGATCGCACCATTACCGATATTGAACACGAACTCAAACGGAAAGGCGCGGCAAAAGCCAACCCAGAAGCCGCATTAACCCAAGCGCTTGCAGAGCTCCAAGTGATCGCGCAAGAAAATAAAGCGCTCAAAAATCGCGAGCAAGCCTTGGAAGAGCAATTAGCACACAATCAAAACCAGCTTAGCGCCTTAGCAGAGCAAACCCTCGATCAACACCGTCGGATCGGTGATCAGGAGCGCAAACGTCTGTTAGATCCACTTACCCGTGTCTACAACCGTGCCGCCCTAAACGATCGTTTGGAACATGAGTACCGATTATGGAAAAAGTACCAGCGTGAGTTTTGCCTTGCCGTCGTTGATCTTGACCACTTTAAACAAGTGAATCAGCAATTTGGCTACGAAGTCGGTGATAAAGCGTTGAAAATTATCGCGCGCACCATCTACCAATGCTTACGCGACACCGACTTTATTGCCCGCTTTGGTGGCGAAGAGTTTGTGATTTTGTTACCTGATGCCGACGATGAAACGCGCACTGATATTTTGGCTAATATTAGCCACACCATTCGTAAACTCCCGCTGAAGTTTAAAAACGAGCGCGTGTCAATTAGCGTCTCAATTGGTGCCACCCTCTTCCAAGGTGAAGATACCCCCACACCGGTGCTAGAGCGTGCTGACCAAGCGCTCTATCAAGCGAAAAACAGTGGTCGCAACCAAATCATCTGGTGTTAATTTTTACTGGTCAATTATGGCTAGCGTGTGTATTTTTAATTAACACACTGATTTTTATAGCACCGCTCGACAGCCTTGCTCACGTTAAACAGGATGTCGGCGTGTAAGAGGTTGTCGCTATGATCACACACATTAGTCCGATTGGAACGATGGATCTGCTTTCTCAAATCGAGGTCGATCGTTTAAAAGCCAGCGCCAGCAGTGATCTGTACCGCTTATACCGCAACTGCTCATTGGCCGTTTTAAATTCAGGCAGCCATACAGACAGCTCCAAAGCACTTCTCGAAAAACACGCCAACTTTGAAATTCGCGTGTTACGCCGAGAGCGGGGGATCAAACTCGAGCTGGTTAACCCACCCGATCATGCCTTTGTCGACGGCAAGATCATTCGCGGCATTCAAGAGCATATGTTCTCTGTCCTCCGCGACATTATTCACGTTAATGTGCAGCTCGAGCATAGTCCTGCCCTCAACCTCGATAGCTCACCGCATATCACTAACTTAATATTCGGTATCTTGCGTAATGCGAAAACGCTCCGTCCACGGGTCGATCCTAATTTAGTGGTTTGCTGGGGCGGGCATTCAATCAACGACATCGAATATCAATACACGCGTGAAGTGGGTCATGAGCTTGGCCTGCGTGAACTGGATATTTGTACGGGGTGTGGTCCAGGTGCGATGGAGGGGCCAATGAAAGGCGCTGCGATCGGCCATGCCAAGCAGCGCACGTATGACAGCCGATTTATTGGCTTAACCGAGCCCTCTATTATCGCTGCTGAGCCGCCGAACCCCATGGTTAACGAACTGGTTATCATGCCCGATATTGAAAAGCGCCTAGAAGCCTTTGTCCGTATCGCGCATGGGATTGTCATTTTCCCTGGCGGCGCAGGGACAGCGGAAGAGTTACTTTATATTCTTGGCATCATGATGCATCCTGATAACCGCTCACAGCCTTTGCCTATCGTGTTAACCGGCCCGAAAGAGAGTGAAGATTACTTTCGCGATATCGATGCGTTTATTCGTGATGTCTTGGGCGAGGAAGCCACCCAATATTATGAAATCGTGATTGACGATCCTGCTAAAGCCGCACGATTGATGAAAAATGCCATGCCCGCGGTCAAAGAGCATCGCAAGGCCACTGGCGATGCCTACTCATACAATTGGTCATTAAAAATCGAGCCGGATTTCCAACATCCCTTCGCACCAACACATGACAATATGGCTAATCTTAACTTGCACATGGATCAGCGCCCAGAGTTGCTCGCTTCCGCGTTACGTCAAGCATTCTCGGGCATTGTGGCGGGGAATGTGAAAGACGAGGGAATGCGCAATATCGAGCAACATGGCCCGTTTAAAATCGATGGTGACAAATATTTGATGGAAAAAATGGACAAACTATTACAAAGCTTCGTCGACCAACAACGGATGAAGCTGCCAGGCACCGCCTATGTGCCGTGCTACGAGATTGTCTCCTAACCCAAATACGCGCACTGAGCCGGCGAGCAATCAATAACCTGCATGACGCACACTGCGTTATGCCACCAACACAGGTATAATGCGCGGCTCATGCTGCGCGTTATTACTGGTTTTTATTATGTCTAGCCTCCATGTTGTCATTATCGATGCAATGAACCTCATTCGCCGTGTCCACGCGGCTCAGCCTGAGGGCGATGCCATCGACACCACGGTGAATGCCTGCATCAAAACCCTCAATAAAATCATCAATCATAGCCAACCGAGCCATATTGTTGCTGTTTTTGATCATATGGGCAGTGAGCGTGGCTGGCGCGCAGAGATCCTGCCGGCATACAAACAGCACCGTAAACCGATGCCTACGGTGCTCGAACATGGGTTAGATGCGATTCAAGATGCATTTTGGCAGCATGGCGTTGACTCGTTGCTTTCTCAGGGCGATGAAGCTGACGACATGATTGCCACTTTGGCTTTAAAGGTGGCAGAACATCAGCAACAAGTGACCATAGTGTCGACCGATAAAGGCTACTGTCAGCTTTTGCAACCGATGATTAGGATCCGCGATTATTTTCAGCAGCGCTGGCTAGATCTCGCCTTCGTCCAGGCGCAATTCGGCGTTCGTCCGGACCAGCTTTGCGATTTTTGGGGGCTCGCGGGGATCAGCAGCAGTGAGATCAGTGGCGTACCCGGGATTGGCCCCAAAACGGCCACCAGCCTGCTGAGCGATTATGCTGATATCGATGCTATTTTTGCTGCGGACGATCTCGCACCAAAGTGGCAGAAAAAACTCACCGGCCATTATGAATTGGCGCAACAATGTAAACAGGTCGCACAACTGAAAACGGATATCCCACTCGGCTTTAACTTGCAAGATATCCGTTTTGACTCCGTCAGCCAGAGCCAATCTTCGTAAATCAGTGCGTCACACACCTAGTGACTCTCGGTTAACGCTGGCGTTTAACCCGCCGTAAATGCACCGTGATTTCCTCGCGATCATGGTACAGATGCTTCGCGCGCATTTCATACGCCACGTTGTAGTCATCAAGAAAGGCGCCTAGGGTGTCGAGGTTCTCCGTCACCTGCTCATAGCGGCGGCTCATCGGCAATTTCAAATTAAATATTGCCTCTTTCGCCCACCCTTCAATCAGCCACTCACCCATCAATTGGGCTACACGAGAAGGCTTTTCAATCATATCGCATACCAGCCAAGTGACATTCTTACGCGTCGGCTCGAACTTAAATCCATCTTCAGCGTGGTGAAAGACTTGTCCGGTTTCCATCAATTGCTCATCCATTGCGCCGTTATCGACCGCGTGGACAAACATCGAGCGTTTAACCAACTGATAGGTCCAGCCTCCAGGGCTCGCCCCTAAGTCGACCGCCCACATGCCAGGCGCTAAACGCGTCTCCCATTCTTGCTTGGGAATAAAGTGATGAAACGCCTCTTCCAACTTTAAGGTCGATCGGCTCGGCGCATCAGAAGGAAACTTCATTCGCGGCAACCCCATATAATGCGGGGAGTTATTGGTTGTCAGAGAGTAGCCAATCAAGCAGGTGCCTGGGGCGGTAAAACACAGATGGATCACCGGCTTTTTGGGGTTATCTTTTGCAAGCAGTACCCCTTTTTTACGTAAGGCTTGGCGCAATGGCACGGTGAATTTACGACAAAACTTCAACAGGGCTTTCGCTTCGTCATTATCTGGGGTTTCCACCCGTAGGTCGCCGCCTTTGGGTAAGTGCTCGCCCACCGCCAAAATCGGTGAAATACGATCGTCAGGGTCAAGCTCAGAAAGAGAGGCGGTGATAGCGATCATTTGCCGGGCAAAAATCAGTGAGTCTAGCGGGAGATCACGCACAACACGCTCGGCATCGCCCTCTTGATAACACTCAAACAGGACATACGCACTATGATTAACCACGCGCGGGAACCCATATACCCCCATGTCGGTGGTTTTTTGTTGGATCTCTGCGGCACAGTCTTTCTCAAACCCCGCACGACAATAAAGCAGAACCTGATTCATAACACCCTCTGGCTCGAACATATCACCACGCTGTGTGGCGGTAAAAATAAGCTGCGCATTATATCTGCCATCTAGACCAGAAAGAAATGCCCGCGAGGCTTTTATTCATGTAGACAGACTCAGCGCTGATAAGAACGCCAAGCCCCTATGACGAGCCCTACCCAGCCGATCAGAAAGCTTACACCGCCCATGGGTGTAATGGGTCCAAGCCAATACCAAGATGTCAGCGCCAGGAGATATAAGCTACCACTAAACGCCACCACACCGATAAGCCAGGCCCAAGCCACAATGGCAAAACAGCGAGAAGAAAGCTGAGAGGCGACACCGCAAATCCCCAATAACGCAAGACTGTGCCACATTTGGTAGTCAACGCCCGTTTTAAAAATGGCTAACTGGTAGTCTGATAGCACCGCTTTGAGTCCATGCGCGGCAAAGGCGCCTAGCCCTACCGCTAACCCTGCGCCGATCGCCGCCACACTCACCCAATGATGTAACTTCATCCTTGCTCACCTTGTTGTTTAATAAACTGGTATAGGCTATCCACCGCCCACTGGCGATTATCTGACTCTGTATATCCTGAGGCTTTACGAGGCTTAAAACTATGATCGCCATCCGGGACAATAATCACTTGAACCGAGGGAGACAGCGGATAATGCATCACTTCGTCTTCACGGCCAAACGTATCGCGTGCGCCCTGTACAATCAGCAGTGGACGCTCAACGGTCGCCAAATGCTCCCCTTTATATTTTTCTGGCTTTCCTGGCGGATGGAATGGAAAGCCCAAACAAATCACCCCACTGACAGAGGCATGCTCAGTCAAATGGCTCGCCATACGCCCACCCATCGACTTACCGGCTAACCATAATCGGCTCCCAGCAGGGCGCAAACCATCCACGTGCTCAATCACAGATTCAAAATGGGCAAGCAGTTTTGGGGCGCGATCGGGCGGGCGCTTTTTACCTTCTTGTTCGCGTTTATCCATATAGGGAAAGTTAAATCGTACCACTTTGCAGTGTTTCTCTATCCGCGCGGCCATATCAGCCATGAACTCGTGATCCTTTCCAGCGCCCGCCCCATGGGCAAAAATCATCCAGTCTGTTGCCGTTTCTGGCCCGTCAATATTTAAACCTGTCATAAATTCATGTTCTCTTGTTCTTTCGCTGCCGTCGCCAACATCCATTCTCGGAACGCGGTGATACGTCCAGTGTCCGCATCACGCTGCTGGCTGACCAAGTAGAAACCGTTATCGCTTTTTAATACTTGCTCGAAAGGCTGCACCAAGCGTCCAGATGCTAGCTCTGGTTGAGAAAGCACATTGTTTCCTAGCGCGACCCCTTGCCCATGTGCCGCCGCCTGCAACACCATGGATGAGTGACTAAAAATCGGCCCATGCTCAACATTCACCTCGCTGAGTTGATGGGCTTTTGCAAAGGCTTTCCATTCTTTACGCGAGCGGTCATGCAATAAAACATGATGAACCAAATCATCTGGAGTTTTTAGCGGCTGCCCAGACTCCAGTAGCAGTGGCGAACATACAGGCAGCAAGCATTCTTGATACAAAAGATCACAGCGTAATCCCGACCAGTGACCTCGGCCATAGTAAATGGCAACATCGACATCATCGGTCAGAGACCCTTCTTCCAAATCAACCGCTTTTATCCGAACATCAATATCAGGGTGCGCGGTATTAAAATCAGCTAATCGAGGTACTAGCCACTGAATCGCAAAACTGGGCGGCAAACTAATCGTCAGCGCCCCTTTGGCACTGCGCTCCAGCACTTTATCCGTCGCATAGGAAAGCTCAGAGAAAATATCTTTTATATCAAGAAAATACCCTTGTCCTTCTTCGGTCAATAGTAACGAACGATTACGCCGGCGAAACAGCTTCAAACCGAGAAACTCTTCTAATGCCTTGATTTGATGACTAACGGCCGCTTGAGTGACAAACAGCTCTTCTGCCGCTCGTGTAAAGCTCAAATGTCGTGCGGCTGCTTCAAACACACGCAGCGCGTTGAGTGGAGGAAGACGCCTCGCCATATGCTGACACCTCTATGCATTAATTTTTCTAATCATTGGCATTATAAATTGTCGATTGCTGATATACCAGCAAACTCCTATAGTGCTCCCCGCATCCACTTGTGACGTCTCTCTATTTAGACTGTTTCCGTGGTTGCGATGTTGTGTTTGCATTTGTCTAACACTGGTTAGACAGGTAGTCGTATCTACCACTTTTAACTTCCTGTATTTTGACATTGTCTGTCATTACATATTTGTTGGCACTGAGCCTCGCTCAGTGCTTTTTTTTGTCTGTAATAAGGCGAGAGCCAACAACAGGCTTGAGTTACATCCACGAGATAGCGATCATAGACGGGATTTTATTTCGGACGATGACTATGACCGACGGTTTTGATCCCCATTCCCTACGCGCCCAGTTTCCCGCTTTCAATACGCCAGGCTGGGTATATCTAGACAGTGCCGCTACCGCCCAAAAGCCGCAGCCAGTGATTGATGCGATCAGTCGCAGTTACATGATGCCAACGGCCAATGTACACCGCGGTCAGCATCAAGCGTCCCTCTCCGCAACCGAACAGTTTGAGCAAGCGCGGCGAGATGTGGCACATTTTATCGGTGCCAACCCACACAATATCGTCTGGACCCGCGGCGCGACAGAAGCCATTAATCTGATCGCCTATGGCCTAAGCCACTCGCTTACCCCACAAGATGACATTCTCGTCAGCGAAATGGAGCACCATGCCAACCTCATCCCTTGGCAATTGATGGCGCAACGCACTGGCGCTCAACTGGTAAAAATCCCCTGCTGCCCTCGCACGGGGACAATAGACATGAAGGTGTATCAGCAACGCTTAACCGCACGGACACGCATTGTTGCGATCAGTCATGTTAGCAATGTCACCGGCACCCGCCATCCTATCGAGGAAATGACCCAAGTTGCGCACAAATTTGGTGCAACCGTGATCATTGATGGCGCACAGGGCATCGTCCATGAACCTGTCTGTATGCAAACACTGGACACTGACTACTATGTTTTTTCTGGCCATAAACTTTATGGGCCCACAGGGATTGGTGTCTTGTATGGAAAACCAGAAGCGCTGAGCGCGCTCTCGCCTTTCCACGGGGGCGGGAAGATGATCACAGACGTGTCGTTTGACCATCATACCCTCGCATCCATCCCCGCCCGTTTTGAAGCAGGCACGCCTAACACCGCAGGCGCAATCGGCCTTGCCGCTGCCATTGATTGGCTTAAGCAGCAAGACAGCCAAGCAATCGACGCACATATAACAAGCTGTTACCAACAACTCATAGACGCTTTGCGCGCACGGCCACGCATTCGTTTGATCGCGCCACAGGCGACCAGCTCCATGGTCTCTTTTGTCGTTGGCGACGAGCATCATGCAGACGTGGCTGAATTATTGGCCCAACAAGGTATTGCCGTTCGCTCTGGCCATCATTGTGCCCATCCTTTTATTAAGGCGCTTGGTGTCGATGGCACCATCAGGGTCTCTTTAGCGGCCTATAATACATACCAGGACATCACACAGTTTATTGCAGCATTAGATAAGACCCTGGATCTACTCGATATTTAATCATAAGGCAGGATAGACAATGGCGTTACCCCATCACCCTTTTGGCACCGAGCTTAACCAAACGACGGTCACCGAGATGCTCGCGCAACACACCAGCTGGGAAGATAAATACCGACAATTAATTTTGTGGGGAAAACGGCTGCCAACCTTTACCGATGCGCAAAAACAAACAGCAAACCAAGTGCACGGCTGTGAGAGTGCGGTTTGGTTTCTCCATCAGGCCGAGGAGGACACCCATTACTTTGCCGCCGACTCCAATGCCAGAATTGTTAAAGGCTTATTAGCGATCGTGCTTGCCTGTGTTCACGGCCAACACGGTAATGCCATTCACACCCTCGACATAGACCGCGTTTTCCAGCAAGCGGGACTGGCGCACCATTTAAGTGAGTCACGCACCAATGGCTTGCACGCCATCATTGAATACATTCATCAGATCACTCGTTAGCCCTTTGCACACGTGGTGGCCTGTCGTCACCGCGATCGCTCGCCACTCACCTCACAAGCAGTGTTTTTAGTGTTTATTTTTTGACCGCCATGACTATTTAACAAGGCAACCCAACCAAAAAGCCGCAAGTTACACCGCTAATGCAATCCTTTTCATTGACTTAGCCGAGCACTGAGCAACTCGATGACAAACCCACAAAAAAACACAAAACAAACATACTGTTAACAATTAATTGCAGTGTTTCCCTATTAGTTTGACCAAGATCTCGAATGCAGAACATCAGGTTTTTATACTTTGCGTATTTGTCTAGATTCGTTAGCTTAGAAGCAGGCAGTCATAAAAGGGTCACACCCATCCGTTAGGCTGCCTAACAATATCGGCAGAATGATAAGTTGATTTTTGGCACAACTATTGCTGCTGTGAGAAGAAGATGACTGTAATTCTGGTTTGAAGTGGTTCCAGATGCGGCTTCAGGCATCTCGTTTAGTTTGCTTGTTGTAGTGAATGGAGTCATAAATGAAAAAACTGGCATTAGTAACCGGCGCGAAAGGTGGGATCGGATCGGCAATTACCGAGAAATTGGTAGAAGACGGATATCGCGTCATCGCGACCCACTTTACAGGGGGAGCAGAGTGCGCCCAAGAGTGGTTTGACGAAAAGAAATTTAACCACGACCAAGTTCGTCTATTTGAGCTTGATGTCACCGACACCGAACAATGCGCCTCACGGATTGCTAAGCTTTTAGAAGAAGAAGGCACGGTGGATGTACTGGTAAACAATGCGGGGATTACCCGCGACAGTGTGTTCAAGAAAATGAATGCCTCACAATGGCATGATGTCATCAATACCAACCTCAACAGCCTCTTTAACGTCACTCAGCCCTTATTCGCCGCCATGTGCGAAAAAGGAGGAGGACGCATCATCAACATCTCATCGGTCAATGGCCAAAAAGGTCAGTTTGGTCAAGCCAACTATGCCGCCGCCAAGGCCGGTATGATGGGCTTTAGTAAGTCTCTCGCGGCAGAGGGGGCACGGGCCGGTGTCACTGTCAATGTTGTGGCGCCAGGCTATACCGCCACACCGATGGTTACCGCCATGCGCGACGATGTGTTGGAGTCAATCACCAGCCAGATCCCGATGAAGCGCTTGGCTAAGCCAGAAGAAATTGCAGCCTCAGTGGCTTACCTTGCCAGCGACGCAGGCGCTTACATTACGGGTGAGACGCTGTCAGTAAACGGCGGCCTCTACATGCAATAAATCAAGGATAGATTGATGGAACGTATTTTTATCGTGGCGGCAAAACGTACCGCCATCGGTGCCTTTTCAGGCACACTCAAAGACGTCCCAACGGGGCAACTCGCCGCTTACGCCATTAAAGGTGCGCTGAGTGACACATCGCTTGCCCCAACCGCGATTGATGAAGTCATCGTGGGTAACGTGGTCAGCGCAGGACAAGGAATGGGGATCGGTCGTCAGGCCGCGATTTACGCAGATATCCCGCCCCATGTTCCCGCCTATTCAATCAATATGGTCTGTGGCAGCGGCATGAAAAGCATCATGGATGCCGTGACGCACATCCGAGCTGGCGATGCGCAGGTTGTGGTCGCGGCTGGGGTTGAAAACATGTCACAAATCCCGTTTGCGGCAGCGGGCAACCTCCGCGATGGGCAAAAAATGGGCAATTTCGCCATGAAAGACTTGCTCATTAATGACGGCCTCACGGATGTGTACAACCAGTATCACATGGGCGTGACCGCGGAGAATGTCGCCAAAGAAGTCGGGATTACCCGTGAGCAACAAGATAGCTTTGCGCTTAGCAGCCAACAAAAAGCCGTTTCAGCGATTGAAGCAGGTCGATTTAAAGATGAAATCACTCCGATTGAGATAAAGCAGCGTAAGCAAACCGTGACGTTTGATACCGATGAGTACCCAAAAGCAGACGCCACGCTAGAGGGCCTCAGCAAGTTGCGCCCCGCCTTTGATAAAGAAGGCTCAGTAACGGCCGGTAATGCTTCCGGCATCAACGATGGCGCGAGTGCGGTGATCCTCGCGTCTGAGTCGGCAGTGAAAGAACACGGGCTGACCCCACTTGCAGAAGTTGCCGCCTACGCTCAGCACGGTGTCGATCCAAGCATTATGGGCTTAGGCCCTGTGGGAGCGGTCAATACGGCGTTGGAGAAAGCCAACCTGACCCTCGACAACATTGATTTACTTGAGCTTAACGAAGCATTTGCTGCACAAGCGCTGGGGGTCATACACCAATTGGCGACTCACCACAAAACAACACCTGATGCAATATTGGCGCGTGCCAATGTCAACGGCGGTGCCATTGCACTCGGTCACCCACTCGGGGCATCAGGTAATCGGATTGTGGTGACCTTGCTACACGAGCTCGCGCGAAGAGGCGAAACCCACGGGGTTGCTTCTTTGTGTATTGGCGGCGGCATGGGTACAGCTTTAATTGTTAAGCGTACACAAGCATAAACGGACACTTGCGACCTTGGGTTAGAAACCCATACACAACACTATCAGGAGATACACCATGTACACAGATATGTTTAAAGCGTTTTCTGAGCAATCTGAAAAAGCCCTGGCTCCCTACGTTAATTTCAACAAGTTGGTAGCCAAAAATGTTGAGACGCTGACTGAGCTACAAATGAATGCCATGCGCACCTATAGCGAACTCGGCCTAGAGCAGATGAAAGCAGCGAGCGAAGTGAAGGATGTCTCTAGCATGACGTCATTCAGCAGCCAGCAACTGGCCGCTTTGACCAAGCTGTCTCAACAAATGATGGATGACAGCGCCAAGCTGCAAAACATCGCCAAAGAGTTTAAAGAAGATATCGACAAACTCACGGCTGAAAATATGAAAGCCGGCACCCCAGCATAAAGGCAGGGTTTTTGCACTAGTGCCTGCTGTCGCTGACAGCAGGCCTTTGTAGTGCTTATCCGATCAAGAGGGCAAGACTATGTTTCATCACTTCTTTTCGGACTACCTTGCCAGGCTGCAAGAACAAAACCAGCAATGGTGGCAGGATCTTGAGCAGGGCAAGGCAGCCGTAAACACACCGTTCAATCAAGCCATGCAGGAAGTCAGCCTGCAAGACACTGCTCAGTTGCTGGAAGGCGCGGCTCAACAACCCGCTGCACTTCTACAAGTGCAAATGCAGTGGTGGGAACAGCAAATGCAAATCTGGCAGAACGCCATGCTCGCGCGTGATAACACGGAAGAGGTAGTGAGCGAAGGCAGTGACGATAAACGTTTTAAGGATAAGGCTTGGCAGGAAGATGTCCTTTATAACTTTATCAAACAGTCTTATCTGCTGTTTGGACGTACCTATATGGAAACCATCGACGCCATTGAAGGCCTTGATGACAAAACCCGTGAACGTCTCTCATTTTTCTCACGCCAAGCGATTAACGCCATGGCCCCGAGTAACTATATTGCGACTAACCCTGAACTGCTCAAAATGACGCTGGAGTCTCAGGGTGAAAACCTACTGCGTGGCATGGAACAGCTTAAGCAGGATATGGAGTCTAGCGCGGATATCCTTAAAGTGCGCATGACCAATAATAACGCGTTTCGCGTGGGTGATGATGTCGCCAACACACCTGGCGACGTAGTGTATAAAAATGAGTTATTCGAACTCATTCAGTATCGTCCGGTAACGGAAAAAGTATATACCACCCCCATCTTGGTCGTTCCTCCGTTCATTAACAAGTACTATATTCTCGACTTACGCGAGAAAAACTCACTGATTCGTTGGTTGGTTGAGCAAGGGCATACGGTATTCTTGATGTCGTGGCGTAACCCCTCTGCCGAACAAGCAGAGATTAGCTTCGAAGACTACGTGACCCAAGGCACCGTCAAGGCAGTCAGTGCCATCGAAGACATTACCGGTCAATCGCAGATTAACGGCGTTGGCTACTGTATTGGTGGGACCGTCTTAGCCTGTACCATCGCTTACTATGCGGCGAAGCGCATGAAAGCACGGATTAAATCGGCGAGTTTCTTCACCACCTTATTGGACTTCTCGCAGCCAGGGGAAATTGGTGCCTACATCAATGACAGCTTGATTCGAGCCATTGAAGCGCAAAATACGGCACGCGGCTACATGGATGGCCGTTCACTCAGCGTTACCTTTAGCTTATTGCGCGAGAACAGCTTGTACTGGAACTATTACATTGAGAATTACCTCAAAGGTAACAGTCCTGTCGACTTTGATTTGCTGTATTGGAACAGTGATAGCACCAACGTGGCCGCGAAGACACACAACTTTATCCTGCGCGATTTGTACCTTGAAAACAAACTGGTTCAAGACAAGGGAGTAAAAGTCGGCGGTGTCTGGATTGATCTGAATAAGATCAAGGTGCCGAGCTATTTCATCTCGACCAAAGAAGATCATATCGCCCTTTGGCAAGGGACCTATCGCGGTGCACTGAATGTTGGCGGCAATAAAACCTTTGTACTGGGCGAATCAGGGCATATTGCCGGTATCGTCAACCATCCCGTTAAGAAAAAATACGGTTTTTGGACCAATGATAGCCTGCCTGATAGTGCCGATGAGTGGCTCGATAATGCGTCACATCACACTGGCTCTTGGTGGACCCACTGGGAAAAATGGTTACGTAGCTATAGTCCGGAAGAGCAAGTGGAACCATACTCAATAGGGTCTGAGACCTATCCGGTTCTTTGTGCGGCGCCGGGTGAATACGTTCGTCAGGTTTTGCCGATTCACACAGAGGCTAAAACCGAACCTGAGCCTGAAGAAACCAACGCTTAACCAGCTATCTCAATAATAAGAATGGCGGCGCAATTGTGGCTCATAGAGTGCGACGGCGCCGCTTTTTTTCTCCTGCTATACTCATCGCATAGTCACGAGAACGCTCAGGAGGCAGTATGAGACTGATGGTGCGATGGGGAGGTGTATTGTTGCTGATCCTCCCAATGCTCACACATGCGCAATCAATCCGCCTGACATCAGGTGAGTACCCTCCTTTTATTTCACAACATCTCCCCAACCAAGGCCCATTAACTGAAATTATTGTGTTGGCCGCCGAAGAAGCAAACCTCGATATAACGTTTGGTTATTTTCCTTGGCATGAGTCGATGGCACTGGCTCAGCAAGGTCAGTGGAACGGTACGGTTGGATGGGCTTTCACCAAAGAGCGCGCACTGGATTTTATCTATTCAGATGCAATATATACCGAAAGTGCTGTCTTCTTTCATCGCAAAGATAAAGCGTTTAATTGGTCAAAGCCCGAGGATTTAGCCGGCCTTGCGGTCGGTGTTGGCCTAGGATATATCGACGTCAATACACTGACCCAGTTGCAAAAATCCGGTATAGATGTGAAGTTACAAGAGTTTGAAACAGAAGAGGACCAAGTTCACGCCTTATTGAATAATCAGATTGATATTGCGCTAGGCAACAAAGATGTTTTGCTCTACATCATTAAAACGACGCTCAGTGCAGAGCAAACTCGTCAGTTGACGTACCATCCCCATCCCTTTCGCGTTACTCCCTTACATGTGCTGTTTAGTCGTAAGATTAAACAAGCGTACGATCATTCTCGTGCATTCAACAAAGGGTTACGACGCATAAAAACGGATGGTCGCTATAAAGCAGTTTGGAATCAATTTCGACGGCAAAAGTTGCCTGAATAGGTTCAATTAAAGGCTCATCAATATGGGTTATGGTAGACGTCCGTTGACGCTGGAGTTGTTATGTGGCGATGGCTAATCATTTTATTCGCGTTCAGCCTCCCGGTGGTTGGTGTTGCCACGCCCAATTTAGTGCTGACGTCTGGCGAATACCAGCCGTTTATTTCCAATCAATTAGTGCATCAAGGGGTGTTAGCGCATATCGTTAAAGAAGCTGGCAAGCGACAGGATATGGAGATAGAGATTGAGTTTATGCTTTGGCAGCAAGCGAAAGAAGAGGCACAAACGGGCAAAGCCCACGGTACGGTTGGCTGGGGCTACACCTCTAAACGTGAAAAAGACTTTATATACTCTGCGCCTATCTATACCGAAACCGTGGTGTTTTTCCACCTCAAAAACCGACACTTTGATTGGCAATCGTTGGCTAGCCTGAACGGCTTACGCGTTGGGATTAGCGAGAGCTATATAGAGGATGCCATGCTGGCAAACTTTAATCAGCAAGGTGGCGACGTGGTGGTTCGCCGCTACCCCAACGAAGTAGAAAAGCTGCGCAGCTTACTCACGGGCGACACGGATGTGATTATTGGTAACCAATATGTGGTGATGAACACCCTACGCACTGTGATGCCTGATGACACGCGTCAGCACATCACCTTTCACCCTAAACCGCTGCGTGTTACGCCCCTCCATGTTTTATTGAGTCGCCAACATCCTGATAGCGCACGCTGGGTAGCGCGATTAAACCGTGGTATTAATCAACTCAAAAACAGTGGCGATTACCAAAGAGCATGGACTGCGTTTCGCATGGGCGAATTTGGCGTACGCGCGCTCCCTTCAGAGTAAAGCAGGCTCAGCCAGCCTGCTCGCGACGCTGATCAGCCGCGATTAGCTTTTGTAAAATGCGCGAAACAGCGACGAAACCAAAACTCGCGGTCACCATGGTTGCCGCCCCAAAACCACTGGCACAATCCATGCGTTTGGGGCCTTCGGCTGACACTTTGCTTTCACAGACACTGCCATCAGGCTGAGGATATTTGAGCTGCTCGGTGGAATAAACACAATCAATGCCAAACTTGCGTCCTTGGGTTTTCGTGAAACCATGAAAACGACGAAGGTTGTTACGCAGCTTCGCCGCGAGCGGATCTTGAATCGTTTTAGTCAAATCTGCCACTTGGATTTGAGTTGGATCGATTTGACCGCCTGCCCCTCCAACGGTCAACACCTTAATTTTATGCCGCTTGCAGTAAGCAAGTAACGCCGTTTTCGGTTTAATACTGTCAATCGCATCCAACACATAATCAAACCCAGAATGGATATAGTCAGCGAGGTTATCGGCACTAATAAAATCATCGACGACGGTGACCTGACACTCTGGGTTAATCGCCGTTAGGCGCGCAGCCATCACCTCGCTTTTACTTTGTCCGACGGTCTCTTTCAGTGCATGAATTTGGCGATTGGTGTTGGTGACACACACATCATCCATATCAATTAATGTGATGGCTCCAACCCCTGTGCGAGCCAGCGATTCCACTGCCCACGATCCCACGCCACCAATACCGATGACACAAATATGGCTTTGGTGAAACACCTCTAGCGCACGGCGTCCATACAAACGAGCCGTACCGCCAAAACGTTGCAGATAGGATTCTGATAGGGGATGTGTCATAACTATTGTCTTCGTTGATCGCGCTGACAGGCGTTATACCGACTTGCTGATAGGATGTCTAGCCACATCCACCTTGAGGGCGTCACACAGCCAGTTGATCACGTGCATGACAGCGGATGAACGCTGCTTGTACCGCGCACTATAAAGGTAGTAGCCATAGCCGCTGTCTATGCTTAACCCCAAGGGATTTACAATCTGATCGTTTGACAGGGCGGCTGAGGCCATAAAGGTGGGGATCAATGCCATGCCCATACCCTGTTTCACGCCTTCAAGCGCCATAAAAAAGTGCTCAAAGCCTGCGCCATATTGCGGATTACTGTCAGCCAGCCCAAATTGTTGCCAAAACTGCTCCCACAGTGAAGGGCGCGTCAAATGAGATAAAACCGGCACCTCCGATAACAACGCGGTCCGATCCAAAGGCTCTGGTAGCAAAGTCACTGATGCGACAAGCGATAAGTGTTCGTGAATTAAACAGGCTCCTTGCGCGCCTGCCTGCTGATGAGGCTGACAGCGGATTAAAATATCCAGTTCACTTTCTTTCCCTTGAGGCACATAGTCACTGGCACTGACCACCACAGAAATATCAGGATGCTGCGATTTAAATTCAGGCAGCTGAGGAATCAACCAAAGGCTGGCAAACGAAGGCGGTACCAATAAGCTGACAGACTCTTGCCTTGCACTTTGCTGGCGCGCTTGCGCCGTGGCATTGGCGATATCATTGACGCTGGCCGATATCATAGTTAAATAAGGCTCTCCGACTCGGTTGAGTCTTACTCCCCCAGCATGTCGCTCAAAGAGTGGTTGACCAATTCCTTCTTCGAGCTGCTGTATTTGCTTGCTCACCGTACTTTGGCTGACATGCAATACCTTCGCGGCTTCTGAAAAACTTCCTGTTTGAGCCACCGCAATCAGTGTTTGAAGCGAGCGCATCGACGGCAAACGCACATTTATCACCCTATTCCTTTTTTGCATGCCTGGTGAAAATATATCCTTTGCAGTTCAAAACACAAGCCCGCCATACTGAGTTATCACGCTTGCATTGAGGCCCTCGTATGAGTCATGTCTTTCAACGTCACTGTCATCATCTTCCCCCTACCATTGCCAGTGGTAATGGGATGTACTTAATCGACACTCAAGGTAACGAGTATCTCGATGCATGCGGAGGCGCAGCCGTCTCTTGCCTTGGGCACAACCACCCTGCCGTATTAGACGCTATCCACCGTCAGCTTGATGCGATTCCCTATGCGCATACCGGCTTTTTTACCTCAGAAAGCAGTGAAGCGCTCGCCAAGATGTTGGCCGACCTTGCGCCTCCCTCGATAAATCACGCTTATTTAGTCAGTGGTGGATCGGAAGCGATGGAAACCGCGCTAAAACTCGCTCGCCAGTACTGGGTGGAAGTCGGTGAACCCCAACGACAACGTTTTATCGCACGCCGCCAAAGCTACCATGGTAATACTCTCGGGGCGCTGTCCGTGGGTGGCAACGCATGGCGACGCGCTCCCTTTGCCCCGTTGTTGATGGATACCAGTTTGATTGCCCCTTGTTACGCCTATCGCGATCAACGTCCCGATGAGACCGCTTACGAGTATGGTCAGCGGGTGGCCAACGAGCTTGAAGCCATGCTGTTAGAAAAGGGCCCGCAAACCGTCATTGGGTTTATCGCAGAACCTGTGGTGGGGGCGACAGCCGGTGCATTGACCGCGGAAGCGGGATACTTTTCTCGTATTCGCGCAATTTGCGATCAGTACAATATTTTGCTGATCCTCGATGAAGTCATGTGCGGCACGGGACGCACCGGTCGCTTTTTCGCTTTTGAACATGAAGGCATCGTGCCGGATATTGTCGCCATCGCTAAGGGACTGGCTGCTGGTTATCAGCCCATTGGCGCCACCTTGGTCTCGGATCGTCTCTATGAAGCAATTGCATCTGGGTCAGGCTTTTTCCAACATGGCCACACCTTCATGGCTCACCCAACGGCATGTGCCGCTGCCTTAGCAACACTCACCACACTTGAGCAAGAAGGATTAGTTGACGCCGCCGAGCAGCAAGGCAAGGCGCTTAAAACGGCGCTACATCATCAATTTGATTCATCCCCTTTTGTCGGCGACATCCGAGGTCGTGGTCTATTTTTGGCACTCGAGTTGGTCGCGGATAAAGCGTCAAAGCAGCCTTTTTCGTCCACATTGCCGCTAGCGAAACAAATCAAACAAACCGCGCTGGAAAACGGCCTGATGTGCTATCCCATGGGCGGTACCATCGATGGCAAACAAGGTCACCATATTTTATTGGCGCCTCCCTACATCATTAAACCGCCACATATTGATGAGATAGCCGACAAACTACGGATAACCTTAGACACCTGTCTGCCACACTAAGCAGTCAGTCTTGCGCTCAAACTAGGCTTAAGGAAAAAAGATGACCGACACACGCACCATCATGGTTGCTCCCAACGGCGCGCGGCTGCAGCCTTCGCAGCATAGCGCCGTCCCGATTGATGCACTATCACTGATTGACTGCCTGCACGCATGCGCTGACGCCGGTGCCGCCATGGCGCACATTCATGCACGCGATGAGTCTGGCGCGCATAGTTTGGACCCCACTCTCAACCGTCGGCTTTACCAGCAAGTCCAAGATGCGGTCGGTAATCGCATGGTCATCCAACTCACCACCGAAGCCGTGGGTCGCTATCGCCCGTCAGAGCAAATCGGATTAGTGAAGGCCGTTAAGCCTGAGGCCGTGTCCATTGCGCTAAGAGAACTCGTGCCTGACCGTTCCGAAACGACCGAAGCCAGAACATTTTTTGCGTGGTTACATCACCATGCTGTTTACACACAGTTTATTCTCTATCACCCTCAAGATGTGGCGCGCTACCATCAGCTACGTCACGCCGGCGTGATCCCTCCTACAGGGCACCATTTACTCTTGGTTGCGGGTCGGGATCAAAATCCCCCATTTGGCCACCCAGAAGACATCATCGCCATGTGGCAAGCGCTCCCCGACCCTGACAACCTGCCCTGGTCAGCCTGTGCATTTGGCCACCATGAGATCCGCTGTCTGACGACCGCTGCACTGCTAGGAGGAGACATACGAATCGGCTTTGAAAACAACACCCAACGCGTTGACCAACGTCAGGCCATAGATAACGCATCTCAGATCACAGATTTACGCAACACACTGGAAAAGCTGGGATATTGTACTAAACCTGTACAAGCACTAAGGCAAACCATGACCCAATCGTTTTAACCCAATACAATTGCTTGCAAATATTGTTAAAAGATTGAAAAAATAGCGTGGTGACACTTTTTTGTCATATTGTTATTGAGTGTCATACCAACTTCGAGGGTGCGCCCGGATAGCAACCTCTAACTTAAAAAGGAATCTTAAGCATGAAAGCGATGAAACCTACTCTGATTGCGCTCGGCTTTTCTGCCGCACTAGGAACCGCGGCAAGCGCGCAAGCTAACCAGTTTGTGACTATTGGTACTGGCGGTGTCACGGGTGTTTATTACCCAACAGGTGGTGCAATTTGCCGTCTGGTCAATAAAAGCAAAGATGACCATGGCATTCGCTGCTCGGTAGAAAGTACAGGCGGCTCAATCTACAACATCAACACTATTCGTGCTGGCGAGCTAGATATGGGTATCGCCCAATCTGACTGGCAATACCATGCTTACAAAGGCACTAGCAAATTTGAAGATCAGGGCGAATTTAAAGATCTGCGCGCGGTTTTCTCTATCCACCCAGAACCTTTTACCGTGGTAGCACGTGCCGATGCGGGCGTAAAAACCTTTGATGATCTGGAAGGCAAGCGCGTTAACATTGGTAACCCTGGCTCGGGCCAACGTGGCACCATCGAAGTATTGATGGATCAAATGGGTTGGGATATGGACAAGTTCGGCCAAATTTCTGAACTAAAAGCGGCCGAGCAATCCAAAGCCCTGTGTGATAACAAAATTGATGCCATGGTTTACACCGTAGGTCATCCAAGTGGTGCGATTCAAGAAGCGACCACCGCCTGTGATAGCGTATTGGTTGAAGTTGCGAATGATGCGGCTAAACAGCTGATTGAAGATCGTGACTATTATCGTCAAGCCATTATTCCTGGCGGTATGTACCGTGGCAACGACAACGACGTCACCACCTTTGGTGTGGGTGCGACCTTCGTCTCTTCCACACAAGTTCCTGAGGATGTGATCTATAACGTGGTGAAAGCGGTGTTTGAGAACTTTGACGACTTTCGCCGTCTCCATCCTGCATTCGCTAACCTGAAGAAAGAAGAAATGGTAAAAGACGGCCTGTCTGCTCCCCTTCACCCAGGTGCGGCGCGCTACTATCGTGAAGCAGGATTAATTGAATAAGTCATCTCCCGCTTACCAACAAGCGAGCGTTAAACGCTCGCTTTTTTATTTCCTAAGGGTCTGACCTCATCTTGGCCGTTACTCTGACTGGCTCACTCTTTGTGGCGCTAAGGCGTCCAGTTTCCAAACCCGACCAAAGTGCTTGTAGTGCCCGGCTTGCTCGCCTGCTTCACGACCCATGCCATGGTATAAATCCAGGTGATTTTCTTTCACTGCCCCACCGGTATCCAACGCCATTAAAAGCTTGAGCACATGCTCTCCCGTCCATTTACCCTGGTCATCAAGCTGTGGCACTTCAGCAAGTAATACACTGCCCATAGGTAAGTAWCGTCGATCCGCCGCCACAGAGGCGCCCGCTTTTAACGGGATCCCCGCCGTCCCACTGACAGGATCCGCCGCTTTGGGCGTAAAGAACACATACGACGGGTTGTGTTCCAGTAAGGTCCGAACCTCTTCTTCATCGTGCGCCGCGACCCAATCTTGAATCGCCCGTAACGACATATCCTCTCTGGCTACCTCACCATTTTCAATTAATACCTTACCAATACTGACGTACGGATGACCGTTTTTACCGCCGTAGGCAAAATACTCGAGCTGATCATTGTCACCAAAATGGACAAAACCACTGCCCTGCACTTCCATAATAAAGTTATCAATGCGAGACGCGCTGTAACCCAACGCCAACCCTAACCCTTCTAAAGCACCGTCATAAATCGCTTGACGATCAGGGCAGTCGTCATCACAAGGGGGTTTGGCGTAGACAGGATAGCGGAACAAAGCATCCGGCTGGTGGCGCATTTCTATCACCGGAGAGAAATACCCGGTAAACATCACGTTCCCAAAGTCATCTCCCCCTGCCATTTGGTTCACTTCCAAGCCATAATCCGCAAGCGCCTCGATCTTGCCTCCCGCGTCTAACCAGGCTTGCAAACGCTGATAAACGGCTTGATGCTCCGCCACTAACGACGGAGAGTTGGCGGTCACCGCCGCTAACTGGTCATTGAATAAACTAAAGTCTCGCGGGCTTTCAGAAGCCACTTGTGGTACTGGCGTGAGTATCGATTCAAATCGCCCATCAATATATTGTTGACCCCGGTCGGTAGGACGCACACATCCTGCCAATGTCGCCACACACGCCATCACGACTAACGCTTTTTTCACACCATATTCCAATCAGTGAGTTAATAGCGCTAAGGCTCGCAAAAAGCGCCCCGCTTGGCAATCAGTTCTCGAGGTTAAGTTTGTAACTGCCTGCAAATCAATACACATTAAATGTGATCAAATCTCGCTTACCTGCCTGAAGCAGGCGACATTCATCAAAGTGTCATATAATTATTATGTACTGACCTTGCAACAAAACTGCATAGAAAGTGCAACATAAAGGAGTAAAGCAGCGATGGATTTAAAAGTTGGGCGTTCAACGCTACTTGATAGTGATGCAGTGGAATACCAATGGATTCGTATGATGGCCACCGAAGGCTGTACACGCCAGGTGATTAATACCAGTATTCAACGTTGTCTGGGGGGTGATGCTGAAACCGCCGATCTCTTGCGGAAAGTGGCAACAAAACAGTGCTCGGTCAACGAGCTGCTCACCACCTTGGAGTCACAGCACTTCTAACCCGGCCGCGTAGCGGCTAACACGTCCCTCATGAGCGATTATCTTTGGCAAAAAAGGATGTGTAATGAGCAGGTTCAATACGCTCGAGCGTCTTTGCGTCTTCAACCCGATATAGGTAGGTTTCGGTTCCTATCGTATATTTGAGCTGATCGCCATCAAACTGATACTCAGTGGTGGCGCGGCTCCCATTGGTGTAAATACCATCAGAGCGTATTTCAAACTGGTCGGCGGCATAAGGTGCCACATCTTGTTCTACCCATTCGCCATACAAATCGGCTTGCGTCACGTCAGGCGCAAAAATGGCCGGCTGAGTCGCCACTAAAAACCCCGTCCCACCAAATAAGATCAAAAGAACTAATAGAACCACTTGTTTCGTTTTTCGCACACGCTTCCCTCTAAGTGCTTTTTATTCCAGCATAACTGACTCATTACTTTATTTTAGACGCTGAACGCTAGATTGTGATCTTGCTTCATCTACCGACATTGCGACTGGCAGTGTTGAGACTGCGCGCGAAACCTTATCGCTTCACGTGCGCCTTGACACCAGACAGGACTTGACACTCAGACCTGAAAAAGAATAAAAAGGCATATATAGTGAATAATTAAACAGGTGTCCGCGTGAAAATAAGAAGTACCGCACTGGTTAAAGGATTTCGTCAATCGGCGCCGTATGTCAACGCTCACCGAGATAAAACCGCGGTGATCATGCTGGGTGGCGAGGCGATGGCGGATGAGAACTTTCAGAATATCGTCAATGATATCGCCCTACTCAATAGCCTAGGCATGAAGCTGGTGTTGGTGTTTGGTGCCCGTCCACAGATTAATTGCGCCTTAAATCAGTACGGACTGGAAACGCCTTATCACAAAGGTATTCGCATCACCGATAACCACGCGCTTGAAGTGGTCAAACAAGCGGCCGGCCAAGTGCAACTCGACATCACGGCACGCTTATCCATGGGGCTGAATAACACGCCCATGGCCGGCGCTCAGATCAATGTGATCAGTGGCAATTTTGTTATCGCGCAACCGTTGGGCGTCGATGAAGGAATTGATTATTGTCACAGTGGCAAAATTCGCCGCATCGATATTGACGGTATTCAGCGC
Organism: Salinivibrio sp. ML323; assembly: GCF_001995745.1. Lineage (NCBI taxonomy): Bacteria > Pseudomonadati > Pseudomonadota > Gammaproteobacteria > Vibrionales > Vibrionaceae > Salinivibrio > Salinivibrio sp. ML323. The sequence continues at coordinate 319,535 of NZ_MUES01000001.1, read as the reverse complement.
CAGCTCGATCAAAACGCAATCGTGCTGATGGGGCCAGTGGCCAGCTCAGTCACAGGGGAATGCTTTAATCTCACCTCCGAAGAAGTGGCGACTCAGGTTGCGATTCGGTTACGCGCAGACAAGTTGATTGGCTTTTGCTCCGAGCAAGGGGTTTTAAACCAAGACAGTGAGGTGATTTCTGAGTTACTGCCTACCCAAGCCCAACCGCTTTTAGAGGCGAGAGAAGCTGCTGGCGATACTGGCTCTGGCACCAGTCGCTTTTTACGGGGCGCGATTGCTGCGTGTCGCGCGGGAGTCACTCGCAGTCATTTGATTAGCTATAAAAAAGATGGCGCTTTGATTCAAGAGCTGTTCTCGATTGAAGGGATCGGCACCCAGATCGTGATGGAGCGTGCCGAAAAAGTGCGCCAAGCCCAGATTGACGATATCGGTGGGATCTTGGATTTGATCCGCCCTTTGGAGCAACAAGGGATCCTAGTACGCCGCTCGCGGGAACAGCTGGAGCAAGAAATCCCACGCTTTACCATCATCGAGCGAGATGGATTGGTGATAGGCTGCGCCGCCCTCTACCCGTTTAGTGACGCGCGCACCGGCGAGATGGCATGTGTCGCCATTCATCCGGATTATCGTGATGGCGACCGCGGTGTCATGCTGCTCAATCACCTCAAACAACGCGCCAAAGCCAAAGGGCTCGAAACCATTTTTGTGCTCACCACTCACAGTTTGCATTGGTTTTTGGAACAAGGCTTTTTGCTCTCCGATGTGTCAGCACTCCCCAACACTCGCCAAGAGCTGTACAACTATCAGCGCCGCTCTAAGGTGCTGACCTTAGCGCTTTAGCGGATTTCGTCACACTCAAGGCGCTATTAAAGCATCCGGCAAACCACTATACCTTGCGGTGCGTGCGCCTACACCGTGGCGCAGCACCGGCCAAGACGCGTAGAGATCAAGCTGGCGCTTCGCCCGCGTGATGCCGGTGTAAATCAGCTCGCGGGTGATCACTGGTGAAATGGTGGGCGGACATACCAGGACTGTGTGCGCAAACTCCGAGCCCTGTGATTTATGCACCGTCATCGCAAACGCGGTTTGATGGGCGGGCAGACGGCTGGCAAGCAAATAGCGCACCTCGCCATCGTGGGTTTCAAACGCCACCCGGGTGATCCCCGCGTGTTGTACCGCAATCCCAATGTCACCGTTATACAGCCCCAGGGCATGATCGTTTTGCATAATCATGATCGGCCGGCCGTGATACCAAGTATCACGCTCTTTAGCGATCAGCCCCGCCGACGCCAAGTGCTGCTCAATGGCTTGGTTGAGGCCAGCGACACCAAATGGGCCTTCGGTCAATGCACACAACAAACGAAATTGGCTAAAGGCACTCAGCACGTCCGCCATGGATGGCGGGTTTTCGAGCGTCGCATTATCGAGTGTTGTTAAGTAATCGCGATATCCTGTCACCGCTTGTTGCATCAGGGTCTGATAACTGTCATCACTCAGCACATGGTGGGCAATATCACTATAGTCGCGTTTTAACACCGCCCCCACCTCAGCCATTTCTCCTCGGTTCACCGCAAAGGCGAGCTGGCCAATGCCGGATTGGGCATCAAAGCGATAGCTTTTGCGCAGCAGACACAAGGCACTGGCAATCGCTGGCGCGTGCGGGTTTTCGGGTACGTCAAAGCCTGTCAGTTGGCTTAAACGCGCTGCTTGCGCCGCTGGATAGCCCGCCTCGGCGTACTGACAAATATCGCCAAGCACCGCCCCTGCTTCCACAGAGGCAAGCTGATCTTTATCCCCCAGCAAAATAATGCGTGTTGAGGGCGCCAAGGCATCGAATAACTGCGCCATCAAGGGCAAGTCCACCATCGAGGCTTCATCGACAATCAACACATCTGCATGCACGGGATTATTTTTATGATGGCGAAACGCGACTCGCTGCGGAATCGCCCCTAATAATCGATGAATGGTACTGGCTTGGGTCGGCAGCGCCGCTTTCACGTCATGATCAACAGGCAAGGCGGCAATCGCCCGTCCCAGTGATTCGGTCAATCGGTTGGCCGCTTTACCGGTCGGGGCGACCAACTTGATAGTGAGCGCTGCAGACGTTGTGCGCTCGGCGTGGTGCGACGCCACCAGCGCCGCTAACAAACGGGCGACGGTGGTGGTTTTACCCGTGCCCGGGCCCCCTGAAATCACCGCAAAAGGCTGGGTCAACGCGGTGGCTGCCGCCACTTTTTGCCAGTCTATCTCTGCCTGTGAGGCGGCAAATAAATTATCTAGGGTTTGTCTGGCCTCATCCGGTACCGGCAGCGCCGTCAAACGCTGGCGAATATGCCCGGCCACTTGCTGCTCGGCATGCCAGTAACGATGCAAATACAGTCGGTGTCCCGCAAGCACCAAGGGCGTCGCCTGCGTACCATCGGACACCACTGAGGCCTGCGCCAATTGCTCGCTTGGCGCTTGGCTATCAATGTGCGCCAATAAAGGCTGCCAAGCGACATCACTGGGTGGCTGCCACTGGTGCAAATCAAGGCAGACATGGCCTTTGCCCACCTCGCGGCTCAGCAGCGCCGCCCATACGGTGATAGCAGCCTTATCTAATTGAGTGTCTTCTTCACCCATCAAACAAGCAAATTGTACATCAATCGCTCGTAATTCCCCGCGCTGGTAAAGTGCCATTAATGCTTGTTTCATACCGACTCTCCAGCAAACAGGTTGTCCAAGGCGTCAATCAGCGCCTTATCGGGACGGTGCGCGAACACACCGGTCTCGCCGCTATCACTGGCGCCCCGTAAAAAGAAATAAAACACGCCCCCCACATGGGTGTCGTAATCATAATCGGGGATCCGCTGGCGCAAAAAGCGGTGCAGCGCCAAGGTATAGATCTGGTACTGAAAGTCGTATCGGTGCGCGATCATCGCCTCTTTGAGCGCCTCAGGATGATAATCGGCCACACTGTCCCCTAAATGGTTCGACTTCCAATCCAGCACGTAATACTTGCCGTCAGCGCGGAAGGTTAAATCGATAAAGCCTTTTAGCATCCCGCGCGCCGTGTCAAAGGTGAGCTGGCCAGCGCGGGCAGACAGTGCATCATATCGCGCGGCGAGTCGATTCAGTCGCTGGCAGTCGAGTGCGGCCAAAGGCATCACGAACTCCATCTCCGTTAATCGACTGGCGTTGTCAATTTGGTTCAGCCTCAGCCCTTGGTCACTGAGCGGGTGCTTCAATACCTGTGTCATCCACTGCTGCAATATCGGGCACCACTGCGGGTCATAGTTTTCCAAGCTAAGGTGATGGGTAATAAGCTCAGCGACCTCTTCACTCATCAAATCAGCGGTAAAGTCCACCTCTTCAAACAAGGTATGTAAAAAGGTACCGGCTCGCGCGCCTTTGGGAAAGGCAAAAACTGACCAAGGATCCACCGCCACATCCGGCGTCTCCTCATCGGCGAGGTCATCGTCCGCGTCCAAGTCGTAACTGGCTAGTGTGGGCAAGGCGCTGACATGATGGCTTTGTTTTAACAGCCCTGAGTAACTGGTTAGTCGCCACTGACGGTCAATCTTGCCGTCAAACTGACGCGCGCTTAGCGCCTCGTGCGCCCCCGTTTGAGGGGTATAACGGCTATCATCCGGTTCAGGCGGCGCGACCACCGCCACCGCATCGCTCGCGCTCGCCAACCCAGCCAAACTCTCAGCCAGCAGGCTAGCATCACCGGCTTCTCCATGCTGGAGCAAATAGCCGAGGGCCGTTAAGTGCAAGGCCGAATCTTTTTGCCGACTGTTACCTTGTTTAAGAGGTGCACAGCCGATAAAACACCCATACACGGCACGGGTCACCGCCACATACAGCAAGCGGATATCCTCAGCCAGCCGCTCTTTTTCAGCGCGCTCTTTGCCTTCATCGACATTATCCAGCGCCAGCACCGGCTGATACTGTTCATCATGATAAAACGGTTGGCTGCTTTCGCGATACTGACAAGCAAATGGCAAGTAAACCAGATCGTATTCCAAGCCTTTCGATTTATGGATGGTGACGATTTGCACCAAATCACGCTCCGACTCCAAGCGCACCTGCTGCTCTTCCGATTGTTGAGCTGGCTCGGCCATCCGCTCTTGTAGCCAGCGGATCAGCGCGTGTGGGTTGTCCAGTTGCTGGCTGGCACTTTGCAGCAACTCCGCGATATGTAAAAAGTCGGTCACACAGCGCTCGCCTTGCGGCATCGCCAACCAGTTTTCTGCCACTTGGCGGGCACTGGCGACTTGGCGAAGCATCGGCATCACCCCACGGCGCTGCCAGGTGTCACGGTAATGGCTAAAGGCCACCACCTCTTGCTCCCATAAGGCTTCGTCTTGATTGAGTAATGCCAGCTGCTCGGCAGTCAGGCCAAATAAGGGGCTGGCTAGCGCCGCCCGCAACTTACGCTCGTTTTCAGGCTGCATCACCGCCACTAGAATGCGCTCAATATCGCTAGCGACGGGGCTGGCGAACACATTATCACGGTTAGAAAGATACACAGACGCCACGCCTTTTTCGGCCAGCGCTTGCTTGACCAGCTGTGCCTCGCGTCCGGTGCGCACCAACACGGCGATATTGTGCGGCTGAATCGCGCCTTGGCCGGAAGGCGTCTGTAGATAACTATTGCCCGCCACCGATTGGTTGAGCACTTGCGTGATATGCTGTGCGGTACTCACCGCCAAGGTCTGTTCAAAATCTTGCTTGCCACACAATTCATCCGGGCTGTGATGCCAAAAGGTGAGCGCGGGCTGCTCGTTTCCCTCCACCACCAGCGCCTTTTGTTTGGCGCTAGGCGACGAGGCCACCTCTAAAAAGGGAATACTGTCTTGATAAACAAACGGTGCCTTAGCACGTGAGAACAAGGCATTGACTCCGCGTACCATGCTATCTGTCGAGCGCCAGTTGGTGGCGAGGTTATAGTGATCATTCACCTGTGCACGGGCATGAATATAGGTGAAGATATCGGCGCCACGAAAGGCATAAATCGCCTGTTTAGGATCACCAATCATCATTAAACCGGTGCGCTCACCCTCTTCCTCTGTGTCTGCGTCTGCGTCTGCGAATACAGGGGCATCGTCCGCCACTGGCGGCTGATAGACAGTGCTAAAAATCTGATATTGCAGCGGGTCGGTGTCTTGGAATTCATCAATCATTGCCACCGGATATAAGCTGCGAATACGTGCAGCCAACTGGCCTTGGCTATCTTGGTCAAGTGCGCTGGCAAGTTGAGAAAGGAGATYGTCAAACGAGAGCCACCCTTGGCGGCGTTTTTCTTGGCGGAGCAGCTGCCGCACTTCTTTGATCGCCAGCGCGGTCAATCCCGGTTTTAACGTCGGCGGCTGATCAACCAATGCCTGAATTTGATCAAATAGCGCTAGACTCGGTGGCTCAGCTTTACTCTTGTCCGCCAACGTCTGTTTGGCGAATTTTTCCAATTTGTCGGGCAACTGGTAATCAAGCGTCTCGGCATTGGCCCATTGTTCCATCGCATTCAGCCAGTTCGCCAGATGGTCTTTGCGATAACTACGGCCATCGAGCTTGGCGGCGCTGAGCTGGTCGGTGATCTGCTCCCCCGCCTCGCGCCATGCGCGCTTCACCCCGTCAATCTTGGCAATCGCCGCTTGGTGTGCCGCCATGAGATCTTCGCCGAGATCTGGCGCCTTGACCGTGACAGCCGGCCCGGATAAATAGGGCGCAATCTCTTTTAATAAGGCCTCAGGTGCGGGCCAGTAGCTGCTCACCACACCGGCTAACGATTTAGGCAGCGGATAAAAACGACGACGCCAAAAATCGGCCGCCGCACGCGCTTTTATCTGTCGCTCATCGGTGACAAATTCATGACTGAACAGGCTGCCCGACTCAAACGCATTTTGGGTCAGCATCCGCTGACAAAAACCGTGAATGGTATAGATAGCCGCTTCGTCCATCTGCCGCTCGGCCTCTAACAGACGCTGCGCCGCGGTTTTATGATCGCTAATCTCTGCCAGCAAAGGCTCAATGATGGGATCGTCACTCTCACCGCGCATAAAGGCAAAACGCGCCTCATGAATGCGACGCCGAATACGGTCTTTTAGCTCTTGGGTTGCCGCTTCGGTAAACGTCACCACCAGTATTTGCTCGACCCGACACGGCGCTGTGCGGCCATGCCCAAGCAACAAGCGCAAGTATAAGCCGGCAATGGTAAACGTCTTACCGGTGCCGGCGGAGGCTTCGATTAATCGGACGCCATCGAGTGGCAAGGTGAGCGGGTTGAGGATCTGCGGTTCCATATCATTATTTCATCGCCTAGTCTGCCCGCTATTGTAGCAACCCCTTGGGGTAAAACATATTCTAACCAAGACCATCAATCTGCGCCGGTTAACATCACGATCAAAAAAGGCCAGCATCGCTGGCCTTGGTTCGTTTATTGAGACTCGACGTTTACGACTGAAGCCAAACTGGGTTGGTCCATGCCGTGCTGCCATCTTTGTCTTCCACTTCTAGGTTGATCCAACCTTCTGCATCCGCAGGAATAGGCAGTGATAGCTCAAGACGCTGAGTGCTCTCTTCGGGGTTAATGGTGATGCTGTTTAGCACCTCGCCACCTTGACCGATTAAGCGCACTTCTTTGAGGCCATCCGCAGCGACCACATTAATATCCCATTTATCACCTGCCTTGGCGGTTTCACCAAACATGATGTTTTGTGGATATAGAATTGGTCCCTGAGTGGCATAGCCGTGACCGGCTTTTAACGCTTTAGCAAAGGCCAGTGGCGTCAACTCACCATCAACGTTAGCCATCATACGAATACGACCAGTAAGCTGGTTCCACGCATCATGGGTATCGGTACCCGCTGTGAGGTACATAGCTTCGCCGCTATCCCACATATCATGCGCCTTTTTCAAGGTCGGCTCGTTGTCAACGCGAGCGTTAAGCTCCATCAGATCGAAACGGTCTGTCTCACCGCCCGGCACCGCATCTTTGGCGATATTAGTGAAATAACCATAATCGTTATAAGGATGGTTCATCGGCACCACCTCTGCACCCATGTCATGTGCAGCATCAATCAAGGTATGCACGTCATCAGTACCCGGATCGACCGTTAGTGCTGCGCCATTGTCGATGGGGAATGGGTTCATGTGACCCCAAGAAGGCGAAATCTCAATCGATGGAATGAAAGGCACACCACGTTTTGCTGATAAGTCAGCAAAGACTTTGTGATTAATGGTGGAGTCGTGATCACTGATAAAGGTCAGATCCAAGTCAGTTGCCAGCTGAGCCTGCACCACGATTTCTGGTGGGGTTACCCCTTCCAGCACATTGCCGTGGTGGTGCAAGTCAGCGCCATACCAGTGGTTACGGTTCGGGAAAGTCACCTGAGGCACTTTCACCACTTGTTGATTAGTTTTGCCCGACTCGAGCGTGACATCCAAGGTTTGTGATTCTGCAGTAAAGCCCGCACCCGCGTTAATGCCCAGCTTGTATTCACCCGGTGCCAGTTTTAGCTCGGCATGGCCGGCTGGCAGCAAATCAGTGAAGAAGGTGCGTTTACCCAAGAACTCAACCGGTGGCGCTTGACCTTCAATGATAGTGACACGCGCGTCTTTGGCGACACCAGAGGCGGCCTCTTCCACGTTAAGTGCAAGCGTTGCTGGGCTTTTCAGCGATTTGAAGTCCAGTGTCTGCTCACTGTCAGCACTCACGGTAATAGATTGCGGCTGGCTATTCGCATGCCCGGTTGCCGTGCCATACACTTGGTACTTACCTTCCGGTAATGCCATGTTGTACTGGCCATCTTTAGCAAGCGTCCACGCGTAAGGGTGGCCGTCTTTTTCAATCATCACAATCGCATCGTCCGGCACGTTGCCGTTGTCGGCACGAAGTTGACCGCTAATGGTGCCCGTTGCTTCGCCATGACGCTCAGCTTCCGCTTTGACAATCGGTGCCATATCGCCGTTAGGAACAACCTGCAGCTTTGAGTCAAAGGTACGGGTCTCACCGGCTTTCAGCGTGTGGCCCAAATACATATCGCGGCCATTGTATTTGATGCGGTCAAAATAAGGCGCATGCAGTGCGAAGGCCCAATCACGATCATAGGCGACCATGCGATCGGCAAGGGCATTATCGGCCATCGCTTCTTCATTGCCTTCAAGGCCCGGCACCGCGAACTGATAACCCGTATCCGGCCAGATTGTGTGGCCTGATTCCAGCTCAAGATCGTCTTCGCCTTGGTTGGTCATTACGGTTTTCAGCCCAATCGAATCAGAGCCAGCTTCCAAGGTATACCAAGTGGTAATGTCGACCTTGTCGAAGTTACGGCTCACTTTGATCACCGCTTTTTCATCGCTGTCTTCAACAATATCAATCGACTTACGATCATTTGGCCAAGCTGACCAACTGTTGGGGATGAAATCTGCAAAAGCGACTCGGTCTAGATCAATTTTGCCATTTTTCACCGCCGCAAGATCCACCAAGGTGCCACGTGGCACGCCCCACGGTGGCGCAGACTCAACCGCCAATGCGAACGCGACATGCTCGTTCTTCACCGTGATGTCTTGCGCGTGGGTTGCCTCGCCATCGGGGATCGCAGTCTTGCCTTGAGTAATACTCACGTCGGCGTGCGCTGAGGCACCCAGCAAAAGGCCAGAGACTAAGGTTGCCACTGCGCTTTTTGAGAATTTATGCATGAAGGCACTTCCTTTTTTTCATGGTTTGTTATGTGAATTTTCGATGACATTGTGCGTTAAGTTAATTACACGTTCAAATAAAAAACATCAAAAGAAGCCTAAAAAACCATATGAATAATACGTCCACTAACAAATATAAAAACAACAAACAATTGTTTTAAATGGAATTATTGTCAAAGTTAGCCATTCAAATGATCGTTTGAAAAATATTTAGACCCCAAATAGATTGAGCCCTAACGAGACGCACGGTGCGCAATCTTTAACCAACAAATTGGTAACAACTGTCACTCGACGCGCAGAAATATGGACGCACCTCTCGCTCACTCTCCTATAATACTCGAGGCATTACATTGAGTATAAATTCATATAAAGGGGTTGAATATGCAACCGGGTCACTCGTCATACTTTTGACGACAATCGACGCACAATAGAAAGCCAAGCATCAACTTGGCTACAGGGAGAAGATGGGGGGGGGAGACAGAGGCCGCTGACTCACATGAGGAGGATTCGCTGAGTATTAGTGTTTTTGTCGCTGCGCTAGCATCGGCATTAAGTGACGGTCGCCTGTTGCTAACAGGGCTTGGCCAAAGCTTTCACGCCATTGCGGCCAAACACGGTATACGTAAGGATCTTGTACTTCACCAGGATTGAAGCCCCCGACAAAGGCATCACACATGGCTTTTAGCGCTTTGTCTTGGCCGGTGTCACTGTTATCAAAGCCTTTTTTGCCATCTCGGGCTTTTATCCCGGCCCCGACCGTACTTGGCAGATAAGTAAGCGGCTGATTCAGGCCATTTTGATAGTCTTCAACCAAGGCTTGTAGATGTGCAAGCGCGTCACCTTTGCTGAGTGGGGAAAACTCGATGGTTTCTTTCACCCCCACCAACGTGCTCGGCACCGCTTCGCCCATCGCGCATTGGCATAAATGATCGATCCATACCGCAAGTTGATGACGCACGGTCAGCTCGCCGCAATGAAAGCGCACCAAGCTGTCTTGATAACGCCGATTAAGCCAACCTTGCAGTTGCACCTCGCCTAGCGCGGTGGTGAGCGTCAAATTTAGTTCAAGATCGGGGCGCGGCGCGGCGAGCAAAGGCGTTAAACGTTGGTACATATCACGGATCACCGTGACTTGCGTATCCAAGGTCAATTCGCCAAAGTACGCCAAAGGCAACTTGCCCTGGCCACGCTGTCGGGCCATAAAATCCTGCACACTTTGGGAGCTGTCATCGGTTTCAATAAAGTGCGCTAACAGCTGATCACGCAGCTGAAAGCGGTGCAAGGTATCTAAACTAAAGGGTTCGAATTCTTCTAGCGGCGCTTCTAACTGCTCAAAGAAGACTTTCAAGCGGCGTTGGAAAAAATAGCGCACGGGCAACCGCCAAAAGCGCTGCAATTCAGCCAACTCAATCACAGGATCCTGGTGACTGTCGGGATCAGGGCTTAACGCATCGCCAATAAATGCCGGCAGTTGCGTCCCTTGTCCTTGAGCAGCTGGTAGCCACTCTTGTGCATAACTTCCAGCACCGGAAAAGGCATCAGGGCTAAAGGGCGTTAGCGGATGGAACTGGATAAGTTTTTCTTCCAACTGCTGGCGTGACTGCGCTTCGGGTAAGTCGCCGTCACCGGCCAAACAGTAGCCCTGAGTGCAATACTCAAGCAACTCGGTGACCAGTACCGATGGGACTTTTAAGCTGTTGTCTTGCACTGAGCGACCGACATAACTGATATACAAACGCTGCTGTGCTGACTGCAACGCTTCTAAAAAAAGGTATCGATCATCGTCACGGCGCGAGCGATCTCCCGCCCGCGTGCGACCGACCATCAAATCAAAGCCGACACTGGGCACTGTGCGCGGGTACACGCCATCATTCATCCCAAGCAGACACACCACATCAAAGGGAATGGAGCGCATCGGCATCAAGGTACAAAAGTTGACCTGGCCGGCCAAAAAGCGCTGGCTAACTCGCTCGTTATTGAGGCGACCATTAAAGTAATCGCGCACCACGGGCAAGGTTAGCATATGGGTAAAGGCGGCATCGCTGAGCTGCGTTAGCCAACTGTCTAACTGAGTACGGATCAATTTGACCGCTAACTCTTCATCGCCTTCAATGGCGAAGCAATCATCCAGCATTTGGGTCAACCGCGCCACCCAGGCCTTGCCATCGCATTCAATCGCCAGTTGCTGCTGGTAGTAAATTAATGTGTCGATAAACAACCCTAAACGCCCCGCCAGCTCCGCATTAAGTCCTTGGACTTCATCATAAGGCACGGTGTCTGCAAACAGCCCTGCCTCACTCGGCATCGCGTAGCCGAGTAACATACGTTTCAAGCCAAATAGCCAGGTATTCTGATACTGTTCGGGCAAGGCAAATTGGCTGGCGGTTTGGGTATCAAGCCCCCAGCGAATACCGGTTTCTTCCACCCACTGCTTAATCTGATCAAACTGTTGGCTGTCGATGGCAAAACGGCGCGATACCGCCGGCACCTCAAGAATTTCCAACAGCTCCGCCGCACTACACCGACTATCGGGCAGGGTGAGCAGACGCAAAAACGCGGCTAACACCGGGCTTTCTTGATCGGCGCTGCGATCTGAGATGGAAAACGGAATAAAACGCTCGCGAGGCGCATTACCAAACACCGCTTGAATGGCGGGGCTGTAGGCATTGATATCCGCCACCATCACAATCACATCGCGGGGGCTCAGTGATGGGTTAGCCTCAAACATCGCGAGTAACTGATCGTGCAGCACTTCGACTTCGCGCATCGGGCTGTGACAGGCATGGATAGCGATGGAAGCATCGTCTGGTTCGATTTCTGTTTTCGCCGCACTGGTCTCGGTTTGCTTGGGATCGCCCGGCTCATTCAAATCCAAAATATCGGCTTGGAGATGATGCAGGAGATTATCGCGGTTGACCTCGACAAAGCCGCTATCAATCTCATTACAAGCCATTTCCGAGAGCAGCAGTAAGTTATCGCGTCCCAGTTTTCCCATCGACGCCAGCAAGCTATTCCCTACTTCACCGTGCTCGGGCTCATCAAGCCCCAGTGCCAATTGGCTGTCGGCGGGGATGTCTTCAATTCGGCTGATTTTATCGCGGTCCAATGCGGCACGTTTAGCCAGATAGCGCTTGTCGCGAATATCGCCCCAATAATAACGGCATGGATTGGTGAACATAAAATGCACCTCCACATGCTCACCTAGGGCTTGCAACGCATCCAGATAGCGTGGTGGAAGCGCGGAGATGCCAAACACAAAGACCCGCTCAATATCAGCAAGCCCTTCAGGTTTGTGCTGATGACTGGTTAAGGTGTCGATAAACTCTTGATACAGGTTGGCGCGATGATAAGGCGACTGACCCAACGCCAAGGTGTGATCGTATAAGCGACGCCACAGTTTTTGCTGCCAAGGCTGCACATCGTCAAGCTCGGGCACCGGTTGCTCTTGCTCCCATGCCAGCACCCACTCGGGGCGATAGACCAAATACTGATCGAAAATATCGGCCACTTTTTCGGCCAGCTGATAAGCACGCTGCTGATCCTGGCTATCTTCTAAATACGCGGCTAAATCAGCGAACTCAGGCTCATCCAGACAGCTGGGTAAGATGTCCATCAGCTTCCATGTCATCGCCTCTTTATTGAAATCACTGCGCTCAGGCACACCATCCAACACTCGCACAAATAGCTGCCAGATAAAGGTAGCGGGAAGCGGGAATTCGACATTAGCGACAATCTGCTGCTCGTTAGCGAGTGCCATTTTTAACCACTGCGCCATGCCGGGGCTTTGCACCAGAATAAGTTCTTTTTGAAAAGGGTCAGACAGCGGTCGCTGTTGGATCAGAGAGACCAACAGCGATTTCAACAGTTCGAGCTGATTAGAGTGATAAACAGTAAACACAAGGCGCTCACATGGGAAAGATAACTGGCATCGATTGTGGCCGATTGCCGTGATAAGCGCAAACMGCCACCGACACGCTGCGACCTTGCACACGACTTGCTAACTGTGTGATAGCACAGCAAATCGCTGAGCGATTAAACCCGGTTATCACCCACACTGAAGGCAATCAGCTGGCTGATATGGTTCAGTGAACGGCCCGACTCTTGCTGCCACTGATTAAATGCCTGTTGCGCGGCTTGCATCGCCCGCTTGGTCTCTCGGCCGCTATCAACGATTTTAGTCGCGCGCAGATAGTGCTCAATATCGCGGGTGAACAAGAAGGTGTCCTTGCCCATTCGGCGCAAGGTATAAGCACCCGTATTACCGCCTAATCGCTTACCGTGCTTTTTTAAATACTGCCATAAACCAACAATATCTTCGCTGGGCCAATCGGCGACAAACTGGCTAAAACTGCCGTGCGATTGCTGCACGCGGTGGATCATTTCCGCGTTGTGCGGAATCGTCATCACCTTGGTAAGGTGACGAATAATCGCTGGGTTGGTGGCTTTTTCTTCCCACATTTCCGGCGGCATCAGCAGCATTTTCTCAATATCAAAGCCCCAGAACACCTCTTCAAATCCGGGCCACTTTTTACGCACGACCTGCCAACTAATGCCCGATTGAAACACCTTCTGACTAAACGCCGCTAACCAGCGATCATCCGGTATCTCACACAAGGCATCATGTTCAAGCGGCGCCACCAGCATATGCTCTAACGCACGTTGACCGCCTTTACGCTCAGCGGCACGTTGATAAATGGTGCTAAATTTTTCTCTCATGTCACAATCATGGCAGGGTCAGTGGACAATGGCCCTTATCCTACTGTATAAAAAGACAGTGAATCAACGAAGAGAGGGTAATTATGGCCGTTATCGTCAAGTACGTGGTCGAACGCGAGGGAGAAGAAAAGATGACATTTACCTCCAAAGCCGAAGCCGACGCCTACGACAAAATGTTAGATATGGCGGATGCGATGTTCGATCTGATTGGAGAGAGCGAACTGGTAGACGACGAAGAAAAGCGTGAAGCCTTGTCGCTATACCTTGCTCAACACAAAGACTCCGTCCTCGAAGCGCTGGGTGCCAAACGTAAAGCGGCAAAGAAAAAGCCGGCTAAAAGCGAGACCAAAGCGGACACCAATAGTGACGACAAAGACGCCGACGCGGCCTAATGTTGTGATTGCTGACCCTTTTAATATCCGCGAAAGAGCAAGCCTATTTGGCTTGCTTTTTTATGCCTGTCTCCTGACGCCTATGCATCAATGTGAATCGGTGCGCTGACCTGTAAGCATTTTTTCTTTCACCCGCCGTTAAGCGCTTCCAACCACCGCCGCTTGTCTTTAAGATGAAGTGTTTGATGTTTTAAGCCCAACGACACAAGGAGATCTCCCCCAATGGCAAGCTTTGCTTTGGCACTTGGTACCGCCACTCAAAACCAGGACGGTAAAATCATTGAAGCCTATTTCCCAGCGCCCCTGCTTAATCCTAGTGATGATCTGGTGAGTGCCTTAAGTGCGCTAACCGATTATAGCGCCGGTAATCAGGTACTAGCGATTGCACCAGAAACCTGCGCTGCAATCAGTGAAGCCTTCGCCGCCGCTGGCGCGCAAGAGGCAGCTAACTTTGCCAGCAAGGCTCAACAAACCACACAGCCGCTGGTGCTGGTGATCCTCGAAAATGACAGCAAGCCTGCATCGGTTGCAGAAGGCTTTTTGAAGCTACAACTGATCTCGCACCGCTTAGTGAAACCACATGGTGTGGTGCTAGAAGGGCTCTTTGGCCTGCTGCACAACATTGCTTGGACCAATCAAGGCCCGATTGACTTGCCTGAGCTATCTGAGCGCCAAATGGAAGCGCGTTTGAAAGGCGAAACACTGACCGTTGAGTGCGTGGATAAATTCCCGAAAATGACCGATTACGTGGTACCTGCCGGTGTGCGTATTGCCGATACCGCCCGCGTTCGCTTGGGCGCCCATGTCGGTGAAGGCACCACAGTAATGCACGAAGGCTTTATTAACTTTAATGCCGGCACCGAAGGCAAGAGCATGATTGAAGGTCGAATCTCTGCAGGTGTGATGGTCGGTCAAGGTAGCGACATCGGCGGCGGTGCATCGATTATGGGTACGTTAAGTGGCGGCGGCCAGATTGTCGTTTCGATTGGCGAGAATTCACTATTAGGTGCCAACGCGGGTCTTGGCTTCCCACTCGGCGATCGTTGCACCATCGAGTCAGGGCTGTATGTCACCGCTGGCACCAAAGTGACTATGCTCGACGCCGACGGCAACGCCGTAGAAAGCATCAAAGCGCGTGATTTGGCGGGCAAAGCCGATCTGCTGTTCCGTCGTAACTCTAAAACAGGTGCGGTTGAGTGTTTAACCAACAAAAGTGCGGTTGAGCTCAACCACGATCTACACGCTAATAACTAATCAAGCGCTCTTTGAGTTCTTGTCAAAGGCGGCCCACTTGGTCGCCTTTTTTATGCCCACGTTGCTTTAAGCTCTGTCGCAGCACCGCAAGCGCCCAAAAGCACCAGCAGATTTGTGGCACATTTTTAACCACAGGTAAAAGGTAGGGAAATACATAGGCGCGACGCGCCCCTGACCGGCGGGTGAATCAGCATCCGTGACCTCTCCCAAGGTAGCATTTTTATCAGTGAGTTCAAGGCTTTTCCGCCCTTTTCGGTATCAGGATTCGCAAGTGCTCACAGATCCTCCTATCAATATCCTTCCCCCCTTTAAACATGAGCTAAGTCACGTTATCAATACTGAAAAGCGGTAATCTGAAGATGAACCTAATACAGGGGAACAAAGAGGAAAGAGTATGAGAGTGGAAATTGCAGGCAAAAACATCGAAATCACTCCCGCCATCCGTGAGCGCATCGAAAGCCGCTTTGAAAAGCTGGCCAAGTGGCAGGTGGCACTCATCAATCCTCATGCTGTGATCAGTAAGGAGCCAAACCACCAGTTCAAAGTAGAAGCCAAAGCTGGGCTACCAGGTTCAACACTGGTTGCCTCTGCCGAAAGCGACGACATGTACAAAGCGATTAACGAGGTGGGCCAAAAACTCGAGAAGCAACTGAATAAGGTCCAACACAAAGGCGAAGCGCGCCGTAACGATAAGTCAGCCGCGACGGTTGCGATGGAAGAAAATCCAGCCGATGAGGAAATCTAACCCTCAGCGCAACACCTAACTCGCTAAACATGTTAGCCCCGCCCTCGCGGGGCTTTTTGATCCTTGACACGCCTGCCTGCGCCCCATATGGTTAATCCATACGCAAACATAACAACACAACGCCCAATGCTGATTCTCGTTCGTTTTTTTCGCTTCTTTTTTATCTCGCCAACGCGGGAGGAAGCGTGCTAAGCCTAATCAGCCTGGCGCACTAACCTCCCAACCGGGAGGTTTTTTTGTATTAGAACAAGGATAATGTATGCCAGACACACCACGCCCACTGGATGAGATACGCACGCGAATAAGCCAGCTTGATCAAGAGCTGCTGACGCTATTGGCCGAGCGCCGTCGCTTAAGCCTAGATGTCGCCAAAAACAAAGTCGCCGTGCAAAAACCGATTCGCGATCAAGCCCGTGAACAAGCCTTATTAGAAAAACTGGTGACCAAAGCGCAAGATCACCAGCTCGATGCTCACTATGTACTGAGTCTGTTTCACACCATTATCGAAGACTCGGTGCTGATTCAGCAGCGCTACCTGCAAAACCTGGCCAACCCAGACAATCAACGTCCAGTGGCACGGGTTTCTTTCTTAGGTAACCAAGGCTCATACTCCTATCTCGCCGCGCGCCAGTACTTTAGCCGCAAGCAAACCGAACTGGTGGAGATGGCCTGTGACAGCTTTAAAAAGGTGGTAGAAACGGTAGAAACTGGCCATGCCGACTACGGTATCTTACCGGTAGAAAACACCAGCTCTGGCTCAATCAACGAAGTGTACGATCAGCTGCAGCACACGCGTTTATCGATTGTCGGTGAGCTTACGCTGCCTATCGACCACTGCCTGCTGACTGTCGGCGACCAAGACCCAAGCCAAATTGATACCTTGTATGCCCACCCGCAGCCGCACCAGCAATGCAGCGAATACATAGAAACCTTGGGTAACGTGAAGAAAATCTACTGCTCCAGCACCGCTGAGGCCATGCAACAAGTGGCGGATTTCAACCAACCCAATGTGGCCGCGATTGGCCACGCCGCCAGCGGTGAGTTTTACGGTTTAACCGCGATTAAGAGCGAGATAGCCAACCAACAGCAAAACCACACCCGCTTTATTGTGGTGGCCCGCAAGCCGGTTAAAGTATCATCACTGACCCCTGCCAAGACCACCTTTATCATGTCGACCTCGCAGCAAGCTGGCTCCTTGGTGGAGTGTTTAATGGTACTGCGCGAGCGTGGCATCAATATGACCAAGCTCGAATCCCGCCCCGTGCTCGGCAACCCCTGGGAAGAGATGTTTTACGTCGATGTTGAAGCCAATATGGCTAGTGACGTAATGCAAAGCGCATTAGACGAGCTCACTACCCTGACCCGTTATCTAAAAGTGCTCGGCTGCTACCCGTCAGAGACCATTTCCCCCACCGAGGTATCCCTGCCGGACAATCACGAGTAGCCATTAACGTCAAAAGCCCACGATGTGGGCTTTTGCCGCTTTAATCATTATCATATCGCTTAAACCACCGTGTGAAGTCCGTGCTGAACGCCCCCAAAATAGTCAAATTTTCGCTCAATAAGGTCAAAAAACTGACCGTCCTTTTTTTCGTAATAACGAAACAACGCGTAAGCAATCAGATCCGCGAGTTGAATCAATCTTGTTGCTTCAGAATCGATAAAGGCAGGGACTTCTGCCATATTCCTCAGCCGCCCCCAGTCATGACCATCGAGTTTAAACGCTTTAGCCAGCGCCTGAATCGGTGCTTCTTTGCTGCTCTTGTCAAAAAGAATCAAACCTCTTTGAGTATTATTGAAGTGAACATGTTGTCTGGCTAGGAAGTGGTCGAAGCGGGTTACAATTTGTTGAAAGGTATAACGCACCGGATCATTTGGAGAGATGGCACTTTTTCTTACAACCGAGGCAAATATTCTAAACTTACGCCCATCAATTAAGTTAAGTGCCTGTTTGATCGCTTCTAGACGTAACTCTTTATCAAACTTCCGCCAAAAACCTCGGCCCGCAAGCATTGGCGCGCCATGCAGTTCAACAGAATGTGGATCTTGTGGATTAAAGGTTGCCGCAATTTTGTCTAACTCAAGAGAAAGCCAATGTGCTGAGCGTTCAAACACACTAAAGCCTGCAAGAACAAAATGCTCTTGGTCTGCGCCACCTGGCGTGCCGGATTCATCTGCGTACAACAAAAACATTGACGAGTCCCTAAGTTAATAGAGAGTGTCTATGAAGGAGAATATGAGGGAAGGCGGCGGAAAGAGCTCCGCGCTCAGTGCACTGCAATGAGGCAGCACACCATAGATTGTTTCCAACCGCTTAATAACTATATCCCTAAATCATAGGCTCTGCAACGATAGTTCTAACGCGCTTTCGACTGCAGCTCTAGACTCAAACGCGCAACAACCGCACATATCGACTAGAGCAACGAAATAACACTTTTAATCCGCTTACTCTACAACAAAAGCGCGCTTTTCAGTATGCAAACCTGATGAAAAACAGCCTATTATACCATCCATGCGACCCAGTTCTTAGCCCATCATCTTGGTATACACGCTATCTCGTTTTATCTGTGCGGCTCTCCATCTATCCCCTTACAACGGTTAGCCTTAGCTAGGTCGCGGTGCGATGGGTGGCGTCGTTGGCTTGTCGCAGCAGGCCTTGGCTTTCTTGTAAAAAGCGTGGGGCATAATCGCCAAACCAGTTTTCCACTTGCGCAAACGCATCGACAAAAGTGGCTTTGTCGTGCTGTTCAAGCAAATCAATCGCTTCGCCAAAACGCTGGTAAAAGCGCTTGATCATCGCCAAGTTTTGCGGTGAGGACATAATAATATCCGCATACAGACCCGCATCTTGGGCGAACAAGCGCCCCACCATGGCAAGCTCTAAGCGATAAATCGGTGAGCTTAGCGCAGTAAGCTGGTCGAGGTTGGGGTTTTCTTCTGCCAGATGCACGCCGTAAACAAACGACGTAAAGTGGCGCAGCGCTTGGATCAACGTCATGCCTTCATCATGCTCAATGGCACTGATCCGGTTTAACCCGGCGCCCCAGATACGAAATTGCTCGAGCAGCCATTGGTATGACTCAGGATGTCGGCCATCGCAATAAACAATCACCTGCTTGGCAAGGCTGGCCACATCTGGGCCAAACATCGGGTGCAGCCCGACCACAGGCCCTGAATGCGCGGCTAACATCGCTTGTAGCGGACCTGATTTGACGGAAGTGAGATCCACTAATAAGCAATCGTCTGGCAGCTGGGTCAGTTTACTAATGACTGCTTCCGTGACGTCAATCGGCACCGACACCACCACCATACCCGCGTCAGCCAGCAGGGCGTCGGCATGCTCCCAATCATCTTTATCCAGCACCGTGACTTGATAACCAGAAAGCGCAAACAAGCGCGCAAACAAACCACCTAGCTGTCCTTTACCACCGATGACGACAATCTGGCGTAAATCCGGTTTTAGACACTTAAAGCCAGAGTCGTTTTCACTGCTGTACGACTCGCGCATGGTACGACGCAGCACATCTTCAATTAAATCCGGTGGCACGCCTTGCGACTGTGCTTCTTGACGACGCGAAGCGAGCATCGCCGCTTCACGGTCCGGTGCATAAATGGGCAAGCCATGCTGGCTTTTTACCTCTCCCACCTCTGCTACCAGCTCTAAACGGCGCGCGAGCAGGCTCACCATTTGTTTATCGACATCGTCTATTTGATCGCGCAGTCGGCTCAGTTCTGCCACCATGATTTAGCCCTGTTGAATACGTTGTTGAAGAGAGGTTGCCAGCTCTTGGTGAGCATGACGCAGCAATTGTTCGGTAGACGCCCAATCAATGCAAGCATCAGTGATCGATACCCCGTATGCCATTTCATCTTTCGGCAGATCCGCTGATTGGTTACCAGCGTTGAGGTGACTTTCAATCATCAAGCCAATCACAGAGCGGTTACCTTGTTTGATTTGATGGATCACATCTTCCGCTACCAGCGGCTGGCGACGATAATCTTTACGTGAATTCGCGTGGCTACAATCCACCATCAGGGACGGGTTCAGTCCCGCGGCCTCCATTTGCTGCTCACATTCAGCGACGGAGACTGAGTCGTAGTTGGTTTGCTTGCCGCCGCGCAGGATCACATGGCCGTTCGGGTTTCCTTGGGTATTCAGCAATGCCACTTGCCCGGCTTGGTTGATCCCCATAAACCGGTGCCCAGATGCAGCGGCTTTCATCGCATTGGTGGCGGTGGCCAAATTGCCATCCGTGCCATTTTTAAAGCCGATTGGCATCGACAGGCCACTGGCCATTTCACGATGGGTTTGTGATTCGGTGGTACGTGCGCCAATCGCCGCCCAGCTAAACAGATCGCCAATGTATTGCGGGCTAATCGGATCCAGCGCTTCGGTGGCCAGCGGGATCCCCATTTGCGCCAAATCTGTGAGCAGACCACGCGCTTGCTTTAAGCCTGATTCGACATCAAAGCTGCCATCCAGATGGGGATCGTTGATCAACCCTTTCCAACCTGTGGTGGTGCGTGGCTTTTCAAAGTACACCCGCATCACGATAAACAAATGATCGCTCAACTCATCCGACAAGGCTTTCAGGCGACGCGCGTAATCTTTTGCTGCTTCCACATCATGAATCGAGCAAGGGCCACACACCACGAGTAAGCGATGATCGCGTTTGTGAATGATATCCGCCACGGTTTGGCGCGCTTGGCTGATCGCCGCACGGGTGCTTTTTTCAATCGGAAATTGCGCGCGAAGTGCTTCTGGCGTGAGCAGAACTTGCTCATCGCGGATATGGACATTGGTCACCGAATCTTGCTGCATAGCCTTGCCTTAACTTGTTCATTAGGTTTTACACAGACAATATCAGGCTCTATTTTAAAAGCAATAGGGAGTGTACCATTTTATTTACCGTGTAATATTAAGTTTACAAATAGATTATCATAGAGTCTTAAACGACCAACCGTTACTATAACCTATCCGTGATTTTTGTGTGGGTGGTTATGGCCCTGGTTCTTTCCCTCTTGCAGCAAATGAGCGTTTATCTGGTGATTGCCTATTTGCTGAGTAAAACGCCGGCGTTTATGCCGCTGCTGAGTATCTCTGGGCGGCTGTCGCATAAGATCGTTTGTTACTTCCTCTTCTCTGGGTTTTGTATTCTCGGCACCTATTTTGGCCTAAGTATCCAAGATGCGATTGCCAATACTCGCGCTATCGGCGCAGTAATGGGCGGCTTACTGGGCGGGCCGGTCGTGGGATTTTTGGTAGGGCTAACCGGTGGCTTGCATCGATATAGCTTAGGCGGTTTTACCGATCTCGCTTGCGCCATTTCTACCACTGCCGAAGGTTTGATTGGTGGCTTAATGCACCGCTACTTAGTGTCCCGCAACCAAACCAGCCGTTTATTTTCCCCTACCGTGGTGTTGGGGGTGACCTTTGTCGCCGAGCTGGTGCAAATGGCGATTATTCTCGCGGTCGCTGAACCCTTTAGCCGCGCGTATGAGCTGGTTAGCGCGATTGCCGCCCCCATGGTGATTGCTAACTCTATTGGCGCCGCGATGTTTATGAGCATTATTGTCGACCGCAAAACCCTGTTCGAACGCTATTCAGCGGCGTTTTCCAGTAAGGCGCTAAAAATTGCTGAACGTTCGGTCGGTATTTTAAGTAGCGGTTTTAATCAGCAAAGCAGTGAACAAGTCGCCGCCATTATTCAACAAGAGACCGGGGTCGGGGCCGTCGCGATTACCGATCGCGAAAAAATCCTCGCCTTTACTGGTATTGGCGATGATCACCACCTGCCAGGTACACCCATTGCCTCAGATTACACCCGGCGCGCGATTGCCGATGACCAACTCATCTATATTGATGGTGCCGACACGCCCTACTGCTGTTCATTGTCGCCTTATTGTAAGCTCGGCTCCGTGCTGGTGATCCCGCTACGCGGCGGCGATGGTTATGTGCTAGGCACGGTGAAACTTTATGAGCCGAAACGTAAGCTCTTTTCTGCCATTAATGTCACTATGGGTGAGGGGATCGCACGATTACTCTCCAACCAGATTTTGACGGGCCGTTATCAGCGTCAACAAAGCTTGCTCACCCAAGCTGAGTTAAACTTGTTACGCGCCCAAGTGAACCCGCACTTTTTGTTCAATGCCTTAAATACCATTAGTGCGGTGGTTAAGCGTGAGCCGGAACGTGCTCGCCAGTTAATCCAGCACTTATCCACCTTCTTTCGCAGTAACCTCAAGCAAAATCGCGAGACGGTGTCGCTTGAGCAAGAGTTGAATCACCTTGATGCGTATTTAGAACTCGAACATGCCCGCTTTGCCGACCGTATGCGTGTTGAAAAGCAGGTTGATCCGGCTATCTTGCACGCAGTGATCCCAAGTTTTACCTTACAACCTTTGGTTGAGAACGCGGTGAAACATGGGATCAGCCAATTGATGGCAGACGGTAAAATTGTGATCCGTGGCTGGCAAGAAGGCGAATGCCTGTATTTACAAGTGGAAGACAATGCTGGACTTTATCAACCGGCGGCACAGCACTCAGGACTTGGGATGCGGATTGTCGACAAGCGCGTGCGCGGTCTGTTTGGTGGCCAATATGCGCTAAAAATGACCTGTCAGCCCGATATGTGGACGCGGGCAACTGTCACTCTGCCCTTAACTTATCAAATGCCCAACAAGGAGAGACAGGGATGATAAAGGCACTGATTGTGGATGATGAGCTTCATGCACGTGAAGCCTTGGAAGATGAGCTACTCGCGCTTGGCGGCGTTGAGGTGGTTGGACAGTGCAACAATGCCATCGACGCACTAAAAACCATCAACCAAAGCCGCCCCGATGTGGTGTTTTTAGATATTCAGATGCCACGCGTAACCGGCTTAGAGCTCCTCGCGATGCTCGACCCCGACACCATGCCTAAAGTGGTTTTTGTCACCGCCTATGATGAATACGCGGTGCAAGCGTTCGAGGAGAATGCGTTCGACTATTTGCTCAAACCCGTCGAAACTGAGAGATTGAAAAAATCACTGGAAAAGCTCACCCGTGAGCTGAGCCAGAAACACGACTACCAAGTGATCACGCCCACATTGGATTTACTCCCTTGCGCCGGACATAACCGGATTACTCTGATCCCGCACCAAGAGGTTGAGGTCGCGCGTACCGCCTTAAGTGGCGTCGCCCTGCTCACCGCAAAAGGCGAATCGACCACGCACTTATCACTCAAAGTTCTGGAAGACAAAACACCACTGATACGCTGTCATCGGCAATACTTGGTACACCCTGCTGCTATCCGCGAAATCCAGCTGCTCGACAATGGCCTCGCCGAAGTGGTCACCACATCGGCGTATGTGGTGCCTGTCAGCCGTCGTTATCTCAAATCATTAAAAGATAAGCTCGGGCTATGCCAGTAACCCCCGCGCTTACCGGGCGCTAGTAAAAAAGCCCGTTGGCTTGGTTTTGAAAGTCGTTATAGCCGCGCTGCCATTCCATTCTAAAGCGCTGAGAGCCAGGACGACTTTCACACACACCCATATAGGGATTGCCATCCAACCCTAATTGGTAAGCATGGGTAGGATCGCAGTAGGCATCTATACCCTGAAGATAGCCTTGTTCATAATCGAGATAATTGGCGTTCATGCGCTCACCGGCTTGACTGGCTAGAGTCTGCAAATTTTTCAGTGAGCGCTGAGGCAGCCCCCGCTGCCCGTCTTGTTCACCAAGCCCATACCAGTTCTGTTCACCGACCAAGCCCTGGGTGGTCGATGCGGCGCATCCGACCAACAATGCGACAACCCATAATGAAAAAAATGTTTTTATCATGCTTACCCCTCACCCTACGTAAAAAAGCCCCAGCAAAAGCTGAGGCTTAGATCTTAGCGTATTTGCGCAGATATTGCCGTAAGACCAATCATTTAGATAACAATCAATCGACGCTAACCAAGGCGGCAGGCCCTGATGGCGTGGCAATCACTTCTCATCCGCGATCAGTTGTGGATTAGGCTTGTATCCCACAAAGAAAGCAATAGTGGCCGCAATGGTCGCCCCCAGGCCAATCATGGTGGCGATATTCATCGGCAGGCTAAACCCAATTTCAGCATTGGCCAAGTAAGTGACGGTCACGGCGGTCATAAACATTGCCGGAATCGTACATACCCAGTGCAGCTTATCGCGTTTAATCAGGTAAGCCGCCGCGGCCCACAGCATGATCATCGCGGTGGTTTGGTTGGCCCAGCCAAAGTAACGCCAAATCACACCAAACTCTGCCTTGGTGATCAAAAAACCGATCACAAACATGGGGACCGCAATCATCAACCGCTTCACCATCGGTTTTTGCTGAATTTTCAGAAAGTCGGCGATAATCAGACGCGCAGAGCGGAAAGCGGTATCACCTGAGGTAATCGGCAGCACAATCACACCCAAGACCGCCATAATGCCTCCGACGGTGCCAAGTAGTGAGGTAGAAACCTCATGCACCACCGCAGCCGGGCCACCGTTAGCCAGCGTTTGATTAAGCGCCTCACTCGACTCATAGAAGCTCAAGCCCAGGCTACACCAGATAAGTGCAATCACACCTTCACCGATCATCGCGCCGTAGAAGATAAAACGCCCTGACTTTTCATTTTGCATGCAGCGCGCCATCAATGGCGACTGGGTAGCATGGAAACCGGATACTGCTCCACAAGCGATAGTAATAAACAGCAATGGCCACAGTGGTAGATCAGTTGGGTGGAAGTTAGTCGCAAAGTCTAGCCCTTGGCTGTAGAAGCTGTGATCGCTCACAGCCAAGCCGATAATCAAGCCCACCGACATAAAGACAAGCAAGGCACCAAACACGGGATAAAAACGGCCGATGATTTTATCAATGGGTACCACTGTTGCCAGCACATAATAGGCAAAGATAATCCCCACCCACATCGCCACGCTCATTTCTGACAGGCTACCCAACAACTTGGCGGGACCGAGTACAAATACCACGCCCACCAACATCAAGAGCAACACCGCAAAGAAGTTCATAAAATGTTTAGCGAAGTTACCCAGATGCTCACCGACCACAGAAGGCACGGAGGCCCCATTGGCGCGAACACTCAACATGCCCGAGAAGTAGTCATGCACGGCCCCCGCAAAAATGCAGCCAAATACAATCCATAACATGGCCACAGGACCGTACAAGGCACCGAGAATCGGGCCGAAGATGGGGCCTAATCCAGCAATATTTAAAAGCTGAATCAGGTAAATTTTTTTGTCCGACAGCGGCACATAATCCACGCCGTCGCTCATGCTCATGGCCGGTGTCGCTTTTTGCGGCTTAGGCCCAAAAATTTTGGTAATAAAGGTGCCGTAAGTGAAGTAGCCCACAAT
This sequence comes from Salinivibrio sp. ML323, assembly GCF_001995745.1. Taxonomy (NCBI): domain Bacteria; kingdom Pseudomonadati; phylum Pseudomonadota; class Gammaproteobacteria; order Vibrionales; family Vibrionaceae; genus Salinivibrio; species Salinivibrio sp. ML323. The sequence goes on along the minus strand of NZ_MUES01000001.1, from coordinate 294,386 downwards.
CAAGGTCACCACGCATAATAAAAACCAGGACATCACTGTTCTCCATGTCGTTAGCGGCTAAGCTGCCAGTCTTTTAGTAGGGTACAGATGCCATTTTGCCGACATAGCCGCCACATTCATCTGCTTTGTCGGTGAGTGGTCGCATGGCCGAGTAAACGGTTGTAAGCACGGTTGAGCGGTTGCGCGGTTGAGGACATTAAAAAAGCCCGTCCAAGTGGACGGGCTTTTTGAGCAATAAACGCCGAGGGCGATTACTTCTTGTTAAGACGCTCTTTGATTCGAGCTGACTTACCAGAACGCTCACGCAGGTAGTACAGTTTGGCACGACGTACTGCACCGCGACGTTTAACAGTAATGCTGTCGATAACTGGCGAATGGATTTGGAAAGTACGCTCTACACCTTCACCGCTTGATACTTTACGTACGGTRAATGCAGTGTGTAGACCACGGTTGCGCTTAGCGATAACCACACCTTCATATGGCTGCAGACGCTCACGGTTACCTTCTTTTACTTTAAGCTGTACCAGGACAGTGTCACCTGCTTGAAACTCAGGCAGGTCTTTTTTCATTTGCTCTTCTTCGAGCTGCTTGATGATGTTACTCATTGTTTATAACCCTAGAATAAACTGAAACTCAATTTGATTCGGCACTTGCACGGTGTTCTTTTATGAACTCGGCAAGTAGTGATTCCTGTTCGTCAGTCAGAGCTAGGTTTTCCAGGAGCTCTGGTCGTCGTAGCCAAGTGCGACCTAGCGATTGCTTTAATCGCCAGCGACGAATGTCCTTGTGATTGCCGGATTTTAGCACCTCTGGTACCCCCAACCCGTCTAACACTTCTGGACGTGTGTAGTGTGGACAGTCTAACAACCCGTTAGCAAAGGAGTCTTCCTCTGCTGACGCCATGTCGCCGAGTACACCCGGTACAAACCGAGCAACCGCGTCCACCAGCGTCATTGCGGGCAGCTCGCCCCCACTGAGCACAAAATCTCCCACTGACCATTCTTCGTCTACATGGGTTTGAATAATGCGCTCATCTACCCCTTCATACCGGCCGCAAATCAAAATAAGTTTGTCATTGCTCGCCAGTGATTCAACCCCCGCTTGGTCGAGCTTGCGCCCTTGCGGAGAGAGGTAAACCACTTTCGCTTTATCGCCTGCGGCATATTTGGCAGCGTGAATAGCATCGCGCAACGGCTCAACCATCATCAACATACCGGGGCCACCGCCGTAAGGTCGATCATCAACCGTGCGGTGCTTGTCTTGAGTGAAATCACGCGGATTCCACGTTTCGACGTTTAACAGCCCTTTTTTTACCGCTTGGCCCGTGACTCCAAAATCAGTGACCGCTCGGAACATTTCAGGAAACAGGCTAATAATGCCAACCCACATATTTCCGCTCGCTTACTGTTGGAGTTTAAAAACCAGGATCCCAGTCAACTTCGATCCGTTGAGCAGTGCGATCAATTGACTTGATAACCTGCTCTTCAAGGAACGGAATTAAGCGTTCCTTTTTGCCAAAAGCATCTTTGAGGTTGGCTTTGACGACAAGTACGTCGTTCGAGCCGGTTTCGAGCATGTCAGTCACCGTACCGAGGTGGTAGCCTTTTGCATTCACCACGTCCATGCCAAACAGCTCACGCCAATAAAACTCTTGATCTGACAAAGCAGGCAGCGACTCAGTCCCGACTGCAATCTCAGCATTGGTCAGCATCTGCGCATCTTCGCGCTGATCCAGCCCTTTGAGCTTGGCAACATACCCCTTGTTGTGGCGTTTCCAGTCTTCTAACTCAAAACGTTGCCACTCGCCACGCACCTGGATATACCAAGGTGAGTAGGCAAAAATGCTCTCAGCTTCTTCAGTGTAAGAAAAAATCTTGAGCCAGCCACGAATACCGTATGACGCGCCTAGCTTGCCAACCACGATAGTATCTTGCTCACTCATTTCTTCTTTTAACCCTGACACTGGAGACTTACGCTGCTTTCGCGGCGTCTTTGACTAGCTTAGCCACACGGTCAGAAACCGTTGCGCCTTCGCCAACCCAGTGGTTCACACGATCCAGGTCAAGGCGTAGCTTCTCTTCCTGGCCTTGAGCAACAGGGTTAAAGAAACCGATTTTCTCGATGAAGCGACCGTCGCGCGCCTGGCGGCTGTCAGCTACAACGATTTGATAAAATGGGCGTTTTTTCGCGCCATGACGTGCCAAACGAATGGTTACCATATCGTCCTCATTTGCATTACTTAATAAAATTGGCCCCGTTTCGCGTCAGCAATGCGGGGCCTCGTGCCAAAATAAAGCTCGGGAATTTTACTCTTTATTGCTGTGAATGCAACTGGTTTAGTCAAATTTCCACCAGTTGTCCCAAGCCTCACAGCGAGTTGATCTGCCTGCCAGCACTGGGCTGACAGGCAAGTCCGCTATCTGATTAGCCCATGAATCCGCCAGGCCCACCTGGACCACCACCCGGAGGCATCATGCCTTTCATTTGGCGCATCATGTTGCGCATGCCGCCTTTTTGCATCTTCTTCATCATTTTCTGCATTTGGGTAAACTGCTTAAGCAAACGGTTCACGTCCTGCACTTGCGTACCTGAACCTGCAGCAATCCGCTTTTTACGCGACCCTTTGATGATTTCTGGACGCTGGCGCTCACGCGGTGTCATTGAGTTGATGATCGCTTCCATTTGCAAGAACATTTTGTCATCAACGTTATCTTTCACGTTGTCGGGCACATTCGACATCCCAGGCAGCTTATCCATCATGCCCATCATGCCACCCATGCCCTTCATCTGCTCAAGCTGGTCGCGAAAATCGGCCAAATCGAAGCCTTTTTTCTGCTTAAACTTCTTGGCCATTTTCTCGGCTTTGTCTTGATCGACATTACGCTCGAGATCTTCGATCAGCGACAGGACATCGCCCATCCCCAAGATACGGGATGCCACCCGGTCAGGATGGAAAGGCTCCAGGGCGTCGGTTTTTTCACCCACACCCAAAAATTTGATTGGCTTACCGGTAATATGGCGCACCGATAGCGCCGCACCGCCACGGGCATCACCATCGACTTTGGTCAACACGACACCGGTCAGTGCTAAAGCGTCGTTAAACGCTTTGGCTGTGTTCGCGGCGTCTTGACCTGTCATGGCGTCAACCACGAACAAGGTCTCAACTGGGTTGACCGAACTATGAACGTCTTTGATCTCGCCCATCATGGCGTCATCAACGTGCAAGCGGCCCGCGGTATCAACAATCACCACGTCGTAGAACTTCAACTTGCCGTGATCAACCGCCGCTTTGGCAATATCAACAGGGTTTTGGTCGGCGCTCGATGGGAAGAAATCCACCCCGACTTCACCCGCCAAGGTTTCCAGCTGTTTAATCGCCGCAGGGCGATAAACGTCCGCTGACACCACCAAGACTTTCTTTTTTTCCTGCTCGGTAAGCATCTTACCCAGCTTGCCCACACTGGTGGTTTTACCCGCCCCTTGCAAGCCTGCCATCAAAATCACTGCAGGCGGCTGTGCCGCAAGATCTAATTTTTCATTGGCATCGCCCATCACCGCTTCGAGCTCGGCTTGGACAATTTTAATAAATTCCTGACCAGGGGTCAGGCTTTTAGACACTTCAATGCCAACGGCGCGTTCTTTGACGCGTTTGACAAAATCACGGACCACAGGGAGCGCGACATCGGCTTCCAGCAGCGCCATACGCACTTCGCGTAGGGTCTCTTTGATATTGTCTTCCGTTAACCGACCTCGGCCGCTCACATTTTTGAGCGTCCGGGATAAACGTTCTGATAAGTTTTCAAACATGCGTTACTCGCCCACTCGTCCTATTGGCCCATGATTTTTCATCTGGGTGCAATCGCTGTCGCGAAATTACTGAGATTATACCGCAATCCCCCCATCGCTTGCATGTATCGATAGCGACGAAGATTGAGGCAAGGTATACTCACACCTTCATTCTTATTGATTAACTGACTGATCGGTGACGATGGAAATTCTGACAGCCTTATTCGCATCAATGCTTTATCTGGCCGCCATTTTGCAGATCATCCCCGGCTTGTCCAGCAACAATCAAATTAGTGCGAAGCCGGTCTTTTTCACCGCCGTGGCTGCGCTGGCGCTGCATGCTTATTTGTTAAAAGACCTGATTTTATCCGGTTCAGGACAGAATCTTAGCATGCTCAACGTCGCCTCCTTGGTGAGTTTTATCATTGCGATGATGACCACAGGGCTAATTTTTCGATTGCGGCTGTGGTTCTTGCTGCCGGTGGTTTACGCCTTCGCTGGGCTAAACCTGGCGAGTGCGACCCTGCTGCCCGGTGCCTTTATTACCCATCTCGAATCGCACCCAGAAGTGCTGTTGCACATTTCTTTAGCGCTGTTCGCCTATTCAACCTTGATGATCGCCACGCTCTATGCGCTGCAACTGGCGTGGTTGGATTATCAACTCAAACACAAAAAACGCCAGGTCATTAATCACAATGTTCCTCCTTTAATGATGGTGGAGCGACAGCTTTTCAACATCATTTTGGTGGGGCAGGTTTTATTAACCTTCACTTTAGTGACTGGGTTTATTTTTGTCGATGATATGTTCGCGCAAGGGAAAGCGCACAAAGCCTTCCTTTCAATGGCCGCTTGGGTCGTGTATGGCGTGCTCCTTTGGGGACATTATCAATCAGGCTGGCGTGGACGCCGGGTGGTCTGGTTTAGTATTGTGGGCGCCTTTCTACTCACTTTAGCCTATTTTGGCAGCCGTTTTGTCCGTGAGATCCTGATCGCGGGGTAAGACAGTGCGCGCATATGGCAAAGGGCAAACAGCCCCATAGGCGCGTGGCAGTAGTGTACACTCGAGCGTAGGCTCTGATCTTCAAACAAACGTAAGGAACAGTTCGTTGGACGACATATCGACGGGAATTTTAATTTCCCTTTTGGTATTGCTTATCGTCATTTCCGGTTATTTTTCCGGGTCTGAGACAGGCATGATGGCCATTAACCGCTACCGGTTACGCCACCTTTCTAAATCAGGCCATAGCGGCGCTAAGCGGGTCGAAAAACTGCTCACTCGGCCAGACCGATTGATTGGTCTAATCCTGATCGGCAATAACTTGGTCAATATCCTGGCCTCGTCGATCGCCACCGTTTTAGGTTTGCGCCTGTACGGTGATGCCGGTATTGCAATCGCCACCGGGGTACTAACCATGGTGATTTTGGTCTTCGCGGAGGTGACCCCTAAAACGCTCGCCGCCCTCTACCCGGAACGGGTCTCTTTTATCAGCAGCTTTGTGCTGACCATTCTGATGAAAGTGTTCTATCCGTTGGTCAGTTTCGTGAACTTCATAACCAATGGCTTTTTACGGATGCTGGGGTTAGGCGCCAAGGCTGATGGCAAAGACAGCTTAAGTACCGAAGAACTGCGCACTATTGTTAATGAGGCCGGGAGTCTGATCCCGCGCCGCCACCAGCATATGCTATTGTCGATTCTTGAGTTAGAAGAAGTGACCGTGGATGACATTATGGTACCGCGTAATGAAATCACCGGGATTAATATCAATGATGACTGGAAGTCGATCATGCGCCAATTCACGCATGCTCCGCATGGACGGATGGTACTCTATCGCGACACCATCGACGAAGTGGTTGGCATGCTGCGCGTGCGCAAAGCGTACCGCTTAATGGTTGAGAAAAACGAGTTTAATAAAGAAACACTGCTGCGCGCCGCCGACGAAGTGTACTTTATTCCGGAAGGCACACCACTGAACGTGCAGATGTTGAAATTCCAACGCAACAAGCAACGTATTGGTTTGGTCGTTGACGAGTATGGCGACATGATCGGTTTGGTGACCTTGGAAGATATCCTTGAAGAGATCGTCGGTGAATTTACCACCTCATTGTCACCGAGCTTGGCAGAAGAAATTACGCCACTGACCGACGGTGGCTATCTGATTGAGGGCAGCGCCAATATTCGCGACTTGAATAAGAGCCTTAATTGGGCCCTACCAACCGATGGGCCGCGTACCCTCAATGGCCTTATCCTCGAGCACCTAGAAGATATTCCTAACAACCGCTTAAGTGTAGAGATTGATGGCCATCATATTGAAATTGTTGACGTTGCAGACAATATGATTAAGCAAGTTAAGGTATTACCGGCCAAGCAACCACAAGCGAGTGTAAACAGCTAGTTGAGCACCTTCGCATCAGCTATATCACGGCACTAGCACCCTGAAAAAGCCATGAGATGAACGCACAAAAAAGTGGGGCCTTCCCCACCTTTTTTGTGCTTGCCTCTTTTTAGGTCATCACCTAATCGCCCGTTACCACTGCCATCATGAAGAGCTGTTTTCCGTAGAGGTGTAATGCCGTAATGCTTCAATAAAGCTAGCCTCTTTGATGGGTTTCACAATCACATAATCGGCACCCGCTTGATAAAAGGCCTCATGAACATGACCGTACGCATCTGCCGTGCACGCATAGATGGGGACGCGGAGCCCTAACGTATGACGAATCGCTTTGGTCGCATCAATGCCGCCAAGATTCGGCATATGGTTATCCATTAATACCAGATCATAGGGCGCTTGTTGGAGACGTTCGAGAGCCTGCTCCCCATCTTTCACCCAATCAACATCAATCTGGTATTTGTTGCAAAACGCTTGAGCCACCATGGCATTGATTTTATTGTCCTCGACCAGCAACACCCGCTCAATGCCCAAAGACGCCGGATCAAAGGGATCAGCCTCGACGGCTTGTGCAGGTTTAGCGTGTGTCACGGTCACAGGCACAGTGACCATAAAGCGACTCCCTTTTTCCGGCTCACTGGTCACATCAATCTCCCCCCCGAGCAAGTCGAGTAAGCTTTTCACGATAGATAAGCCCAAGCCACTGCCTCCGTATGTCCGCGTGACGCTGGAGTCAGCTTGTACAAAAGGGTCAAACAAGGATGCTAGCGCTTGCTGATTCATTCCCACGCCCGTGTCAATGACCTCTATATGTAAGCTTGTTTGCTCACCCGACTCGACTAATTTGATGGTCATCCCCACCTTGCCGACATGGGTAAACTTCACCGCATTACTCATCAAGTTGAATAGGATTTGAGTCAGGCGTGATTGATCAGAGTACACCATGGTGTCACCCGCGACGGGGGCATCAATGGTCAATGCAATCTGTTTACTCTCACAAATCGGGGTATAGATATTCTCAACGGTACGAACCATATCTTGCAGATAAAAGTCGTCGTGCTCGATGGTCATCTTTCCTTGTTCAATTTTGGAAAGGTCAAGTACATCATTTAGCACAGTTAGTAAGTGCTCACCACTTTGATAGAGACTCCCTAAAAGATCTTTTTGCTCTTTTTCTTTTGCCTTATCACTCAATATTTGGGTAATCCCTAAGATACCATTAAGCGGCGTTCGAATTTCATGACTCATCTTAGCCAAGAACTCCGACTTAGCACGGGCAGAGGCTTCAGCCGCCTCTTTGGCACGTTGACTTTGCTGCTCCGCTTCGATCAATGACGTGATCTCTTGACCCTGCCCAATCACCGCTTTCACTTGGTTGTCGACCATTAACGGCGCCAGATTCCAACGATACACCCGACGATCAATCTCTATATTCACCCCTTTTAAAATCGTCCCGTCTAATGCGCGTTGTAGGTGAGGGGTAATCGCACACATAAACTGGTCGTAGAGCCAACTCGAGGCATGGATTTGCTCGTCATAGTTAAGCTTTAGTTTGGCCGCGGGGTTAATCCGTGTAATATCAAAGTGGGTGTCCCAAACGATGATGGGTGACAAGGCATAATCAAACAGGTCTTGGAGTGAGCGCTCTTTTTCATACAAGGCATCAAACGTGGACTCCAAGGTTTTACCGATATGGTTAAACTCTTCAATATCCGATCCTGCAAAGGGCAAGGTGCGCTGTCGAGAGCGCGCGCCTTGGGTATAACGCATCAACTTTTCCAGTGAATCTGCGATGCGCGTTTGCACAAATCGATTAACCCAGATCGCTGCCACGATAATCACCATCGTGGTTAGCAGCAGGTTAATCCCCATTTGCCGCTGCAATGCCACCACATTGTCGTTTTGCTGTGCCGACAGCAGCGTAATTTTTGAAGGCTCACCAGCAATGCGTAACTTGGCTTGGCTCACTAAATAGTGGCGAAATGCTTGACTCTCGCCTGGCGCGGGAAGCGTGAGATCGCGGCCAATATCATCGTTGCTGCTCAGCGTCGAGGCGAGAGTGACGTTATCGGCAGACAACCACACCGCTTGCGTACCACTGGCGCGCTGCAAACTTTTGACAAACGAGAAGTTGCCATTAAGCATCACCACCACATATAAGTAGCCCCCCAACTTGCCGCTCGATTGAAACACAATCGGTGTGCGTCGCATTAACAGGTAGCTCTGCTCCATCTCTGTGGTGATGGTGGTTAACGCCCACCGATTAATCCCCCTTAACTGGAGGCGTAGCTGCTCTAACTGCTCACGATCAATACCATGAAAGAGGCTGCTACCGTCATGCCACAGCACACGGTCGTCTTTGGCGATAAAACGAAAATCGGGGGTGTTGGCCACGTCTTGCTGTTCTTGCTCGATAAAGTAATCATCTAAGGCAGCACTGTCCTCATTCGCCACCATTGATTGCAATGTCATACTCGCGGCATTGGTATTTTGATGAATTTGCAACGAGGTCAAGCGACTATCAAACACATTTTGCAGCAGACGAGACGTCTGCGTCAGGGTACGGGTGATTTCTTGATTAATCCCCGCCAACGTCAGCTGATAACTCTGTATATACACCCCGGCCGTCACAAAGAGGAAGAAGACCACGATCAAACGGGTCAGTAATTGAGACAGTGACAGCTTCGGCGATCCCGATATGGCCATTTTTTAGTCCGAGTATCTAAATGCTTGTTTTTTAAGCGCTTTTATTCGCTCAGGATCATCGTAGCGAGTAACCACTTCAAACCGCCCAGAATAGACCACAGGCACAGGTTGATGCTCAATATCACGCTTGATCGCCTCGGCCATGGCGACACCTGTGTCATCATTCATTCTCATCACAGTCACATCGAGTTGACCGGCGGCAATCGCGTCGAGTTCTGCCGAGCCACCGCCCCAGCCGTTGAGCCCAACCGTATCACGACCTAATTCATCTAAGGCCTGGACGGCACCAAACGCGACATCGGTTGCACACGCATAAATAAAGTCGAGCTTTGGATTATTATTTAGCATCGCTTTCGCCGCTTGGTAACCCGATTCTTGATCACCCTTGGTGTAATAAGCAGACAGCAAACTGCTATCACCGTGCGAGCTCATGGCCTCAATAAAGGTATCTCCCCGTGCATCACTGACATAACCTTGCGAAAAATAAAGCACCGAATAGTTCACGCCTTCAGGATATCGCTCTTGGTAATAGCTTGCCAATGCACGGCTACCACGTTGGTGATCAAACCCCACATATAAGAACGGCTGATTGTCTTGCCACGCTTTTACGGGCGTGGTGATATTTTGCAAAATAAGCTTGGTTTTGGTTTGTGATAACACATGGTTAATAAATTTACGGTGGCGCACACTGTTCAAGGTAAAAATGAGATAATCGGCACCATCACGTAACGCCGCATACAACGAGGCACTTTGCTCACGAATATCAGTATTAGGGCGCGTCGTCACTTCCTGAAGCTCATAGGGGATATTGAGCGCATTCAGCCGCCGCTCGAAGGCACGCACATTACGCTGCCAGTAATCGGATATTTGCTCGCCTGGCACCACCACTGAGATTTTTATCGGCTCCATGGCACCTAAAAAAGGCACGGGATCACGCTGTACGAGCGCATCCAATTCGGTGGTTAGCCTTTTTTGCTCCGGGTGCAGCGCAAGATACTCATCATAGGACCAAAAACCATTGAGTGATCCGTGGGCATTCGGCATCACCATCAGCAAGGTGAGCCCAGTTAACCAACGGCAAAAACGGATCGCGTCATTTAGATGTCTAGTGCGTAAACTCACTTTTATCCCACAGCCCTTTTGTTTCCGAATCAGTGCCAGCTTAGCGAAACCCGTGCACCGACGCAGCGAGAAAAGCGAGAAGCGTGCTTGATGAGGCAAAAAAGATGCAACAACGCCTACACTTCCCAAGCATTTATCTAGCAATCAAGACAAAAAGGGAGAAGCCATCAATACCAACAAAAACGGCAGCCCAATAGGGGCTGCCGTTAGCGTTCAAAAACAGAGACGCGCTAGTCGACACGCAACGTTTGTAACATGGACTCAGGTAAGGAAAGATCATCGTTTTTGTTCACGGTCACCCCGGCATCGATGATGGCACGCGCGATATCTTTCGCCTCGTTAAGTGAGTGCATCTCATACGTCCCGCATTGATACTCGTTAAGCTCAGGGATCTTGTCTTGCGACGGTACAACCAGCACATCTTCCATCGCCAATTCCCATGCTTTCGCCACCTCAGACTCTTGGGGCTCACCAATCAGGCTCATGTAGAAGCCTGTACGACACCCCATCGGCGAGATATCAATGATCTCCACCTTGTCGCTGTTGAGGTGGTTACGCATAAACCCAGCAAATAGGTGCTCGAGCGTGTGGATCCCTTTTTCCGTCAAGTGCTCTTCGTTAGGACGACAAAAACGAAGGTCAAACACGGTAATCGTATCACCGCTGGGGGTCTGCATCGTTTTTGCAACACGCACAGCCGGTGCATGCATGCGCGTATGGTCAACCGTAAAACTATCTAATAGTGGCATCTTACCTCCTTTGTTCCTCGCGGCGACCCTTAAAATGGCCACCAGCTCAGATTATCCTCGAGTCGTTGTCGGCAACCTTTTAGCTGCCAACCGTAGTCCTTTGCTTGTTGTTCGACTTTGCGCGCCACGCGTTTTAACCCAGGTTTCCCCTCAAACGAGCCGCGCTGAAATCCACCTCTACCTTCATGGTAAGCCAAATATTGGCGATACACATCCCACTTTGACACCCCAAGTTGGCGGTAGGTTGCATCGGTATACCAGCCAATAAACTGTAACGCATCGGCAAAGTCAGCACGGGCGCCACCATTATCTGTGGCTTTTTGATAATCGGACCAAGCCGGGTCTTGCGCCTGCGCATAGCCATAGGCACTGCTCACTCGCCCCCACGGCAAGATGCCTAACACATAATCACGCGGGGGCAAGGCATCATGCACAAATGCACTCTCTTGCTTTACGAACGCCATGGCCACTTGGATGGGCGTCCCCCATTCCTCTTCCATATCCACCGCCGCTTCAAACCAATCGGGGTGCTGGTCGAAGATCGCACAGAGGTTGTTGGGATTATCCGGCGGTGGTGCGGCACATCCTGATACCATCACCACGGTGAAAAGTGCACCAATATGACGGGAAAAGTGCTTCCTGCTCATCGTCGTCCGTCCAATTACCAGCTTTCRGCCATGGGCACRTCTTTAAAGTAAGCATTCAAAAACGCTTCAAAGCTTTGTGTATCACTGTCTTCTACCGCTTTTTGACGCGCAACGCTTTGTTTGGCTTCTTGTAAAAAGTCGGCATCACTGTGGATATTGTAAGGCACATCCGCTAGCGCCGCTTTGTGGTCACGCGCAAGGCTTAGCCCTAGGCCGCCAATTCCACCTTGCGCTATCACGTCAGCGAGAACACGGCCAGATAACGTGAGCTCTGGGTTATCAAAGCAGGTGATCATCTTGTCACAGACGGTCTCATAACGATGATCCCCAACGGCTTGATCCATCACTTTCGCCAACTGCTTAAGCTCACCCATTACTTGTAATCCCCACTCTGCTTGCGTGAGGGTCTCGCCTTCGCATCCTGTGGTCAGGGTTAACCCTGGTTTGCGGCCTTCGAGTACAATTTTGTTCCAATTGTCACGCCAGCAATTGAGTTCAGGATCAGTCATCGGCTCAGAGGGGGACAAGGCACACCAGGCGACGAACAGATCAAGGAAATGAATCTGATCCTCTTCAATCCCCACCGCGCTGTATGGGTTCACATCCAAAGAGCGGACCTCGATGTACTCGACACCGCCTCGCTCAAGCGCTTCGGTCGGCTTTTCACCGCTTTCGGCATTCCGCTTAGGGCGTATGGGGGCATATAGCTCGTTTTCAATTTGCAGCACATTGGTGTTGAGCTGACGATACGTCTCGCCATCACGAATACCTAGCTTGGCAAACGCGTGTGAGGGGGTACGAATCGCGTTTCTTAAACCTTCAAGATATTGCTCTAGGGTGTTAAAGCCAATTTTTAGTTCCGCTTGCGCATTGTTGGTATACCCCAAGTCACTCAAGCGCAGCGACGTTGCATAAGGTAAGTAACACGTCCCTGACGGCATATGCTCAAAGGGCAATTGGCTTTCCGCATGCTTGATAAACGAGCCACATAAAGCAGGTGACGCACCAAATAGATAAGGGATCATCCAACCATGGCGGTAATAATTACGAATAAGATCAAAGTACCCTTGGGTGACTGACGCTTGGCTTACCGTGTCTGAGTGGTACAAATGCTGCCAAAATGTCTCAGGCAAAGAGATGTTAAAGTGCACTCCTGAGATCACTTGCATGACACTGCCATAGCGATGCTTGAGCCCTTGGCGATACAAGGTCTTCATGCGGCCGATATTTGAGCTGCCGTATTGCGCCAAGGTGATATCGTCTTCCGATGCCACCACGCATGGCATTGACATGGGCCACAATTGTTCGTCGCCCATTTGCTGATAGGTAAAGCGATGGATGTCCTGCAACTCATCCAGCATCCCTTTCACCGAGGTGTTAACAGGGGTAATAAACTCCAACAGCGATTCCGCAAAATCCGTCGTGATCCAACGGTGTGTCAGCGCCGATCCAAGTGTCTCTGGATGCGCCGTCTGCGCTAAGTGGCCTGTTGGCGTAATGCGTAATGCCTCGCGCTCCAATCCGCGGCCAATCCCCTTTAAGGCATCTGGGTTCTGCGCTAAACGCGCTAACCGTTGGGTAAAGTCAGTCAAAATGTATCTCTTATTTTTTTAAGCTGCGTGGCGGTCAATATAAACAAGCTATTGCTCAAAAGCCATCACGCAGCGGAGTAAGTTTATCCAAATAGGCTTATCGATAATCAAGCGCTAACCTGCGCACTGGCAAGCCAAGTTGACGTAAGCTATCGCTAAGGCGAGACGCATCCCCGACCACAATAATTTGATAGTCGTTAGGATCAAACCAACGTGTCGCTTGGGCATTCAGCTGTTGCAATGTGATTGATTGCAATGAGGCTTTTTGTGCCTCACGGTAGTTGTCGTCTAAATCAAAGGCCTCAATATGCGCGATCAAGCCTGCTTTTTCCCATGGCGTTTCATAACGCAGCGCATCACGCTGACCACTCGATTGACGCAAATAGGCAAGCTCTTGCTCAGTAAACCCATTTTCTTGTGCATGAGCCATTTCTCTCCAAAGCTCTTTAATGGCATCGGCACTGGCATCCGCACGCACATCGGCACTCACTTCAATGGTCCCGGTTTGACGACCACCATACACTCCACTGTGGGCGCCGTAGGTATAGCCTTTGTCTTGACGCAAGTTTTGATTCAGGCGCGCATTAAAATTGCCCCCTAAATTAAAGTTGGCTAAGCGGGTTTTAAACATCGGGCCGGTGGCATCGTAGGGCATACCATGGCGCACCATACGAATACTGGTTTGGGAGGCTTGCGGTTTATCCACCAGCCAAATTTGTGCCTGGTCGTAGTCTTTCGGAACGGCACGCGCCATCTGAGCCGTCGGTGGCGTTTGCGCTTGCCACGGCGTGATCCGGTTGGCGAGATTGATCGCATGTTCACGCGAAAGATCACCCACCACAATCAATTGGCTGCCTTGCAATACGTAGTGCTGGCGATAGAAGTGTTTCACATCATCAAGTGTCATGGCTGCAATATCTTCCGCGACACCTCCCTCTGGGGCGCGGAAGGTGGCATCTTGATATAACAGCTGGTTTGTCGCTTGACTAGCTAACCAACCGGCATCATCAGCGCGAGAGGCCATGCCCTCCAATAACTGGGTTTTAACACGATCAAAATCTTTTTCTGCAAAGGTCGGCGCGCGCAAGGTTTTATTGACCAGTTTCAGGGTCTCACCCAGATGCTTTTTCAGTGATGTTACCGTGATTTGTGTATGGTAACTGTCTGCGTCGACATTGACTTGACTGCCCAGCTTGTCTAGCGCTCGAGTCAGCTCAGCGGCTGACATACCTGCCGCGCCCTCGGTCACCATGGTGGCCGTTAAGTGAGCGATGCCTCGCTGATCGTTAGGCTCCATCAAGGTGCCGGCGGGTAAACGAAGCTGCAAGGTGACCGTGGGTGTCTCGCGGCTCACTGTGCCTGCCAGGTGAATACCATTGTCTAAGTCCGCCCGATAAATGCGTGGCACATTCACCGTAACACTCCCATTCGGAGCCGGGATCTGGGTGCGATCGAAGTCTTCTGGCGTATCACGTCGCGCTAACGTGTCGTGCGGGTTTTGCGTCTGTACCTGACCATAATCTGGACGCTGATAGATAAAATTCGCTGGCGCCGCCACCAAATCCGTCCGTCCAACGGGGACCACACTGGTGTTCACTGCGGGCTGACCTTTTATCCATTGCCGATAGCTTTCCATCACCTTGTCAGGGGTCACCGCATTGAGGCGTGAAAGGCGCTGATTCATACGGTTTGCATCACCGTAGAGCGTATAATCTCTGGCCAGCTGTGAGACCTTGCCGTCGACACTTTGCAGCGCAAAGATGTTATCGGCTTCCACCATGGATTGGATTTGGTCGATATCCTCGTCACTGACTCCTTTCGCCTCAAACTGCGTCAGAGTTTGCGTTAACAAGGTACGGATCTCAGCCAGTGATTGGCCTTGGCGGCCGACACCGTAGATCTCAAACGTACAGGCCAGCTCACCGCACTGATGCGATGCGCCTGCACTTAACAGCTGCCCCGTTTGCACGAGGGATTGATAAAGCACACTGTCACGCCCTTGCCCCAATACATTGGCCAGCACGCCCAAGCGCGTCGTGGTATCCGTCTCAGGCACACTGGTAGGAAAGGTCATTACCAATACCGGTTGCGAAACCTTATCTTCCAATGTCACAAAGCGAGGGCCGTCCAGCGTGACCGGTTGAGGTTTCGCCTCTGGTATTGATGGGCCTTGAGGAATATCACCAAAGTATTTTTTCACCCAAGCAAGGGTTTGATGAATATCGATATCGCCACCAATGGTGAGGGTGGCGTTGTTAGGCCCATACCAGCGCAGAAAGAATTGCTTGAGATCACCGACATCGACACGGTTAAGATCCTCAACGTAACCAATCACCGGCCATGAGTATGGGTGACCCTCAGGGTAAAGTGCTTGATTAATCGTCTCGTTAACACGGCCATAAGGAACATTGTCTATCCGAAATGCGCGTTCGTTTTTCACCGTGTCACGCTGCACTTCAAATTTGCGTTGAGAGACCGCATCGAGCAAAAAGCCCATGCGATCAGATTCAAGCCAAAGGACACGCTCAAGCTCGTTAGCCGGCACGGTCTGGTAATACTGGGTGGTGTCACGGTTGGTTGAGCCATTGTTATAGCCCCCCACTTCTTTTATGCGCTTGCCGTGATCGTCCACATGCTCTGAGCCTTCGAACATCATATGCTCAAAAAAGTGTGCGAAGCCAGATTTCCCCGGCTCCTCCCGGGCAGAGCCCACGTGATAACGCACATCAACGTTGACAAGAGGGTCGGAGTGATCCTCATGCAACAGCACCGTCAGTCCATTATCTAATTCAAATTGTTGATAAGGAACTTGGGCACTGCCCGCTGGGGGCGAGACAGTTTTGATCCACGTAATGCCCTCAGGCGTTTGAGTGGGTGAAGAGCCAGTCAGTTGGCACCCTGACAAGACAGATAATAAGAAAAATGTGGCGAGCAATAAACGTGGCATAGAATCATTCCTAACCGGCTACCCAACGAAATGAAATCACAATCACTAGGTAGCGCGATGCTTTTGCAACAAAGATAATCAACCAGCACCAAGATTGGCGAAGGCGCAGCCAGCCGGCCACCACGCAAAGCGGATCACCCATAATCGGGACCCAACTTAATAGCAAGGCAGCATAACCATAGCGTTGCAGCCCAGCGAGCGCTCGGCGGTGCCATGATTGACGCGGTTGATAATCGGGCAGCCAACGCCCAATGGCGTAGTTGGTCATACCACCGAGCGTATTGCCGACCGTGGCAATCGCCACAACGATCCCATCCGCGAATGAGTGCTGGGTTAATAAATACACCAAATTGGCTTCAGAGCCACCAGGCAATAAGGTCGCACTTAAAAAGCTGGTGGCAAATAAGGTTGCCAGCAGCATCCAATCGTCCATTCGACCTCATGCAGTATCATTGGTTCAGCGCTTACGACAAAGCGCTCCCCCGGGGTGAATGGTTAAGCCGAGGGCATTTCCAACACACGCTTACCACGTGTATGACCTGTTTCTAACGCTTTGTGCGCCTGTGCGCCCTGTTCAAGCGGGTAGACGGCCGCGATATCTATTTTCAGATCGCCCTGATCAAGCATGTCGAGCAAGCGCTGAGTCTGCCAAGTATTTGGATCAACCAACATACCTGTCGCCTTCAGCCCTCGCTCGGCAGCCGCGGAGGTAATGGTATCGCGCGTATTAGTGGGGACGGTGACAATACGCCCACCGGTTTTCAGGCCTGCTAATGCATCAATGGCGGTGTCTCCTCCCACCAAATCAATCACCAGATCAAATTCACCATTGGCGGTAGCCCAATGCGGTTGATGGTAATCGATCGGTGTCGCATCCAGTTGACATAAAAAGGCATGATTGTTTTCAGAAGCCGTGGCAAAAACCTGGGCCCCGAGACGAACGGCTAACTGTACCGCAAGGTGCCCGACGCCGCCGGCGCCGGCTAAAATCAATACTTTTTCGTCACGCGCCAGTTTACCATGCTCAAGTGCTTGCCAAGCCGTCAGCCCTGCCAATGGCACTGCGGCGGCATCCACCATAGGCACACTCGGCGGCACGGTTGATAACAAGCCAGCATCGGCGACCACATATTGGCTGTATCCCCCGCCTTCGGTGGGAAAACCAATCATCCCAGCGACACGATCCCCCACATCAAACTTGCTTTCATTGGTGCCATTCGCCACCACGACCCCGGCAACGTCATAGCCAGGCACCCAAGGCAAATGATCGCGATTATGCTCAGCAGCCCAACCAAGCCCTGCTCGCGTTTTTGCATCAATGGGGTTAATCCCTGCCGCTTTTACTTGAATCAACACCTGCTCTTCAGAGGGCGACGGAATCGAACGGTTGACTGGGGTAAGTACCTCTGGTGCACCAAATTCAGTGATTGCAAGTGAGAGATTATTCGACATATTGACTCCTTTCGCATGCCATTGTGCTTATGCTGGCGTATCTATTAAAAGTATTCGCCTTGACGACGAGATAAAGCACAGAGCCATTGCAAAGCGTAAACCTCTAGTCTTAACAAAAAAAGCGGCAGACTCAATGCCTACCGCTATTTTCTTTTTATCGACTCGGTATCAAATCACTGAAGGCTAGCCGACCAAAGCCAGCAAAATCCCGGCCGCGACCGCTGAGCCCAATACACCAGCCACATTGGGCCCCATTGCATGCATTAACAAGAAGTTGTGTGGGTTAGCATCGAGTCCTACTTTGTTAACCACTCGGGCCGCCATCGGAACGGCTGATACACCGGCTGCCCCAATCAATGGGTTGATAGGATCGCGGCTAAAGCGGTTAAGGATTTTGGCCATTAATACCCCAGTTCCGGTGCCGATGCTAAATGCGACGGCGCCCAATACCAAGATCCCTAAGGTTTCAAACTGAAGAAACTTATCGGCTTCCAATTTGGAGCCTACCGCCAGACCAAGGAAAATGGTGACAATGTTGATCAGCTCATTTTGCGCCGTTCCCGATAAACGGTCCACCACGCCACACTCTCGCATCAAGTTGCCAAGACAGAACATACCAACCAGCGGGGTCGCCGAGGGCAAGAACAAGATGGTCATCATCAGAACCGCCAGCGGAAACAGGACCTTCTCTGTTTTCGACACATGACGGAGTTGCTTCATCTCAATCTTGCGTTCGCTGTCAGAGGTAAACAACTTCATGATGGGTGGCTGAATAATGGGCACCAGTGCCATATAGCTATAGGCTGCGACGGCAATGGCGCCGAGCAAATCCGGTGATAATCGACTGGCGAGGAAGATAGCCGTCGGCCCATCCGCGCCCCCAATGATGGCAATAGAAGCGGCATCTTGAAGGCTAAACGCCATGCCTGGCACCAAGTTAAGTAAAATGGCCCCAAACAAGGTAGCAAAAATACCAAACTGTGCCGCGGCACCGAGCAACAAGGTGCGCGGGTTAGCGATCAGCGCGCCAAAATCGGTCATCGCCCCCACCCCCATAAAGATCAGCAGGGGGAATACGCCAGTATCAATCCCGACATGGTAGACGTAGTAGAGCAGGCCGCCTGGCTCGTTAAAACCGGCATTGGGTATATTCGCCAATATGGCGCCAAAACCGATAGGTAGGAGCAACAGTGGTTCAAACCCACGTCGAATCGCCAAAAAGAGCAATAGACAGCCCACGGCAATCATTACCAACTGTGGCCACTGGAAGTTTGCCAGTCCAGTTTCCGACCACAGGATCATTAATCCTTCCATGCTGCCCTCTTATCCTAAGTGCAATAACGGCATGCCGACGGTCACGGCATCGCCTTCTTTCACTTGTACGTCTTGGACAGTGCCCGCATGGGCAGCTCGCACCTCGGTTTCCATCTTCATCGCTTCCAAGATGATCAGGACATCGCCTTCCTGGACATGCTCCCCTGGGGTGACCATCACCTTAAAAATGTTCCCTGCCAGAGGGGCCGTCACCGGCTCAAGGTTGCTTGGCGCAGCTTGAGGGGCTGGCGCACTCGTCGATACTGGCGCCTGACTCACTGGCTGAATATCACCCAGCGCCCCATCTGGCCCTACATCGACCTGATAGACCTGACCGTTAACACGCACGCTGTAGGTTTCCACGTCACCCCTGCCTGATTGCTCAGGTACGGCGGGTGCAGGTGTTGGCTCCCCGGTTGGTACTGGTTCAAACGCTTCAGGGTTACCTCGGTTTTGTAAGAACTTCCACCCCACCTGCGGGAACAGGGCATAGGTCAGCACATCATCAATGGTCTGATCCGCTAAAGTGACATTCTCGGCCGCGGCTTTGTCGGTCAGTGCTTGAGTCAGCGCGTCCATTTCCGGCTCCAGCTTATCAGCAGGGCGACAGGTGATTGCCTCTTCGCCATCTAACACGCGAGCCTGGAGGGTGGCATTAACCGGCGCGGGGGCTTTTCCATACTCCCCTTTGAGTAATGCAGCCGTCTCTTTGGTAATACTCTTGTAGCGCTCACCGGTCAGCACGTTAATCACCGATTGAGAGCCGACAATTTGCGAAGTCGGGGTGACTAAGGGGATATAGCCTAAATCTTCACGGACCCGGGGAATTTCCTCCAACACTTCGTCCATTTTGTCGGTCGCCCCCTGCTCTTTAAGCTGACTCTCCATATTGGTCAACATGCCGCCGGGCACTTGTGCAATCAAAATACGTGAGTCGACGCCTTTAAGCTGCCCTTCAAATTGCGCGTATTTTTTACGCACGGTGCGGAAATAAGCGGCAATGGACTCAAGCTTATTCAGATCGAGGTTCGTTTCACGCTCAGTGCCTTCGAGCATCGCGACCACGGTTTCAGTCGGCGTGTGCCCGTAGGTTTGGCTCATTGAAGAAATGGCGGTATCGAGCACATCTAGGCCCGCTTCAACCGCTTTGACGGCGGTGGCCGTCGATAATCCCGTGGTGGCGTGACAATGCAAGGATAGGGGGATATCACACGCCGCTTTGATACGGCTCACCAGCTCATGGGCTTCATAAGGCTTTAGCAAACCAGACATGTCTTTAATGCACAGCGAGTGACAGCCAAGATCTTCCAACTGTTTGGCCAAGTCTGTCCAGGTGTCCATGGTGTGCACGGGACTGGTGGTATAAGAGATAGTGCCTTGCGCATGCGCACCGACTTCCACCGCCGCGCCCACCGCTGCTTGGAAGTTGCGCACATCGTTCATCGCATCAAAGATCCGGAACACATCCATGCCATTTGCATGTGCGCGCTCGACAAACTTGTGTACCACATCATCGGCGTAGTGGCGATAACCCAACAGGTTCTGACCACGCAACAGCATCTGCATCGGCGTATTTGGCATCGCTTTTTTGAGCTCTCGCAAGCGCACCCAAGGATCTTCACCCAGGTAGCGAATACAAGCATCAAAGGTCGCCCCACCCCAGGTTTCCAGTGACCAAAAACCAATTTGATCCAGCTCGGCGGCAATCGGCAACATATCGTCCAAACGCAGACGTGTGGCAAACAACGACTGATGGGCATCACGCAATACCACATCGGTAATAGCTAACGGCGTAGACATAACAAACTCCTTTTTTATATGTGCCTGGCCACTCAACGGTGACGTTGGCGGTACTGCTGAACAGCGACAGTGATCGCGGCAATCACATCCGGTGAAGGCTGCGATACGTCAGGTGCTGCTTGGGCTTTGGGCTGAGCGGCTGCTTTCGCCGCGGCAGGGGGGATAGGGTCACCAAAACGTTCCAGTTGGCGGACCAAAAAAATTAATATCGAAAGAAATACAAATACCACAACCATGCCGGTTAACATCAGCATCGTTGCCTGTTCTAAAAGCGGGCCTAAATCCATGGTTTCTTCCTTGTCACACTCACTATTGCTTACTTCTAAGCAGTGATTGCCCCCATTATTATCCATTTATTTTGGTGGCAAACTCATCAACGGCGTTCAAAATACTAACAATTCGTATCAATGACAATCTGGCGATTGCGTTTTTGTTACCTCATAACGCCCATCAATGGGCATTTTTAGCCACTTCGCAATCAAACCAAACAAACTAAGTGTTTATACACAATTACCGTCAATACAGGGCCGAGAGCCACTGACGCGAGCACCGAATAAAATGGGGAACGATACCAATTTTCAGACTATCGCACTTTTGGAAAAAACCTTTTTCCTATCGTGATTATTTGTATCAACTGTCAAAACGACGTACTGAACGTGACAGACAAGCAATCAAAACGTAAAGGGAGATATAAAGGAAACGCAGAGAGACATGAAGAGGTCAACGATAACTATCGAAGCGATAGAAGTAAACGAAGGATGGTATGCGATAAGGCAGAGAAGCGAGCAAAATGGCGCGTCCGGGAGGATTCGAACCTCCGACCGCCTGGTTCGTAGCCAGGTACTCTATCCAGCTGAGCTACGGACGCGCTGACGGATTTGCTTAGGATTGAAGATGGCGCGCTCGGGAGGATTCGAACCTCCGACCGCCTGGTTCGTAGCCAGGTACTCTATCCAGCTGAGCTACGAGCGCGTGTCGTCAATCTTACGTTCATCATGAACCGTGTTGCGGGTCTTCCGTGAAGAGATGGCGCGTCCGGGAGGATTCGAACCTCCGACCGCCTGGTTCGTAGCCAGGTACTCTATCCAGCTGAGCTACGGACGCACATCTTAATACAAGGCAGGCTTGTAAATCATGGCGGTGAGGGAGGGATTCGAACCCTCGATACGGCTACAAACCGTATACTCCCTTAGCAGGGGAGCGCCTTCAGCCACTCGGCCACCTCACCGCAAGTTATGGCGCGTCCGGGAGGATTCGAACCTCCGACCGCCTGGTTCGTAGCCAGGTACTCTATCCAGCTGAGCTACGGACGCGCATCTATCTTGCTGCAGCAACATGGCGGTGAGGGAGGGATTCGAACCCTCGATACGGCTACAAACCGTATACTCCCTTAGCAGGGGAGCGCCTTCAGCCACTCGGCCACCTCACCGTCGCTGCGGGTGCACATATTACTTTGAGCCACATATATGTCAAACACTTTTCTGGCAAAAATCGTCTTGCCACCAACAAATGGACAATTATCACCCACAACCCAATTCTATTGTTGGATTTATCGCCGTTTCATTCTGATTTTACGGGAAAAGCAGGGATAAAAAAGGCCGACCTTTGGTCGACCTCTTTTTGCCTTGTTAGTAGTCGTTTTGACCACTTGCAGGCGTGCCTTTCTCGGCTTGAATACGCATGTAGATCTCTTCGCGATGTACCGAAACATCTTTCGGTGCGTTCACACCAATACGAACTTGGTTACCTTTCACACCCAGTACGGTGACAGTCACTTCATCACCAATCATCAAGGTTTCGCCCACACGGCGAGTTAAAATCAGCATGCTTCTACTCCTTGAGTATCAATCTTTTACTTATTCAATTAGTGTCTGAGCCAGATAACCCGCCAGCGTATCGGCTCGTTACCTGTGATCGTTGGGTTCTTTCCCTGCTCATGATGCCAATACGGACGCCAAAACGTCCGTATTCACACTATGGCTGAATTATCACACCATATCCAGAAAGGGGCAGAGAAATTTACTGTTTTATCATCATGCCGTTAGCCGAGAAGGCGATTGACCTGAGATAACAGTGTAAGAGAAATCTGTACTGCATTGGCTGGCGTGGCGATAAAATCTAACCAGTATCACGTCTTACGCCAGTGCATCGCTTAAGGCGTTGCACTATACAGAATCRGAAAAAAAGTGCAATTATTAATCTAGATCACAAAAAAGGGTCGCGATACGCGACCCTCTTGACTTTTAAAAAAACAAAAGCGGCTTATAGTTGCTCAGCGAGCCAGGTCTCCGCGGAGGCTAACGCACTCGGCAGTGCACTCACATCACTACCGCCGGCTTGTGCCATATCAGGGCGGCCACCGCCCTTGCCACCCACTTGTTGGGCAACAAGGTTAACCAACTCACCGGCTTTCACGGTGCCGGTCAGATCTTTAGTCACCCCCGCAATCAGGCCGACTTTGTCATTGGCCACATTGCCGAGCAGCACAATGCCACTGCCCATTTGGTTTTTCAGATCATCCACCATGCTACGCAGTGCTTTGTTATCCGCACCATCAAGCTGGCTGATCAGCACTTTTACCCCGTTTAGCTCACGGACCTGATTGATCAGCCCAGCACTTTCTTGTGCGGCCAGTTTCTGTTTAAGCTGCTGAATTTGTTTCTCTAACGCTTTCGCTTTGCTCTGGGCTTCGTCAAGTTTGGCTTCATAGTCAGCCTGTTGCTGATAAACGCTATCAATGGCCGCTTGCCCGGTAATGGCTTCGATGCGGCGTACACCGGCCGCGATACCCGCTTCAGAGACGATTTTAAACATGCCAATGTCGCCCGTACGCGTCGCGTGTGTCCCGCCACACAGCTCGATAGAAAAGTCACCCATGCTTAATACACGCACTTGGTCATCGTATTTCTCACCAAACAGTGCCATCGCGCCTTTTTGCTTGGCGGCTTCGATATCCATCACTTCTGTCTGCACGGGGCTATTTTCACGGATTTGTTGATTCACGATCCGCTCAACCGCTTTGAGCTCATCGGCGGTGACCGGCTCAAGGTGTGAGAAGTCAAAACGCAAGCCGTCAGGGCGAACCAAAGACCCCTTCTGAGCAATATGCTCACCCAGTACCTCACGTAGCGCAGCATGAAGCAAGTGGGTCGCAGAATGGTTCATCGCTACCGCGTGGCGACGCTCAGAATCCACGCGAGCGGTTGCTTGTGTCCCGACACTCAGTTGCCCTTCCGACAAGCTGCCGTAATGCGCAATGGCTTGCCCCGCTTTCTGGGTATCCGTCACGGTAAATCGCCCTTGGTCAGTGTCAATCACCCCTGTATCACCACATTGGCCACCGGCCTCGGCATAGAAAGGCGTGTGATCAAGGATCACCACCGCTTTATCCCCCGATACCAAGCTATCAACGGTGTCACCGTCGACAAAAATCTCAGTGATCTGGCCTGTGCCTTCTGTCCCTGTGTAACCACAAAAATCAGAGCCATGCTCCACTTTTATGGCTTGGTTGTAGTCAGTGCCAAACTGACCGGCTTCGCGCGCGCGCTGACGCTGGGCTTCCATCGCCGCTTCAAAGCCGGCTTCATCAATGCGATAACCGCGCTCACGCGCAACATCATTGGTTAAGTCTGCCGGGAAGCCGTAAGTGTCATAGAGTTTGAATACAGTTTTACCATCTAACTCGTCACCCTTAACCTTGTCCAAGGCCTCTTCCAACATCAACATGCCACGCTCAAGCGTGCGACCAAAGTTGTCTTCTTCAATCTTAAGGACTTTTTCCACCATGGTTTGCTGCGCACGCAGATCTTCACCTGCCGTCCCCATGATGGTAGCGAGAGGGCCAACCAGCTTATAGAAAAACGCCTCTTTGCTGCCAAGCTTGTTACCATGGCGAACCGCACGACGAATGATTCGGCGCAACACATAGCCTCGCCCTTCGTTCGATGGCATCACACCATCAACAATCAAATATGCACACGAGCGGATGTGGTCAGCGACTACGCGCAAAGACTGGTTAGTGAGATCTTCAACCCCAATGATGTCAGCGACTTGCTTAATCAATTGCTGGAAAACATCGATTTCATAGTTAGAATGCACGCCCTGCTTGATTGCCGCTATGCGTTCAATCCCCATCCCGGTATCCACTGACGGCTTAGGCAGATTTTCCATCGTACCGTCTGCTTGGCGGTTAAACTGCATAAAGACGATATTCCAGATCTCGATGAAGCGATCCCCGTCTTCTTCTGGCGTCCCTGGCGGGCCACCCCAAATATGCTCACCATGGTCATAGAAAATTTCGCTACATGGTCCGCATGGCCCAGTATCGCCCATTTGCCAGAAATTATCAGACTCGTAAGGCTTACCGCCTTCTTTATCGCCGATACGCACAATGCGATCCGCTGGGACACCGATTTGCTGATGCCAAATATCAAATGCTTCGTCATCGGTTTCGTATACGGTTACCAACAGCTTTTCTTTTGGCAAACCAATGGTTTCGGTCAAAAATGCCCATGCGTATTGAATCGCATCTTGCTTGAAGTAATCACCGAAGCTGAAATTGCCGAGCATTTCAAAAAAGGTATGGTGGCGCGCGGTAAAACCGACGTTTTCAAGGTCGTTGTGTTTGCCGCCCGCCCGCACACAACGCTGTGCTGACGTTGCACGCGTGTAGTCACGCTTTTCAACCCCTAAAAAAGTATCTTTAAACTGGTTCATCCCTGCGTTGGTGAACAAAAGCGTTGGGTCATCGGCAGGCACGAGCGACGAGCTAGGCACAATCTGGTGCCCTTTGCTTTCAAAGAACTTGAGAAACGCTGTACGGATCTCATCAGTGCTCATATACATTGGCTAATCCTGATAATCGAATATTGCGTTAGCAACCAGATATGGTCGTGACGCGATGGAAGCATGGTTTTATTTACGCCATTGTAAACAACCGATCGCGTGCGGAAAAGAGACAGAGTGGGATTGGTTTAGAAATGCGTGTTCGAATCGTCGTGACTGAGTGCGTATTGGATTTGATCAAAGTTAAAGCCACGTGACTGTAAAAAGCGCATGCGTTTGGCTTTTTCCTTTTGCTCGGCTGGCGGAAGGCGGCCATCGAGATCGGCATATTTACGCTGTGCGGTCTCTCTGGCTAGCGCATACCAGTCAACCTCTTGCTCTTGTTCGGCACGTGATAACAACTCAGTGTCGATACCCTTTCGCTTGGCATCTTGGCAAATACGTAGCCAGCCATGATGTTTGCTCACACCTTGGCGCAACAAGCTGGCCGCAAAACGGGCATCATCTAACCAACCACGGGCGAGACACTCATCAAGGGTCAGCGCAATGGTGTCTTGATCAAACCCGCGTTGAGTCAGTTTTTGTTGCAGCTCGTGAACAGAATGGTCACGGCGGGCTAACAAGCCCACCGCAACGTCTTGGCACGATACGGCCATTACAGCTGATCGTCCTCGGCTTCTGCCTCCGCGTTCGCGTCGACCGCTTCGTTGTTGAGGCCAGGCTGCAGCAACATCTCGCGCAAGGTGGTGTCAATTTCTTCCGCAATGTGTGGGTTTTCTTTCAGGTATTTGCAGGCATTGGCTTTACCTTGGCCAATTTTATCGCCTTTGTAGCTGTACCAAGCACCGGCTTTTTCTACCAGCTTGTGTTTCACGCCCAAGTCTACTAATTCGCCCTGCAAGTTAATGCCTTGGCCATAAAGGATTTGGAATTCGGCTTGTTTAAAGGGCGCAGCCACTTTGTTTTTTACCACTTTGACGCGGGTTTCGTTGCCCACCACTTCGTCACCTTCTTTAATCGCACCAATGCGGCGAATATCCAGGCGAACCGAGGCGTAGAATTTTAACGCGTTACCCCCAGTCGTGGTTTCTGGGTTACCAAACATCACACCAATTTTCATGCGAATTTGGTTGATGAAGACCATCATGGTATTGCTGTTTTTGATGTTGGCTGTGAGCTTACGCATCGCTTGTGACAACATCCGCGCTTGCAGACCCATGTGTGAGTCGCCCATCTCGCCTTCAATCTCAGCTTTAGGTGTCAATGCCGCCACTGAGTCAATCACGATCATGTCGACAGCGCCCGAGCGTGTCAGGGCATCGGCAATTTCCAACGCTTGCTCACCGGTATCTGGCTGAGAGACCAAAAGGTTATCGATGTCGACACCCAGCTTGCGCGCATAAATAGGGTCAAGAGCATGCTCAGCGTCGATAAAGGCACAGGTCTTTCCCATTTTTTGTGCTTCGGCAATCGCTTCTAGTGTCAGCGTCGTTTTACCTGATGACTCTGGGCCATAGATTTCGATAATACGACCAAAAGGCAACCCGCCGGCACCTAGGGCAATATCGAGAGACAAAGAGCCGGTCGATACGGTTTCGATGTCCATGGTGCGGTCATCACCCAGACGCATGATTGAGCCTTTGCCAAATTGCTTTTCGATTTGCCCGAGTGCGGCTGCGAGCGCCTTTTCTTTGTTATCGTCCATTTCAGTCTCCAGGAAATAAACCGCTATCTATGCGATGAAAGCTATCAGTCATTGGGGCTAAGTATACTGTCCATACATACAGTGTCTAGCCCTGTATAGAAAAAATCTGTGTGGTGCGACACGTCTCCAGTTACGGAGACAAGCGCCTTAAAGCATGGGACAACACATGCGCGACCGTTTGTTCACGAACCGCGCGCCTGTCCCCCTCAAAATGACAGACTTCTGTGTCAGTTTCGCCACCATGCCAAGCCCATGCGCACCACACGGTACCCACAGGTTTATCAGCACTCCCTCCCGATGGGCCAGCCACACCACTCACGGCAATCGCCAAGTCTGCTTCTGATTCTTGGCGCGCACCTTCCGCCATCGCCATCACCACAGGTTCACTCACCGCACCATATTGTGCTAATAGGTCATCTGGCACGTGCACTTGTTGGTGTTTGGCTGGGTTGCTGTAGGTCACCCATGCTTGCTGAAACCATTGCGAGCTTCCTGGCACGTCCGTCAAGCAGTAAGCGATACCGCCCCCGGTGCAAGACTCTGCGGTGGTCACTGTCAGCCCTGCATCCAATAAGGCATCGCCGAGTTGCTTTGCTAGCGAGAATAACTGTTCCACCATGCGCTCCTTTTGTTGAGGGGGGAAGAAACCGGTACCGCAACTTTACCCTTTGCCGTACGATCACGTATTCTACCTACCCTTTTCAATGTTCCATTTTGCAGGTCTAGTCGTGACAGTACAAGCGCTCGAAAAGCACACCCCGATGATGCAACAGTACCTCAAACTCAAAGCGCAGCACCCTGAAGAGCTGCTGTTCTATCGCATGGGGGATTTTTACGAACTCTTTTACGACGATGCCAAACGCGCCTCTCAGCTTTTGGATATATCGCTGACTAAGCGCGGCAGCTCAGGCGGTGAGCCGATCCCCATGGCGGGTGTGCCCTTTCATGCCGTGGAGGGGTATTTAGCGAAGTTAGTGCAATTGGGCGAGCCGGTGGCGATTTGTGAGCAAATTGGCGATCCGGCTACCAGTAAAGGCCCGGTTGAGCGCCAGGTGGTGCGAATCGTCACCCCCGGCACAGTATCCGATGAAGCGCTGCTTAGCGAGCGGGTTGATAACTTGGTGGCCGCACTGACTTGTGATAACGAGCAGTTTGGCTTCGCCACCTTAGATATTACCTCGGGGCGATTTGTGCTGACCGAGCCTGCTACCTACGAGCAAATGCAAGCCGAGCTGCAACGCACGCAACCGGCTGAGCTGCTTTATCCAGAAGACTTTCCCTACCCTGATTTACTCACAGCGAGCCGCGGCGCAAGGCGCCGACCGATTTGGGAATTCGATCTCGACACCGCTCGCAGTCAACTGACCAGCCAATTTGGCACCCGCGATTTAGTCGGCTTTGGCGTGGAAGACTGCGTGCTGGGGCTCAGTGCCGCCGGCTGTGTTTTACAATACGCCAAAGAAACCCAGCGCACTGCGCTTCCCCATATTCGTGCCATCATCAAAGATCAGCAAGACACCTCTGTGGTGTTGGACGCCGCGACACGACGTAATTTAGAGATCACCCAAAACCTCGCGGGCGGCACCGACAACACCCTGGCTGACGTTTTGGATCGCACGACAACGCCAATGGGCAGTCGCTTACTGAAACGCTGGCTCCATCAACCCCTGCGCGACCCTCAAGTGCTCAACCAACGTTTGGATGCGATCGGCGCGCTGCTTGATAGTGGCTTATACTCCGAGTTAAGCGCCGCACTCAAACCGGTTGGCGACATTGAGCGCGTACTGGCTCGCTTGGCGATGCGCTCTGCTCGCCCCCGCGATATGGCAAGGCTGCGCACCGCATTGGCGCAGCTGCCTGAGATACAGACGCTGCTCACCGAGCTAGATCATCATGCCTTTTTCGATTACCAAACGGCCACCACACCGATGCCAGAGCTGCAAGATTTGCTCACCCGCGCGGTGGTCGAGAACCCGCCGGTAGTGATCCGTGATGGCGGCGTGATTGCGCCAGGGTACAATGCGGAACTGGATGAATGGCGCGACTTATCGGAAGGCGCATCACGCTACTTAGAAGAACTCGAAACCCGCGAGCGCGAGCAATATGGCATCGATACCCTGAAGGTGGGTTATAACCAGGTGCACGGCTTTTACATTCAAATCAGCCGCGCGCAAAGTGACCGAGTACCTGCACATTATATCCGCCGGCAAACGCTTAAAAATGCAGAGCGTTACATTATCCCCGAATTAAAAGAGCACGAAGATAAGGTCTTAAGCTCTCGGTCCAACGCATTAGCGTTAGAGAAACGGTTGTGGGAAGAGTTATTTGATTTATTACTGCCACATTTGGCTCAACTGCAACGTGCCTCTGAGGCATTGTCTGGGCTGGATGTGCTGTGTAATCTTGCTGAACGCGCTGAGACGCTCAATTACCATCGCCCAGAGCTTACCGACAAACCGGGCATCGATATCGAAGCGGGCCGCCATCCAGTGGTAGAGCAAGTAATGAGTGACCCCTTTATCCCTAACCCCATCGCCTTAAGCCCTGCGCGGCGGATGTTGATCATTACCGGGCCGAATATGGGGGGTAAATCCACGTATATGCGCCAGACGGCATTGATCACCTTGATGAGCCATATTGGTGCGTATGTGCCCGCAGATCGCGCGACTATTGGGCCTGTTGATCGGATTTTTACCCGTATCGGCGCCTCTGACGATCTCGCTTCCGGCCGCTCAACCTTTATGGTGGAAATGACGGAAACCGCCAATATTCTCCATAACGCGACGGCAAACAGCTTGGTGTTAATGGACGAAATTGGCCGCGGCACCAGTACCTACGATGGTTTGTCTTTAGCATGGGCCAGTGCAGAATGGCTGGCAGAGAAAATTCATGCAATGACCTTGTTTGCCACCCATTATTTCGAACTCACCGAACTGCCAGGGCAAATGGAAGGCTTGGTGAATGTGCACCTTGATGCCATGGAGCATGGCGATGACATTGCGTTTATGCACGCGGTGCAAGAAGGCGCAGCCAGTAAGTCTTATGGCCTAGCCGTCGCGAGCCTCGCGGGGGTTCCCAAGCCGGTAATACGGCGTGCTAAGCATAAACTGGCACAACTCGAGCAAAGCGGCCAACATACCATTCATGCTGAACAAACGGTCGGTGATCCAGCGCCCGCTCAGCTCGCCTTACTGCCTGAGCCTAGCGAACTGGATAACGCGGTCGATGCCTTAAACCCCGATGAGATGACCCCACGGCAAGCCTTAGACGCCCTCTATGCGCTCAAGGCGTTACAGCAATCTCGCTAATCGACCACGCCATCATCCTGTGAGCCGTCATGCCAGCCAATAAAAAGGGACAGCCATCGCTGTCCCTTCATTAATATCTATGACTGTGATGCTCGCTCTATGACTGATGCGACATTAACAGGCTGATTATTGCTCTACGTTAAAGAGCGATTCGATGCTCAGCCCTTGATGCGTCAGCATGTCGCGCAGGCGGCGTAACCCTTCCACCTGGATTTGACGTACCCGCTCTCGGGTTAGGCCAATCTCACGTCCCACATCTTCCAGCGTTGATGCTTCATGACCGAGAAGCCCGAAACGCCGTGACAATACTTCACGTTGCTTTGGGTTAAGCTCTTGTAGCCACTGGACAATCGACTTTTTCATGTCATCGTCTTGTGTGGTGTACTC
This sequence comes from Salinivibrio sp. ML323, assembly GCF_001995745.1. NCBI lineage: Bacteria > Pseudomonadati > Pseudomonadota > Gammaproteobacteria > Vibrionales > Vibrionaceae > Salinivibrio > Salinivibrio sp. ML323. The sequence goes on along the minus strand of NZ_MUES01000001.1, from coordinate 263,699 downwards.
TGGGCCGTCTTGCTTCTCATCTGGGATGATATCTAGCAAGGCTTTTTCCGAATCACCGCCAATGGGATTATCCACGGAGCCAATACGCTCGTTGAGACGAAGCATCCGATTCACATCTTCTACCGGCTTATCGAGCTGCGCCGCGATGTCTTCAGCGGTCGGTTCATGGTCAAGCTTTTGTGCCAGCTCGCGCGCGGTTCGCAGGTACACGTTCAGCTCTTTGACGACGTGAATCGGCAGACGAATGGTGCGCGTTTGGTTCATGATGGCACGTTCAATGGTTTGACGAATCCACCAGGTTGCGTAGGTTGAAAAGCGGAAGCCACGTTCAGGGTCAAACTTCTCCACCGCGCGAATCAAGCCAAGATTTCCTTCTTCGACCAAATCGAGCAGCGCTAAACCACGGTTAGAATAGCGACGTGAAATTTTCACCACCAAGCGAAGGTTACTCTCAATCATACGCTTGCGAGCAACCTCGTCACCGCGCAACGCTCGGCGCGCATAGAGCACTTCTTCTTCAGCGGTAAGCAGCGGTGAAAAGCCAATTTCGCTGAGGTAGAGTTGGGTGGCATCAGAGGCCTTTGAAGTGGCCGCTTGTTGCTGCACTGCCTCTTCGACTTCTTCGAGCACCTCGTCAGCTTGTGCTTCCACGGTGTCGAATTCAACGTCTTGGTTCAAGCCGTCCAGTTTCTTTGCGGTATTTGTTTGGCTCATAGCGCCTCCCTAATGACGTAGCAGCTAAGCAGAACTCATTTCTGCTTATACCGGCCCCGTCACATTGGTGGCTGCGGCGATATCACCTTGGTTACCCTGTGCTACCGCTTTGGCAGATAATGTAACGGATTGACCGATTTTCCTTTGTAGCGAATTTCAAAATGCAACCGAACACTGTTTGCACCAGAACTGCCCATGGAAGCTATTTTCTGCCCCTTTTTGACAGCTTGGCCTTCTGAAACATAAAACGAATCGTTGTGCGCGTACGCACTTAGATAATCATCATTGTGTTTCACTATTATTAATTTACCGTAACCCCGAAGCGCACTGCCGGCGTACACGACTTTTCCATCTGCCGCTGCCTGAATGCCCTGTCCTCGTTGTCCAGCAATATCTATGCCCTTATTGCCTCGCTCTGTGCTAGAAAATCGGGACACCATTCGGCCTCTGGATGGCCATTGCCAGCTGATCTGTTGGTTAGATGCGCTAGCGGTCCGCTTGTTAACAGCTTGTTTACTTTTGTCTTTAGGTTGACTGTACCTCGACGATGACCCCGATTCAACGCTTTTTGTGCGTTCACTCGCGGTTTTTGACTTCTTTTTTTTCTCGAATTTGCTAGATTTAGCGCTTTTTCTAGAAGAAGATGCTGCCACGCTCGCACTTGCAGCTGACGCCGTGGCAGAGGCCACATTTGTCGCGCCTGATGTGGATTGAGCCACGTCAGGACGTTGATAGGCGGGCTTCCACAGCGCCAGTGTCTGCCCGGGATAAATGGTATAGGGGGACTGTAGATTATTGTGTTCGATGATGTCGTCGATATCACGATCCGTGATATAAGCGATATAGTAGAGGGTATCGCCCTTCTTAACTTCGTAATAGCTGCCGCGATAGCTGCCTCTATCGACGCTGGTATAGTCGGGTGTCACGCTGGATACCGGCGCCGGCCCTCGCCAAGAGCAACCAGATATAACCACTAGCAGTGAAAGAAAAAGCGCGATTTTCATCTATTTTTAAACACAGCTCCATCTCTGAGACAGGTTATGCCAGCTCACCTGCCACCAGGGGAACAAACTTAACCGATTCAACCGTCTCGGTGTGAAAAGTGGTGCCTTGGCGAGTGACGCGCATCAATGTTTGCTCATCATCACCAATCGGAATCAAGATCACGCCGCCGTCATTAAGCTGATCGCACAACGCATCGGGCACGTGCGCCGCGGCTGCCGTTACCATGATCGCATCATAGGGGCCCTTCGACGGCCACCCTTGCCAACCATCTCCATGTTTTGTCGAGACATTATAAATATCTAGCTGCTTTAAGCGCCGTTTGGCTAGCATTTGTAGTGGCTTGATCCGCTCGACAGAATAAACATGATCCACCAAGTTAGCGAGGACCGCCGTTTGATAACCGGATCCGGTGCCAATTTCCAAAATGCGACTATCGCGTCGCAAATTGAGCAATGATGTCATCTTAGCCACGATATAAGGTTGTGAAATAGTTTGTCCCCACCCAATGGGTAACGCATTGTTTCCATAAGCTTGGTGGGTCATGGCTTCAGAGACAAATAAATGCCGAGGCACAGCCTGCATGGCGTTTAGCACATGGGTGTCAGTCACACCTTGTTGCTGCAAAAATTGAATAAGTGATTGCGCTTGACTCAACGTCTGCTTCCTTTATCACTGAGTATAAGTCTATTGAAACGGCCGCCGCCTCAATGCGGCTCACCAACGATGGCGTATCTGCCGCCTACTCGCTTAACCATTGTGAAAACACGCCCAGGGTATCATGCGCGGTTAAGTCTACCTGCAGTGGTGTTATAGAAACATATTGCGCCGCAATGGCGTGAAAATCGGTTCCTGGTCCTGCATCTTGGGTTTGACCGGGCGCCCCCACCCAGTATATCGGTTTACCCCGTGGATCGCTTTGCTTTATCACATCTTCGGCGTGATGACGGGCGCCAAGGCGTGTCACCTTCCACCCCTCTAGGCTATCGATTGGCACATCGGGCACATTAATATTAATGAGGCGATGACTGGGCGCGGCATGGCGCTGGTTCTTGGCTAAGAATTGTTTCACGACGTGCGCAGCTGTCTCAAAGTGTTGGTGACCACATAGTGAGACTGCAATAGCTGGTGCGCCCAGGAAAAAGCCCTCTGTCGCCGCGGCCACTGTCCCCGAGTAAAGCACATCATCACCGAGGTTAGCACCATGGTTAATCCCAGTGATCACAAAATCAGGCTCCCAGGGCACCAATTGCCTTAGCGCCAAATGCACCGAGTCGGTGGGGGTCCCCTGAACCGCATAACGCTGCGGTGCGAGTTCGCGCACGCGCAAGGGGTTTTCTAATGTGAGTGAATTTGACGCGCCTGAGCAGTTGCGATCAGGCGCGGCCACCACCACATCTGCAATGGTCGATAACGCCTCGGTCAAGGTTTGGATCCCTTGGGCGTGATAACCGTCGTCGTTACTAATCAATATTCGCATTGTGCTCTCCTTGTGGGGTCGCGACGACTAACTCTCGCATCACCGCGGTGGCAAATGCGCCCGCGGGTAAAAAGAAACGCACGGTTAAGGTGTCAGCATCGTGTGTCCAGGTCATCGCTTGCGGCAGTAAACACAGCACACGACGGTCATGACGCATGCGATTATCACGGATCACGCCTAATAGCTCAGGCTCTTTGTCGACCACCGCTTGCTCAAAGTGCTGTGCTTGCCCCTCGGTGGGTAACGCATTGTCGCCCGTTAAAGGGCCGGTAATGCCAGGCTGATGACGGCCTTCTTGCTCAACCAAGTGGGTTTGCTGTTGTTCATCGAGACATAGGTCGCCGCTCAGGGTAGAGGCAAAGACGCCCGCTTCTATCCGTGCAGACACCACCTGATTAAACAGCAACGACCGGGCTGCTGAGAGATAAAAGCTGCGCTTGCTCTTGTCACGGACTTTTATTTCTCCACGCCCCCAGGCGCGCGCCATCTCGACATTATTGCCATCACGACCAAAGCGCTGCGCACCAAAGTAATTGGGCACGCCCTGCTTTGCGATAGCCTCTAGCCGCGGCACTAAAGCCTGTGGCGACGCCAGATCGCGAATACAGAGCGTGAACTGATTGCCGGTCAGATCGCCAGGACGCAATTTATGCTGATGGCGGGCTATCCCTTCAATGCTCACAACGCCTGGGTGGTTTTCGACGAACGCCGCTAAGTCCGGATCCCCTTTGCCTGGCAGATGAACACTGAACCATTGCTCAGTCACGGCGTGACGATCTTTAAGGCCCGCCCAGCTCACTTGTCGCGAGCTCACCCTACAGGCTTTTGCCAGCTCATTGGCCACGTATTTGGTATTTTCACCACGCTTTTTAATCCGCACTAAAAAGTGTTCGCCTTGACCTGATGGGGTGAAACCTAGGGACTCCGAGACAATAAAATCGTCCGGTGACGCTTTTAAAGTGCCTGGCTGTGTTGGTTGGCCATGTAAGTAAGCCAAGGGCGCGAGTAAGTCTGTCATACGGCCTCTTTGTTTAATAGCACCACCGCCTCACAGGCAATGCCCTCTTTGCGTCCGGTAAAGCCCAAACGCTCAGAGGTGGTGGCTTTGACGTTAACCGCATCTACTGTCACACACAAATCACTGGCGATGGCTTCACGCATGGCGTCGATATGTGGGCCCATTTTCGGCGCTTGGGCGATAATAGTGATATCAGCGTTACCTAATTGATACCCTTTTCGGCGTACTTTGCTGTATACATCGCGAAGAAGCACACGGCTGTCGGCACCTTTCCATTCGTCACTGGTGTCGGGAAAATGTTGACCGATATCGCCCGCCGCTATCGCGCCCAGCAGGGCATCACACAGTGCATGAAGCGCCACATCACCGTCTGAGTGCGCGACCAGACCTTGCGCATAAGGGACACTGACCCCGCCGATAATGACAGGGCCGTCTCCGCCAAATTTGTGTACATCGAACCCATGTCCAATTCGAATCATGATTTGCCTTCTTGTCGTGAAAGGTAAAATTCGGCCAGCCACTTATCCTCGGGATGAGTGACTTTAATGTTACTGGCACTGGCAGGGACCAATACCGGCTTCCCTCCGAGGGCTTCAACGGCAGACGCCTCATCCGTCACTTGTTCACCGGCTTTCGCGAGGGCGTCTATAAGCAAGTGAGTTAAAAACATTTGCGGGGTCAATGCATGCCAAAGCGCCGCTCGCTCAACCGTATGCGCCACCTGTCCTTGCGCGTCTGCACGCTTCATGGTGTCTCTAACCGGCGCGGCGAGCAAAGCGCCATCGGGGTGAGATTGCGCCTGTTTAATCAAGGCATCGATATCGGCATGCGACACGCAAGGGCGTGCGGCATCATGCACCATCACCCATTGCGTATTGACCACGTCGAGTCCAGCTTGCACCGACGCGGCACGCGTTGCTCCACCCAAGACAACACGCACATTGGGACGCTCACTCAAGCGAGTGTCCGCAAAGTAGCGATCGTCCGCACCAATGGCGATGATCACGTCGGCCACGGCAGGGTGAGAGAGTAAACGCTCAACCGTATGCTCAATCAGCATTTTGCCGGCGAGAGGGAGGTATTGTTTCGGGYAGCTAGCTTGCATCCTGCTGCCGACACCTGCGGCAGGGACCACGGCGCTTATTCCGGGTTGTAAAGCGGTGTTGTGCTGCAAAGGGGGTTGTTCGACCACAAGTTATCTTCTTTGGTTGTACCGCCAGCAACGGCTGTCAGTTACTGGGATTTATCGACTAATCGGAAAAATGTCTCGTCCGGCTTTATCATGCCCAGCTCATTGCGGGCGCGCTCTTCAATCGCTTCTTGCCCACGCTTCAAATCGGCAATTTCTGCGTACATTTGCTGGTTACGCTTAACGAGTTTTTGGTTGGCTTGTTGCTGCACGGCGACATTGGCTTCAATTTGCCAATAGTCTGTCACGCCATTTTTACCCAGCCACAGTTCATACTGCAGCCACACCAGCGTGAGAAACAGTGCAACCGATAGCAGCCTCATACCTGTACTCCTTCCAATATCGGCTCAGGGTATTCACACCCTGATTGACTAACCGCATAGGCTAGCGGATCCGCTGGCTGGTGTCATGGTTTTCCTAAATGAAAAAAGCCGCCCCGTTAAACGGGACGGCTTTTTGGTAAAAAGTGCTTACGTGCCGATTATTGGCCTTTCACTTCTTTTAGACCATTAAATGGTGCTTTTTCACCCAGCGCGTCTTCAATGCGGATGAGCTGGTTGTACTTAGCCACACGATCAGAACGGCTCATCGAACCGGTTTTGATTTGGCCTGCAGCCGTACCAACCGCCAAGTCAGCGATGGTGGCGTCTTCAGTTTCACCTGAACGGTGAGAGATCACGGCTGTGTAGCCTGCGTCTTTCGCCATCTTGATCGCCGCCAGCGTTTCGGTCAGAGAACCGATTTGGTTGAATTTGATCAAGATAGAGTTCGCGACACCTTTGTCGATACCTTCTTTAAGGATCTTGGTGTTGGTTACAAACAGATCATCACCGACGAGCTGGAGTTTGTCACCCAGCAGTTCAGTTTGGTGCTTAAAGCCGTCCCAGTCAGACTCGTCGAGGCCATCTTCGATAGACACGATTGGGTATTCTTCAGCCAGTTTCGCCAAGTAGTGGTTAAACTCTTCTGAAGAGAAGGTTTTACCTTCACCCTTCATGTTGTAGATGCCTTGCTCTTTGTCATAGAACTCAGACGCCGCACAGTCCATCGCGAGGGTAATGTCTTTACCTAGCTCGTAGCCTGCTTGCTCGACCGCCTCTTTAATCGCGGCCAGTGCAGCGGCGTTTGAATCTAGGTTCGGTGCAAAACCACCTTCGTCACCTACGGCTGTGCTTAGGCCTTTGGCTTTCAGTACTTTTGCGAGGTTATGGAATACTTCCGCACCGATGCGCAGTGCTTCTTTCAGGGTTTTCGCACCCACAGGCTGGATCATGAACTCTTGGATATCAACGTTGTTATCCGCGTGCTCACCACCGTTAAGGATGTTCATCATTGGCAGAGGCATTGAGAACTGACCGGCTGTGCCGTTGAGTTCAGCAATGTGCTCAAACAAAGGCATGCCTTTCGCCGCCGCGGCTGCTTTCGCGTTAGCCAGAGACACCGCCAAGATAGCGTTGGCACCGAATTTAGACTTGTTATCGGTACCGTCGAGATCGATCATCACTTGGTCGATATCGGCTTGGGCTTTCGCATCTTTGCCTTGTAGGGCTTCGGCGATTGGACCGTTAACCGCTTCAATCGCTTTTAGAACGCCTTTACCCATGAAACGTGACTTGTCACCATCACGCAGTTCTAGCGCTTCGCGAGAACCCGTTGATGCACCTGAAGGTGCTGCCGCCATACCGACGAAGCCACCTTCTAGATGGACTTCTGCTTCAACGGTTGGGTTACCGCGTGAATCAATGATTTCACGGCCTAGAACTTTAACGATCTTAGACATTGTGATTCCTCTCGTCTGTCATTGTTTTTAAAAATAAAAGCGGCTGCCCATTTTCAGGCGACCGCTCGAATCTCGTTTATAGCTCACCGCGCTGTTTTTTGCCTGCCGCCGCAACGAATCCGGCAAACAGTGGGTGGCCATCACGTGGTGTCGACGTGAACTCTGGGTGGAACTGGCACGCAACAAACCAAGGGTGCTCAGGGTTTTCAATGATTTCCACCAGCTTTTTATCCGCAGACAGGCCTGAGATTGACAGCCCCGCTTTTTCTAGCTGCGGACGCAATAAGTTGTTAACTTCATAACGGTGGCGATGACGCTCGTGGATTTGCGTGTTGCCATAAAGCTGATGGGCTTTAGAGCCTTCGGCAAGGTGGCAAAGTTGAGCACCAAGGCGCATGGTACCGCCAAGATCAGAGGTTTCACTGCGCTCTTCCACTTTCCCTTCTTCATCGACCCACTCAGTGATCAGTCCCACCACCGGGTATTTGCTCTCTTTGTTAAACTCGGTCGAGTTTGCCCCTTCCATCCCCGCGACATTACGCGCGTATTCAATCAGAGCGACTTGCATACCGAGGCAGATACCCAAGTAAGGCAGTTTGTTTTCACGGGCATATTGTGCTGCCAGGATTTTACCTTCCACACCTCGGTCACCAAATCCACCGGGTACCAAGATAGCATCCAAATCTTGCAGCATTTCTGAGCCGCGTGTTTCAAGATCTTGCGAGTCTACATACTTGATGTTGACGGTGAGACGGTTTTTCAACCCACCGTGTTTCAAGGCTTCGTTGACGGACTTATACGCATCCGGCAGCTCGATGTATTTGCCCACCATACCAATGGTCACTTCGCCCATAGGATTGGCTTCTTCGTAGCTAACTTGCTCCCACTCTGACAGGTCAGCTTCCGCCGCTTCAATGCCAAAACGATTACAAACCAGATCATCCAGGCCTTGAGAGCGAATAAGTGATGGGATTTTGTAGATAGAATCTACGTCTTTCATGGTGATCACGGCTTTTTCTGCCACATTACAGAACAGCGCAATTTTTGCGCGCTCATTAGCCGGGATCGGACGCTCACTACGACATACCAGCACATCAGGCTGGATACCAATTGAGAGTAGTTCTTTTACCGAATGCTGAGTCGGCTTGGTTTTCACTTCACCTGCTGCCGCCAGATAAGGCACCAGAGTCAGGTGCATAAACATCGCACGCTCGCGGCCAACCTCAACCGTCAGCTGGCGAATCGCTTCCAAAAATGGCAGCGACTCTATATCACCGACGGTACCGCCGATTTCCACAATCGCAATATCGTGACCTTCACCACCGGCGATGATGCGGTCTTTGATTGAATTGGTGATGTGCGGAATCACCTGAATGGTAGCTCCCAGGTAATCTCCACGGCGCTCTTTGCGCAGTACATCCGCATACACACGACCAGAGGTAAAGTTATTACGCTTGGTCATTTTGGTGCGAATAAAGCGCTCATAGTGACCGAGGTCAAGGTCGGTCTCTGCGCCGTCTTCCGTGACGAATACTTCCCCGTGCTGGGTAGGGCTCATTGTCCCTGGATCCACGTTAATATAAGGGTCGAGTTTCATGATGGTGACGTTGAGGCCACGCGCTTCAAGAATGGCTGCTAATGAGGCTGCAGCAATACCCTTACCGAGGGAGGATACAACACCGCCCGTAACAAAAATGTAGTTCGTCGTCATGCTAAACCTGAGAGTTGGATTTAGAGGAAATTAATGAAGTTCTGGACGGGATATTATGATACCAGACCCCACTGACTCCCACAATGTGAAAGCTACCACACACCCTAGTGTTTTTAATTGTCACAAATCAATTATGCCAATTACAGGATATTTACTTATTCGCCTTTTTGACGGCCTGCCATGCCGATTCTAGTTCATCTAGCTGACATTGTTGAATATTTTTTTCATTATCACGTAAGTGCTTTTCAACACCACGAAAGCGAGCTTCAAACTTTTGGTTGGCACGGCGTAGGGCTTGCTCGGCATCTGTCCCTAGGTGGCGAGCCAAATTCACCACCGCGAATAACAAATCCCCGACTTCTTCATCCACACGCGCCTGATCAACAGAGGCTTGCGCCAGTTCTTGCTCAACCTCTTCAATCTCTTCCTGCACTTTATCTATCACAGGGGCCACCGTCGGCCAATCAAAGCCCACTCGTGCACAACGCTTTTGCAATTTGTACGCTCTTGTTAGAGCGGGTAGTCCTTGAGTCACCCCATCCAGCACACTTTGCGGTTGCATAGAGGCTGCGCTCTCGGCGCGCTCTTGCGCTTTGATGCCTTCCCAGTCTGCAGCCATTAAGGGCTGTCCCTGCGCATCTTTGGGACCAAAAACATGAGGATGACGACGGATGAGTTTGTCGCAAATGCCGCGCACCACATCCTCAAAGTCAAATTGGTTTTCTTCCCGCCCCAATTGACTGTAGAACACAATTTGAAAAAGTAAGTCACCGAGCTCATCTTTTAGGTCTGACCAGTTTTCACGCTCAATCGCATCCGCCACTTCATAGGCTTCTTCTAGCGTATGCGGCACGATGGAGGCGAAGTGTTGCGCGTTGTCCCAATCACAACCTTTGTCGGGATCACGTAAGGTAGCCATAATGGTCAGTAATTGCTCGATAGGAGCCATAAAAGCATTCCTTCTAAAAAAACGCCCTGTCGAGACAGGGCGAGAAATAATTAGCGAAGACGTTTAGCCTCAACCACATCTTTCACTTGTTCAAGCCGGTTAACCACGCGGCTCAGGGTGTCGAGATCGGAGATTTCCAAATCAAAATCCATGATAGACATTTGCTTTTTGTAATCCACGCGACTTTGCATGCCCGCTACGCGTGCTTTTTCATTGCTGAGCACGGTATTAATATCTTTCACCAACCCGGTGCGCTCATTGGCAGATAAGCGGATCCGCACATGGTATTGGCCAATGTGCCCTTTGCCCCAAACCGTGGCAATAATGCGCTCGGGCGCGTGGTGACTCAGTTCGTTGAGTTGCTCACAGTCAGCGCGGTGCACAGAAATGCCTCGCCCTTGAGTAACAAAACCTTTGATCTCATCACCCGGTAGTGGCTGACAACAACGCGCCAAGTGAGTCATGAGGTTATCGACCCCCTCCACAACCACTGCATCACGGTGCGCCTTGCCCGTATTCGGCTTTTGCTCGCTTTGTTGTAGTTTTTCTAATAGCTGCTGCTCTTCTTCTTCCAAGCTTGGCTTGTTAATCAGGCCATTGATATGGTTAACCACCTGATTAATGCGCAAATCGCCACTACCTATCCCAGCGTACAATTCATCTAAGGTATTCACGTTAAAGCGTTTTAGCGCCAAGTTTGCATCTTTACTGGTACCGCCAATCTTTTGCAGCTCGGTATCCAAGATCTCTTTACCCGCGGCAATGTTCTTGTCTTTATCTTGTTTACGGAACCAGGCATTAATTTTGGCACGTGCCCGGCTGGAATTCACAAAGCCATGGCTGGGATTTAGCCAATCTCGCGAGGGGTTGGGCTCTTTTTGGGTAATGATCTCTACCTGATCGCCCATTTGAAGGTGATAAGTGAACGGGACAATACGCCCTTCCACTTTCGCTCCGATACACCGATGCCCGACCTCGGAGTGAATATGGTAAGCAAAATCCAACGGCGTGGCGCCGCTGGGTAAGTCCACGACATCGCCGCGCGGGGTAAAGGCATAAACCCGGTCGTCAAATACTTGGCTGCGCAGCTCATCGAGCATTTCACCCGAGTCTGACATTTCTTCTTGCCATACCAACAGTTTACGCAGCCAGGTAATTTTCTCGTCGTACCCACTGCGCCCACTGGCCGCCCCTTCTTTGTACTTCCAGTGTGCCGCAACCCCAAGCTCTGCATCATCGTGCATTTGCTTGGTGCGGATTTGAATTTCTACCGGTTTACCTTCCGGCCCTAACACCACGGTATGGATGGATTGATAACCATTCGGTTTCGGATTAGCGACGTAGTCATCAAACTCTTTGGGTAGATGGCGGAATTTGGTGTGCACCGCCCCCAATGCGGCGTAACAGTCTTGTAGCTCTTCAGCGATGATGCGTACCGCACGCACGTCAAACAACTCGTCAAATTGCAGGTTCTTTTTCTGCATTTTGCGCCAAATACTGTAAATGTGTTTAGGGCGGCCATAGACTTGCGCATTAATGTTGGACGCTTCCATCGCCTGCTGCAGATCGTCGACAAAATCAGTGATGTAGTGTTCACGATCAATCCGCCTTTCCGCGAGTTGCTTGGCGATTTGTTTGTAGGTTTGCGCATGCTGGTAACGGAACGCGTAGTCTTCCAACTCCCACTTTAATTGGCCAATCCCTAACCGGTTGGCTAGCGGGGCGTAGATGTTCGCACTTTCTTTTGCCGCTTGTTGGCGAACCGATTCCGAGGCATCTTTCACCTCACGCAAGTAACAGATACGCTCCGCCAGTTTTATTACCACGCAGCGAAAATCTTCCACCATCGACAACAGCATACGCCTAACATTGTCGACCTGAGACGAGGTTGCTTCTGTCTCGGTTTGGGTGTTTAAGTGACGGATAGCGGCCGTCTGTTGCACCCCTTCAATCAGGGAAACGATCGACGTCGAATAGGTGTCAGCAAGGGTCTCTAGGCTGACGAGCTTGGCTTCCACCACGGGAAAGAACAGGGCAGCCAACAAGGTATCGGCATCCATGCTTAAGGTGACGAGAATTTCGATCATCTCTCGGCCACGCCACAATGGTTGGCTAAGATCTGACTCCTCCTCGCTCAATGCTCGGCAGTATTGGTAAGCATCCACCAGCGCTTGGGTGGTCGATGCGTCTTGCCCTAACCGCTTTACCCAAGTGCTGAGTTCAAACGCTTCGTTTTCATGTAGGTGGGCTTCTCGTACCGCAACCATAACCGTTCCTATCCTTATCTCTCAAACTGACCAGAGAGGCGTATCCGTATCGATCGGCCACAAGGGCCACGCTTATTGGTGCCTATTTTTTCTTTACCGGCATAAACAAGGCCATCGACTCCATGTGTCCTGTTTGTGGAAACATATCCAACATACCCAGCTTCACTAACTGATAGCCGTTATCGAGCAGTACACGTGCATCACGTGCCAACGTGGCTGGATTACAAGACACATAAACAATATGTGAAGCCTTAGATTGTGCCACAAAGTCTATGACACCAGCAGCCCCTGCGCGTGCCGGATCGAGTAAGATTTTGGTAAAATCCTGTTGCACCCACTCACCCATCAGCTGGTCGCTGTTTAAATCGGCTTGATAAAAAGAGGCGTTATCACATTGGTTGGCCGCTGCGTTATCCGCTGCTTGATTAACCATCGCCTGTACGCCTTCAACGCCAACCACTTGGTTAACATGCTGAGCCATCGGCACACTAAAGTTACCCAAGCCACAAAAAAGATCCAACACGCGATCGTCTTGCTCCAGTGCTAACCACTCGCGTGCCTGCGCCACCATTTGTTGATTGACCCTAGCGTTCACCTGAATAAAGTCACTGGGAGCAAACGCCAATTGGCTACCAGCCACTTGATAGTAGGGGGCAGGCCCCGTCAAACGCTCGGCATCCCTATCACCTTGGTGCAAATACAGTGTGCAATCTTGTGCCTGCGCCCATTCCATTAAGGTATGGTGGTCATCACTGTGTAAAACCTTGGTGGTGCGTAGCGACACCACACGCGTATTATCGGCTTCGATAAGATCCAAATGGCCTAAAATTCGGCGACCACGCAAGCTATCTAAACAGGCGCGTAATCCAGCCAAGATGTGATTTAATGGCTCGCTCAACACCGGGCAATGACTGACATCGATAATGGCGCTGCGCTGACGCGCACGAAAGCCCATCGCCAATGCGCCTTTTTTATCAACTTGTAAGCTGATACGCGCACGGCGGCGATAATGCCACGGCGCATTCTCTATCGGCGTTGACAGCGTGATCTCATCACCGGCAAATTTTTGCATTAATTCATTCAGCGCTTGCTGCTTGTGCGCCACCTGCCCTTGATGACTCAAATGCTGCAGGCTGCAACCGCCACATTGCTGATAGAGCGGGCAACCAGGCTCTACGCGCTGCGCCGCATGGCTATCCAACTTAATAAGCTGACCGCGCGCATATTGGCGCTTTTGCTCGGTCAATTGCACTAGGGCTTGTTCGCCGGGCAAGGTGCCTGGGACAAAGACAGGCTTTTTCTGCCAAAAACCGACACCGTCACCATGATGATCCAGGCGTTTTATCGTCAGTAGTTGATGCTTTTGCTCAACCTTTTTCTTTTTCTCGGGCTTAAAAAAGCGCGCCATGATTTATTCCAGTGTTAAAAGCTTGTCATCAAGCCAGTCAAGAGATCCTGCCAGTGGGAGTTGTGATAGTTCGCTGACTATTTTGTGATTGAATCATGTACACTGGCGGCTAAATGTCGTGATTATTTTCCCATAGTTTATCTAGCATGACCAAATATGGCCTCCGCACCCGTGTCTCCGTTCTGACCATCGCTCCGACCCTCATTGTCGGCTTACTGCTGAGTGCGTTTTTTACCAGCACCCGCTACCAAGACCTGGAACAGCAGCTGACCGTCACCGGCTCTGCGATCATTGAGCCGCTGGCGATTGCCAGTGAAGTGGGGTTAAAAAATGATAGTCGTGAAAATGTGCGTCGGTTGATTGGCTTTGCTCACCGCCAACACTCGCAATTTGTGCGCAGTATTGCGGTATTCGATCGTCGCAATGAGCTGTTTGTCACCTCGAACTATCACCGCGACCTGGCCATGCTTTCGGTTGACAGTGGCCAACCCATCCCCACACAACTGCAGATAAGCCAACAGCAGGATACCTTGATTCTGCGCGCCCCCATTTTGGAGATTGGTCGGTTTACCCCCGGGCTCAATGTTGAGCGCCCGCTGGGCTATATAGCCATGGAGCTGGATTTAAGTTCGGTGCGGTTAAAGCAATACCAAGAGATGATCACTGCACTGGTGATGGTTGCTTTAGGCGGGATATTGTCGTGCTTTTTTGCCTATCGCTTAATTGCGGATGTCACCCACCCGATTGGTAACATGGTGACCTTGGTCGATAGAATTCGGCGCGGCCATCTTGATGTCCGGATTGAAGGAGAGCTGCTCGGTGAGTTGGATACCTTGAAAAACGGCATTAATGCGATGGCGATTTCGTTGTCAGAGTACCACTTAGAAATGCAGCAAAGCATTGACCAAGCAACCTGTGATCTGCGCGAAACCCTCGAACAGCTAGAAATTCAAAACGTTGAACTCGATATCGCCAAGAAAAATGCGCAAGAAGCGGCGCGGGTAAAATCAGAATTTTTGGCCAACATGTCTCACGAGCTGCGTACCCCTCTAAACGGGGTGATTGGCTTTACCCGTCAAATGCTCAAAACTGAGCTCAGCAGCAGCCAGCGTGACTACTTGCTCACCATTGAAAAGTCGGCCAACAACCTACTCACCATCATCAATGACATCCTTGATTTCTCTAAGTTAGAAGCAGGTAAATTGCTGCTGGAAAATATTCCCTTTGATGTTCAGGACATGCTTGATGAAGTGATGCGCCTGCTTGCGCCAATGGCACACGAGAAAGGATTAGAGCTTACCCTACGCACCGATGCACGCATTCCCACCGGGGCTGTGGGCGATCCACTCCGTATTCAACAAGTACTGATAAACCTGATTGGGAATGCCGCCAAGTTTACTGAACGCGGCAATATTGATGTCAGTGTCGAWCTCAAGCAGCTTCACGATGAAACCGTTGAGCTACAGTTAATGGTTAAAGACACTGGCATTGGCATTTCCGAACGCCAGCAAGCACAGCTTTTCCAAGCCTTTAGGCAGGCGGACGCCAGTATCTCACGCCGCTATGGGGGAACCGGCCTTGGCCTGGTGATCACACAGAAGCTGGTCCAGCAAATGGGCGGCGATATTGGCTTTACCAGCCGTCTACACCAAGGCTCAAGTTTCTGGTTTACCTTGCAGCTCACCCAAACCGATTTGCCAGTGTCACAGCCGCTTGACATTGAACCCTTGGTGGGGCGCGACATTGTGATCGTTGAGCCGAATGCGCGTACCCGCGAGATTTTGCGCAAGCGACTGACGCAAGTGGGGCTGAATGTGGACACCGCATCTGGCACCAATGTGCTGACAGACCGTCATTATCACTTTGCCCTGCTCTGTTTCGATGCGGGAAGCATGCCGGATCTGGATGCGATGCAACAAGCGGTACAGGTCTGCGAGCAGCAAGCACAATCGGTGGTGGTGTGTTTGCCTACCACGGAACTAGAAGCCTCTGAGCATCTCTTAAAAGCCGGGGTAAGCGCTTGTATTGCCAAACCTATTCCACAACGTAAGCTGTTGGAGGCATTAATCGGCTCGCCTGACGCCACGCCGCTTCCTCTGCCCAAACCCAGTGCATCACAAAAAGCGCCTTATACGGTGATGACCGTCGATGATAATCCAGCCAACTTAAAGCTGATCACTGCCTTGCTCGCCGAACGGGTCGAGAAGGTGATCACCGCAGAAGACGGAGTCAAAGCGGTCGCGCTTGCCCACCAGCAAGCGTTTGACATTATTTTGATGGACATCCAGATGCCAGAAATGGACGGTGTCACCGCCAGCCAAGAAATTCGTAAAGCGGGATTCAATCAACAAACACCGATTATTGCCGTCACCGCCCACGCGATGCCCGGAGAGCGTGAGCGACTGCTCGAGGCGGGAATGGATGATTATCTTACCAAGCCGATTGAAGAAGCCATGCTGGAGAGTACCCTCGCACGCTGGCTGCACCTTGATGACGCGGCCTCTCAAGCGCAGAGCGTGCCATCTCCAAGTCCTTCAGCGAGCCAAGACCAAAGTGCACGACACCTAGATTGGCAACGGGCACTGCATCAAGCAGCAGGGAAAACCGACTTGGCCAAAGAAATGCTCGCCATGCTGCTTGCCTCGTTTGAGTCGGTAAACGAGGCGGTTGAGCAAGCATTGGCGGGAGAGTTAGAGACGGATCCGTTATGGCACGCTATTCACAAGCTCCATGGGAGTTGCGCGTATAGCGGCGTCCCGCAGCTAAAAAGCTTATGTCATGAGCTAGAGACTCAATTAAAAGCCGGGGCGGATATTGCCACCATTGAGCCAGAGCTGTTAGAGCTGCAAGATGAAATTGCGCACATTGAGCAGTTGGCACCACAATACTTGGATGCTTCACAAAACGACTAAAAAAGGATGGCAGTGGGCCCGGAGAGGCCCACCTCAACACACCCAAAGTCACACCGCGTGAAGTGTCACCTTACAGGCAGTAAGATTATGCGCGCTCTAACACCACATGCGCGATAGCATACGCTTTTTCATCGGATAGCGTCAGCCAGTAATGTGCGATACCACGCGCCTGCGCCAGTTCCGCCGCGCGGCCCGAAAAGTGCAATGCCGGCTGGCCCGAAGCCTGATTGGTAATGGTAAAATCGTGAAATGTCACGCCGTTAGCAATACCGGTGCCCAGCGCCTTGGCAGCGGCTTCTTTGGCGGCAAAGCGCTTAGCCAGGAAACGGCCGGGCGCGTGATGGCACGCCAGATTGGCTTGCTCAGACTCGGTCAAGATCCTGGCGGCAAAACGTGGTTGACGCGCGAGCACTCTCTCAACACGCGCAATCTCAACGATGTCTGTGCCAATCCCAGCTATCGCCATTTATCGACGCGCCGCTTCCATGATCGCTTTCATGTCCGCGACGGCTTTTTGCAAACCATCAAACATGGCACGGCCAATGATGGCGTGACCGATATTCAGTTCATGCATTTCTGGCATCGCCGCAATCGGGGTGACATTATGGTAGGTTAAGCCATGACCGGCATTCACTTTGATCCCCAAATCGACCGCATAACTGGCGGCCGCGGAAATTTTCTTCAGCTCGGCTTGGCGATCATTGTCGGTCGCAGCATCGGCATAATGCCCCGTGTGTAGTTCAATAAACGGCGCTCCACACTGGTGAGCGGCTTCAATTTGCTTACGGTCAGCATCGATAAATAAAGACACTTTAATCCCTGCGTCCGTCAATGTTTGGGTCGCCGCTTTGACTTTATCCAGCTGGCCCGCGACATCGAGGCCACCTTCGGTGGTCAGCTCTTCACGCTTTTCTGGCACCAAACATACAAACTCAGGCTGGGTCTCCAACGCTATCTCGACCATTTCATCGGTGACCGCCATTTCCAAGTTCATCCGGGTTTGCAAGGTTTCTTTGAGCAAACGAACATCACGATCAGTGATGTGGCGGCGATCTTCACGCAAGTGAACCGTGATCCCGGCCGCGCCTGCACGCTCTGCCAACTCAGCAGCATGAACCGGATCCGGATACGCGGTGCCACGCGCATTGCGCACGGTCGCGATGTGGTCAATGTTCACACCCAAGTAGATTTTATCCATGATTATTTCCTTCTAAACAATTCTCTGCTTTTGAGCGGCTTGGGGCCAAGATAGGGCTTAAGCGCCATACGCGTAAAACGCTTGGCAGCACGTAGCTGTTCGACTGTCTCAAAGTGACGCATCGCTAATGCACGTAGATCGGCCCCCGTAAATTGTCRGTGTTGGCTTTTCATGATCGATGCCACAAAGCCTTGCTGCTCGCGATATAAGTACGTCATGTTATCGTTAATCGGGTCACCGCTGCCAGCACAATGAAGAAAATCAACCCCATAGCCCAAAGCTTCTAACACCGCGAGCTCAAAACAACGCAGGGCTGGCTCGGGATTATTGTAGCGAGCCAGCTGGGTCAGTGCGGTCACATAGTCATGAAATAGCGCGGGATAAGGCGTGTGAGGCTCCAATACACGCATTACCAGCTCGTTGAGGTAGAAGCCGGAATACAGGGCATTACCTGACAACGGCAGGGCGAGGCCTGTGGCTTCGGCACTGCGTAAGGTGCGCAGTTCACCACGTCCGCCCCATTTGAGCAGCAAAGGGGTAAAAGGCTGCAAGGCCCCTCTTATCGCCGAGCGTGGCCGACGTGCCCCTTTGGCAAGCAGAGTAACGCGCCCCTCGTGCTCAGAAAAGATATCCAAAAGCAGACTGGATTCACTGTAAGGGCGTGTATGCAATACGAAGCCGCGTTGAAACCCGTCCACTCAATCCCTCCTCGCATCGCGACTGGAATCCGTCGATCGCTTAGAGATCGTCAATATAGCCGAGGCTACGCAGGGCACGTTCATCGTCGGCCCAGCCTGACTTCACTTTAACCCAAAGCTCAAGATACACCTTGCGCTCATACAGCTCTTCCATATCTAAACGCGCTTCACGGCCAATGCGCTTGATCTTCTCACCGCCTTTACCAATGACCATTTTCTTTTGGCCATTGCGCTCAACCAAGATCAAGCCATTGATATGAAAGCCGTCCGTTTCTGGATTGTAGTCAAAGCGCTCAATTTCGACGGTGACCGAGTAAGGCAGCTCTTCACCGGTAAAGCGCATCAGCTTTTCGCGGATAATTTCGGAGGCCATAAAACGCTGAGAGCGGTCAGTGATATATTCTTCAGGAAAATAAAACTCACTTTCCGGTAAGGCATCACGTACCTTCTGCTCAACCACATCGATATTGGTGCCGTGTTTCGCCGAAACTGGGATCACGTCAACAAACGCCATCTTCTCCGACAAGGTTTGTAGGTGTGGAAAGAGCTCGGTTTTCTCTTTCACATTATCGACTTTATTAACCAATAAGACCGTTGGCAGACCAGAGCGTGCTAACTTGTTGAGCACCATCTCATCGTCTTTGGTCCAATGGGTGCCATCGACCAAAAATAACACCAGTTCAACATCGGTTAACGAGCTATTCGCCGCGCGGTTCATCAAGCGGTTGATCGCGCGCTTTTCTTCGATATGCAGCCCTGGGGTATCCACGTAGACCGCTTGATAATTATCACGGGTATCGACCCCCATGATGCGGTGACGTGTCGTTTGCGGTTTACGCGAAGTGATCGACAGCTTTTGCCCCACTAAGCGGTTCAGTAATGTTGATTTGCCGACGTTCGGCCGGCCTACAATGGCAATAAAGCCACAGCGCTGTGTATCAGTCATTATGTTAACTTCTGTAACGCGAGTTCTGCAGCCGCTTGCTCTGCCTTGCGACGACTGCTGCCTTTTCCAATCACAGAACACTCCAGTCCTGATACCTGGCACTCTACCGTAAATTCTTGGTTATGTGCCTCGCCGCGCACCTTCATCACCGTGTAGGACGGCAAGGGTTTGCGTTTACCCTGCAGGTGCTCTTGCAATCGGGTTTTCGGATCCTTTTGACTCGCGCCAGGTTGAATGGTCTCGAGACGGTGTTGATACCAATTTAAGATAATGGCTTGTACCCGGTTGATATCACTGTCTAAAAAGATCGCGCCAATCAAGGCTTCTACGGCGTCAGCGAGAATCGAGTCACGACGAAATCCGCCACTTTTAAGTTCTCCTGGGCCAAGTCGCATCACTTCGCCCAGAGAAAACTCGCGCCCAATCTCTGCCAAGGTGTTCCCCCTGACCAAGGTGGCCCGCATGCGGCTCATGTCGCCTTCGTCCACTTTCGGAAAACGGTGGTAAAGATCCTCGGCAATTACAAAGCTCAAAATCGAGTCGCCTAAAAATTCAAGACGCTCATTATGGGTGCCGTTGGCACTGCGGTGCGTTAACGCCAATTCGAGTAACGCAGCGTTGCTAAATTGGTAGCCGATATCACGCTGCAACTTATCTGTTAGTTTTGTCATCATAGTCCAGAATTAATCAATTCCACCAATACGGTTAAAGCGAATGCCTGTCGGTACCCACGATGGTAGCCAGCTATCACTGGAGCGCTCAAATTCAAAGCTGACCCAAATAGCGACGGCTTTGCCCACGAGATTGCGCTCAGGGACAAAGCCCCAGAAGCGACTATCGGCGCTATTATCGCGGTTATCTCCCATCATAAAGTAGTGTCCTTCTGGCACGATCCAGCGGTTGACGCCAGGGCGTGGCTCGTACGCACTCACGCGGTCACGTTTTTTCGGATGGACAAGGATCTGGTGAGACTGTTCACCCAGTTGCTCCTGTGCTTGTACCAAGTTAATGCCCGCTTGCACAAACGCGCTTGGCTGAATGTCGTCAATCGGCACCGGCTGGCACTGGGATTCGCCCTTGGGCTGAATACATAGGCGCTTGTCTTCATACACCACGGTATCGCYGGGCAGCCCCACCGCACGCTTAATATAATCAATATTGGGCTGAGGTGGGTATTTGAACACCACGATATCACCACGCTCTGGTTTGCCGGTTTCGACAATTTCAGTGTGGAAGGCAGGATCGCGTAAGCCATAGGCAAACTTTTCCACCAAGATGAAGTCCCCGACCAATAAGGTAGGCATCATCGAACCGGATGGAATTTGGAACGGCTCATAAATAAACGAGCGCAGCACCAGTACCACCGCGATCACTGGAAAAATAGACGCCATATTTTCAACCCAGCTCGGTTGAGGCGACACTTTAGCGACTTGTTCAGCATCCAGTTCACGCGCTGACACCTTGAGGGTTTCCCCTGCTGTCTGACGACGACGCGGTGCCCAGCGGTATTTATCTAACGCCCAAACAATGCCGGTGACCAAGGTCACCAGCACTAAAATCAAAGAAAACGTATTGGCCATAATGGAGTCCGTCGTTATTTATCTTTGCCCACGTGCAAAATGGCCAAAAAGGCTTCTTGCGGCAGCTCGACATTACCGACCTGCTTCATTCGCTTTTTACCTTCTTTTTGCTTTTGCAGAAGCTTCTTCTTACGACTCACGTCACCACCGTAACACTTCGCGGTCACGTTTTTGCGTAACTGTTTCACCGTCGAACGGGCAATAATATGGTTGCCAATCGTGGCTTGGATAGCAATATCAAACTGTTGGCGAGGAATAAACTCTTTCATTTTTTCCACCAACTCGCGACCACGCGGCTGTGCGTGTGCACGGTGAGTGATAATCGCCAGCGCATCGACACGTTCACCGTTAAGGAGGATATCCACCCGCACCATGTCAGAGACTTCATAGCGCTCGAAGTTATAATCTAACGATGCGTAACCGCGCGACGTCGACTTTATCCGGTCAAAGAAATCGAGGACCACTTCAGCCATCGGAATATCATAGGTCAGTGCCACTTGGTTACCGTGATAAACCATATCAACCTGCACACCACGCTTTTCTACGCACAGTGAAATGACGTTACCGACAAACTCACTCGGCACCAATATATTACAACGCGAGATCGGCTCACCAATCGCCTCAATATCATTGATTGGTGGCAGTTTGGATGGGCTGTCAACGTAAATGATCTCGCCATCATTTTTGCTCACCTCGTACACTACAGTCGGGGCGGTGGTGATAAGATCGAGGTTATACTCGCGCTCCAACCGCTCTTGGATGATTTCCATGTGCAGCATGCCAAGGAAGCCACAACGGAAACCAAAGCCCAGTGCCGCCGAGCTTTCCGGCTCAAAGAACAAAGAAGCATCATTCAGGCTCAGCTTATCCAAAGCATCACGGAAGCTTTCGTAATCATCCGATGAAATCGGGAAAAGTCCGGCATACACTTGCGGCTTCACTTGCTGGAAACCTTCGATGCGTTTTTCACAGCCGTTTTTAGCATGGGTGATAGTATCGCCCACTGGTGCACCGAGGATATCTTTGATCCCGCAGATCACCCAGCCAACTTCACCAGTTTGCAGGCCATTAAGCTCTTTACGCTTAGGCGTGAAAATACCAATGCTGTCCACGTTCCATTCTTGGCCCGTGCTCATGATTTTCACTTTGTCGCCTTTTTTCAGCGAGCCTTCACGAATACGCACCAAAGACACCACGCCCAGGTATTTATCAAACCAGGAGTCAATAATCAGCGCTTGCGTTGGCGCATCAGGATCCCCTTCTGGAGGCGGGATCTGGCGTACAATGTCTTCAAGAACATCATCAACACCCATGCCGGTTTTCGCCGAGCAGCGAGTCGCTTCAATCGCTTCAATACCGACAATGTCCTCAATTTCTTGCGCCACGCGATCAGGATCAGCGGCTGGCAAGTCAATCTTATTCAGAACAGGTACCACTTCCAGGTCCATATCAATGGCGGTGTAGCAGTTGGCGAGCGTCTGTGCCTCAACCCCTTGTCCTGCATCGACCACCAGCAAAGCACCTTCACACGCCTTGAGCGAGCGTGACACCTCATAAGAGAAGTCAACGTGTCCTGGCGTATCGATGAAGTTGAGCTGATACACATTGCCGTCTTTGGCTTTGTAGTTCAGTGTCACACTTTGTGCTTTGATGGTGATACCGCGTTCACGTTCCAGATCCATTGAATCAAGAACTTGATCTGCCATTTCCCGGTCAGTTAGGCCGCCACATACTTGAATCAGTCGGTCAGAAAGCGTCGACTTACCGTGGTCAATATGGGCGATGATCGAAAAGTTACGAATATGCTTCATGTGTTGGAGTGACTTACTCGTTATCAATAAGAATGGGATCCTAAGATCAAGTGAGCGCGATTCTACCGAAAATAGTGGCTAGTCGCTATCCTGCTGTGTGGTATTTATGACGGACAAGTYTGAGACCGGCTCCCCCATCACGCGTAAAAGCAGAGGTTGTTGCTCATCTTGGGTACCGATACGCGGTGCGAGGTAACGGGCGAGCGCCACACCAACCGCGCCCAGCCCTAGACTTAATGCGATCACCCCGCCTTCCCCGCTGCCGGCAAGTGTGGCGAAGAAGAATTGCCCGAGCAATGCCCCTATTAGCATCATCGCCAGAGGGACCATGTAGACCAATAACGCGGAGCGTAACAAGGTCGCCTCACCCAAGCCGATTTCAACTAAGGTGCCGGCTGGCAAGGGTTTTGGCGCGCGCACCTTGAGGTGTTTAACCTTACCCGGAAGGGMTTTGKACACAATACCAGTGCCACATTGGCTTTGTGACTGGCAGCTACCGCAACTGGTTTGCTGCTGGCAGGCCAATGACAACCAACCATCTTGGTAACTGGTGACTTCTGCCAATGCTTTGATCATGGTTCGACCCCCTGCTCTGACTGACTCGCGGGCATATCAATAATACGGACAGACTCCGCCACCCGTTTAGCGGTTTCAGGCGGTATATCGCCGACCACCGTAATTTCTGCATTGCCACTGGTCACGCTATGCAGTGTGCGCCGACCTTGGCGAACAATTTGCTTACGCACCGAGACATCATCGGCTTTGGCAAGATACACAGAAAAGCTAAATAGGCCATCACTAAACATCTGACTCTCCACCGCGCGCTTGGTCATCATTAAACGGTGGCGATTGCTGTACACAGGCTCAAATCCCTCGGGTAACGCAGTGACCTGCCAATCCAAGTCGGAGCGCTGCGTGGTTTGCGGCAAGGTTAGTACCGGTGGCAGAGCCAGCTCAGCCAGCTTTTGCATCGAGGTACTGATTTGTGACGAGACGACCAACGACAACGCACGATATTGCTCAAGCGGATCGCCATCACGGTCGAGCAAATCCGCTCTAACAGGGAGTTTGCTGTTCTCATCTAACCATAATACGTACGAATAGCGCTCCCCGTCTTTCGGTGTAATTCGAACTACTTGGCAATCCATCCCCGCTTCACGCGCGTGCCCCATAGAAACAAAATCATAATGGTTAGCCAGCACATCGATATCGGCTTGGATAAGCGTTGGCAAAGGCGCAACCATATGATCACTGGCAATGGTGAAAGGGTCGTAGCCGGGTTCAAAATAACTGATTTCACCGCCTCGACGGATCACTTCTCGCGGTGGGCCACTGAGATACATAAGGTGGCCATAAGCATCATCCCCAACTTGAGCATGACGAAAGCGAAGGGGTTCGAGGCTATTTTTACCTACCAAGATGTAGGACACTTCATAATCTAGGGTGTCGCTTGCGGTATCCATTTGATGTAACAAAGCCTCGGCAGAGGGTTCGGCCGAGGCTTGCGCAGACATCAAACTGAYCAGCGCAAGCGCACCGATCAGAGTTTTTTTCATTGATTATTACTGCTTGTCGACGGTGCCATTGTCTGATGGTTAGACAGCCTATCCTTATTCAAGCGAAGCTGCAATTCATAGTCTTTGAGCATGGCATTGACGCGGCGACGCTGCTCCATCAACTCTGCCTCAGAGGGCGTGGCACGTAGATCGTCACGACTCAAACTCACGGGTTCAGCAGCCCCTGCAAAAGGAATGGTTTCGAGTACGGGCGGCTGGGTTTGCGTACTGGCCACCGGCGAACTCGCATCAGACTGATTATAGTGCTGCACGCCCACGATCACGGCCAACGAGACACACGCGGCAACGCTTACCTGCGTCAGTTGCTGCAGCCACCCTGGTAAGTGGCGACGCGCCTTTTCCGGACGCGGCTGTGACTCGTGCATCGGGTGCACATTATTATCAAGATGATCGCCTTGATAAGCAGGTTCTGCTTCCAGCGCGGACGCTACAGAATCGGCAATGTTCCATTGCAAAGAGCTGGGTGCCTCACCACGCATCACATCGCGAATGGTGCTAAAACGCCCCCAAGCCTGTTGCGCATTATCATCTCGCTCAATCTCGTGGATCACTGACGTATCCACTAATTCGCCATCCAATAACGCTGAAATTTTTTCTCTATCCGTCATTCAAGTCACCGTCATGCAGCCAGTAAAACTCGTTACCGTTTCATCAGTGGCCGGATGCGTTTTTCAACCGCTTCACGCGCTCGGAAAATACGCGACCGCACCGTACCGACTGGACAATCCATTACCTGTGCAATTTCCTCATAACTGAGCCCATCGAGCTCCCGTAAGGTAATTGCGGTTCTTAAGTCGTCAGGCAGTGTTTCTATGGTCGAAAATACCACCTGTCTTAACTCATCTGACAACATCAAGTTTTCAGGGTTCGATATTTCTTTTAAAGACCCCCCACTTTCGTAATTTTCTGCTTCCTCGGCATCAATATCGCTGCCTGGCGGACGTCGTCCTTGCGCCACCAAATGGTTTTTTGCGGTGTTCACAGCAATGCGATACAGCCAAGTATAAAACGCACTCTCGCCCCGAAATCCCGGCAATGCACGATACGCTTTGATAAACGCCTCTTGCGCAATATCTGGAATATCGCCACTGTGTGTACCGACATAGCGGGCGATAAGGTTACATACCTTATTCTGATATTTGACGACTAACAGATTGAAAGCTTGCTTGTCACCATTCTGTACACGTTCTATTAGAACCTGGTCGGTTAGCTGCTCGCCCATTCGAGCGTTTACTCCTTGGTTGATCTTTCCGCCCGATTATCGAAATTCTAGGCCCGACGTTGTCAGAGCGCGGTTAAACCCGCTTGCGAGCTTTCGCACACGATTCGATAATCCAGCCGGCGAAAAGTTCCTCACCATGTTGGTTTTATTATGCGTTGAATCACATTACTGTGACGGAATGGTCAAAGACGGTCTCTTTGACTGAGGGCATTGTCGCCCGAACCATGCCATGGTTGCAAACTTTCACCCAAGCGGTACGGGATTTGATCTTACCGCGCGCAGCTACGTCAAATTGGTGTAACATTGGGTGCGCAGAAAGAGGATTAGGGATCATGACGACCACAACCCAGGAACATCAATGTGACGTGCTAGTTATCGGCAGTGGTGCCGCTGGCTTGTCACTGGCGCTCCGCTTAGCGCCAACCCACAAGGTGATTGTATTGAGCAAAGGCCCGCTCAGCGAAGGGGCCACGCTTTACGCACAGGGCGGTATTGCCGCGGTGTTTGACGAGCAAGACTCGGTCGAGTCTCATGTCGAAGATACCCAAATCGCGGGTGCAGGTATCTGCGATACCCAGGTCGTGGACTTTATTGCTCGCAATGCTAAAGATTGCGTACAGTGGTTAATTGATGGCGGTGTTCCGTTCGATCAAGAAGATAGCGACGACGACACCCCTCGATATCATTTAACCCGTGAAGGCGGCCATAGCCATCGCCGTATCTTGCATACCGCCGATGCCACCGGGATGGCCGTGCAAAACTCTCTGCAAGACAATGTCCGTCAGCACCCAAATATCACTCTGCTCGAACGGCACAATGCGCTGGATATCATCACCCGTAAAAAAGTCGGATTGGGTGGCGCTAACCACGTGCTCGGGGCCTACATCTGGAACCGAAACCAAGAAGTGGTTGAGACCGTGCGCACTAACTATGTGGTGCTCGCCACTGGCGGTGCTTCCAAGGTGTATCAATACACCTCTAACCCCGATGTGTCATCCGGTGATGGCATCGCCATGGCATGGCGGGCAGGTTGTCGCGTCGCCAACTTAGAATTCAACCAGTTTCATCCTACGTGCCTGTACCATCCAGACGCGCGCAACTTTTTGCTCACGGAAGCGTTACGCGGTGAAGGCGCACACTTAAAACGCCCAGATGGCTCACGCTTTATGTCAGACTTCGACGCACGCGGCGAGCTTGCCCCGCGTGATGTGGTGGCCCGAGCGATTGACTACGAGATGAAGCGCCTTGGCGCCGACTGCATGTATCTCGACATCAGCCACAAAGACCCTGACTTTGTGATCAAACACTTCCCCACCATTTACGAAAAGCTCAAACAATACGGCATCGATCTGACCAAAGAGCCGATCCCTATTGTCCCTGCCGCCCACTACACCTGTGGTGGCGTGATGGTGGATAAAAACGGCACCACAGACTTGCCCGGCTTATACGCGATTGGGGAAGTAAGCTACACCGGCTTGCATGGGGCCAACCGTATGGCCTCTAACTCGCTGCTAGAGTGTGTGGTGTATGCGTGGTCAGCGGCTGAACATATTAAAGCGCACTCAGACCATATCGAGCCCCATACCGCACTCCCCCCTTGGGATGAGAGTCAGGTCATTTGTTCTGACGAAGAAGTGGTGATCCAGCACAACTGGCATGAGTTACGTCTTTTTATGTGGGATTACATGGGCATTGTCCGCTCAACCAAACGGTTAGAACGAGCACTACGCCGTATCGAGCTGCTCAAGCAAGAAACACATGAGTACTATGCGAATTTCCGGGTCTCAAACAACCTGTTGGAATTACGTAACCTTTTACAGGTGGCAGAACTCATGGTTCGCTGTGCCATGCAACGCAAAGAAAGCCGAGGCCTTCACTACACCATTGATTACCCTGAGCCTAACGAGCAATCCGGTCCCACCGTGTTAACCCCGGACCAGCCCTGCTAGTGGGTTTCGCGCCGTCTGCTGCTTTAACGATAAAGGCCAGCCTCACGAGGCTGGCCTTTTTACTGGATATCATCGTGGTTATTCGCTTTTAAACTCGCTCACTGCACGCTCAAGGTGCGCCGCTTCTTCGGCCACCTTGTGTGCCGCTTCGCGGTTCTGGTTGGCGCGTTCGGTACTGTTTTGCGCGATATCTTGAATGTTGTGCACGTTTTGGTTGACTTCTTTCGCCACCGAACTTTGTTGCTCAATCGCCGTGGCAATGTGGGTGCTCATATCCATAATGTTTTGCATATCTGCCATGATTTGCGATAGCTCTTGCGAGGCCGCTTCCACTTTACCCACAGATGTTTCCCCATCTTCTCGGCTTTGCTCCATACGCTCAGACACCGACTGGGTTTGCTCTTGTAACGAGGTGATAATGCCAGAAATTTCATCGGTCGACTCACGAGTACGGGTCGCTAGCTGACGCACCTCATCAGCGACCACCGCGAAGCCACGCCCTTGCTCACCGGCGCGCGCCGCTTCAATCGCCGCGTTAAGCGCCAGCAAGTTAGTTTGCTCAGAAATATCTTTAATCACATCTAATACTGAACCGATGGTTTCAGACAGCTTACTTAGTTCAAGCACCTCGTTGCTGGTATTACTGAGGGTTTCTGCCAGTGTCATGATCATTGCCTTGGTGTCGTCGACCACTTTTTGTCCATTTTCGGCCCGACTTAAACTGGTACGCGCATTCTCCGCAGCCTGATCCGTGTTGCCCGCGATATCGCGAATCGTACTTTCCATCTCATTCATCGCGGTCGCCGCATGGGTAGTTTCATCTAACTGGGTAGACAATGCGGACCCGGTAGCTTCAGTGCGCGACTCAACTTGCTCTGCACTGTGGTTAAGCGCTTGTATGGCGCGACTCACGTCGACCACCATAGCCTGGACACTGGCGAGCATCTGATTGACATCTTTAGCCATCAATGAGATCTCATCACGCCCGTTTTCATCCGCTCTCAGGGTCAGATCCCGCTGCTTGGTGATGGCAGCCATTTGCTCACTGAACCGGTAAATACGCTGTTGAATGCCACGGTTCATCCATAAAGAAATCACTGTCATGATCAGTGCCAGTATTAATACCGCCGAGCCGGTAAACGTCACGGTTTGGCGCAATGCTTGCTCGATGGCCTGCTCATATTCTTGGCTTAGCACATCAAACATTTCTTCCACTTGGTGGGTTTTGCCACGAATTTGTCCGAGCAAACCTTTGTCCGCCGCTAACCCCAGTGTCTTTTTCTGGGCAACAATTTGGTCCACTTGCGTCTGATGCGCTTGAAACAACGCCAGTAGGTCACCACGAAGGTAATCTTCAAGCTCTTGCATTTGGCTTTGATATTCATCGATGTAGTCAAGGTTACTGCTTTGTACAAACAGTTTGGCATCTGCGGCTAACAGGCGAGCGCTACTCTCCAGTACAATGTCATTTTGGGTCGCTGCCACCATTTTCTTGCTCGCGTTTTGCATTTGTCCGCGGATCCCCTGTTCAGGGGTTAACCCCAATGTTTGGTAGCCCTTACCCAGATCACGAAACCCACTAGCATATCCTTTCATCGCGCTTTTCACTTTATCAATGGTCGCGGTCTCTAACCCCAGAGAGGCACTGCGGGCGCGGAAATCACTCAGCAGCTGATTAAACGCATCAACATTATTATCAAAACGGGAGAGGTATTTAGGATCCATGCGCGCGAGAAAGTCTTTCTCATTGCGGCGTAAGTTGAGCAATATCACCTCAAGATCAGAGACTGTGGTTAGCTGATTGTGCATTTTTTGCAGTCGTGTTTCCGCCTTCCACGCAATCGCCGCCACCGCGAGGAGTGCCAACACCGACATCAAGGTGAGTGACAAAAGTTTTTGTTTAATATTCATAGCGACCCTACAGCATTATCTGAGCAGATTGGATTTTATCCGTGCCCCTTGAATATCGGTGACAAAGTGAAAAAGTAAAGCCACGCAATCAGTTTGTCACAAATATGTCACATCATATCCCGACCTTGCTGACAGCAGTGCCGATAAATCAGACGAAAATGATAATCTGGAAGGCCATGACGCCAAATATACACGTATTGCGCATCCACACGAGAGGTCAGCACCAGCAGCCATGGGGTCGCATAAACACAGGATAATTTTCGATACTGTCCATTGGGCATCACAGCCCAAGCGTCAGAGGAAAAGCGAAAAGGCCCCTCGCTACCGATGAGGTGAGCATGGAAAAAGCGCAAGTCTCGCACCGCCCAAAGGGTTAGCACAGCACGAGCACTTAAAGGAAGGGAAACATGCGCCATGGCCAGCCAAGTCACCATCGTTCCCAGCAAAACCAGGCAGACAGTGACATAACGCGGGCACTGTAGGTGACTATGTACGTAACTTGCTGCGGTTATAAGCGACGACCTTATCGACAACAGACTTCATCTTGGGGTCGTCAGGTTTACCATGCCCCATCAACCACGCAAACAAATCCGGATCTGCGCTTTCCAAAAATGCGACAAAATCCTGCTTTTCTTGTTCATTTAGCGTGTCGTAGCAGGCTTCAAAATAAGGCATAACCAACACATCCAGCTCTAACATGCCACGACGACATGCCCAACGAATCCGCGCTTTATCCTCGGTGTTAACCATTGCTTACCTCTATCAATGATGTCAGTGCTTGCATACTATCAATGCCGCCATCAGGCGACTACTTTTGCCGGAAAACAAACGGTGAATCTGAGAGCTCTCTAGCGTTAATCAGCAAGACACCGTAATAGCCCTACAATACAAAGGCTGACAAGCTTTATCCTCCCTATTAGTATACGGGACAGAGTCTATATTTTCTCAACAGAGAGCGTGAGTGTTATGAGCGAATGGTATCAAACCGTGGCCTTTGAGCCTGCGGATACACACCCCAGTGACCCACAGCCTGAACTGGCGATAGTTGCTCTTGATAACTGGGCAATCACTAAAGTGAGCGGCGACGATACAAAAAGCTACTTACAAGGTCAGCTCACTTGCGACATTGCCAGCCTTGCAGAGGATAAATCGACCCTTGCCGCTCATTGCGATCCAAAAGGTAAAATCTGGTCTGTGCTGCGTTTTTTCCATTACCAAGACGGGCTCGCCATGGTGCAACCGGCCTCGATTGAAGCCACCCAAGTTCAAGAGGTAAAAAAATACGCCATCTTTTCAAAGATTGCGTTTGAAAAAGTCGATGCCGTGTTGCTCGGTGTGATTGGCACGCAGGCAGACAAGTGGGTGGCCGATCACTTTGGCCCGCAAGGTGACGTTCGCCAAGGGCAAGCGGGCACCGCCGTATACATTGAACCACACCGCTGGTTACTGGTGGTTGACGCGGCCAACGCCACAGCGCTTATCAATCAAGCCTCTGCGACCTTGCTCACCCATGAGTATTGGGATAAGTGGGATATTGATGCCGCATTACCCCGTATTGAGCAGGCCACCAGCGGCGAATTTATCCCGCAATCGTTAAACCTTCAGGCGCTGGATGCGATCAGCTTCACCAAAGGCTGTTACACCGGCCAAGAAACTGTGGCGCGAGCCAAGTATCGAGGCATGAACAAGCGTGCCATGTACAAACTCAGCGGCCAAGCCGAGCACACACCTGTTGCAGGCGATAAAATCGAACGCGCGGTGGGCGACAATTGGCGTTCAGGCGGGACAGTTATTGCTGGCTATCGCGATGTGAATGGTAATGCGAGCGTGTTAGCCGTACTACCAAATAACCTGGACGACGACACCGCTTTCCGCCTGGCTGAGTCTCCCTCACATGCATGGCACCGTGAGCCACTCCCCTATTCACTCGAAGACGACGATTGAGCCGTGCACACGGATCCTCATTGGCAAACACCCGTGACTGCCGCACTCGATAGCGCCGATATTCGCTACCAAATACTGTGGCAGTCACGCGCGACCCAATCGATTGAAGACACCGCTTCACAACGGGGGATTGATCCTGCTCAGATGCTTAAAACCATGGTGTTGCGCGATATGGGCGGGCGTTATGCGGTGGCCTGCGTACCAGGCGACCAACAAGTGAGCCCGCCCAAAGTCCGCCAGCTGCTGGGATGCCGACGAATGACGCTTGCCAGTGCACAACAAGTGCAAAGCACAACCGGCTACGCGCGCGGTACTGTCGCGCCATTGGGACTGTCACCGGATCTGGCGTTGGTGTTTGATGAGCAGATCTGGCGCTATGAAACGGTCACCATTAGCAGCGGTGATCCTCACGCCGGATTATGGGTGAGAGTGAAAGATCTTCTCGTACTTTGCCAGCCTCTGCGCGGCGACATATGCCGCGTTCAAGACGGTTAGATGTAGGAGTCACGCAACGGATGGCGCAAAAATACTGGCGGAAATACGATCTCAACTTGTTGGTGACCTTTGCCACTTTAATGGAAACCCGCAGTGTGACTGGGGCTGCAGAGCGCCTATCTCTGGGTCAATCAGCCATGAGCCACAGCTTGGCGCGTCTGCGTACCATGCTCGACGATCCCCTTTTTGAGCGGCGCGGACACCAAATGGTGCCCACCGCCCGCGCGCTCGATATCGCCCCTAAAATTGAGGCGCTACTCGACACACTCGCCACGGACGTGCTGACTCCGCCCGCTTTTGAACCTGCCCTTTTTGATGGTCAGATCCGCCTTGGACTCACCGACTACGCGGAGCTTATCTTCGCGCCGGCGTTGTTCGATACCCTCAACCAACAACTTCCTTTAGCACAACTTAGCTTACGGCCAGTCGATCGTCGCCACTGTCTGGATGCGATTAAAAATGATGATGTCGACGCGGTGATCGGCGTGATCCCGGAAAACAGCGATATTCTCGACAGCCAGGTATTATATCGCGAACAACACGTGTGTCTGTTTGACCCTCAAAGTACAGGACTGGATGCCCCCATCAGCGTGGCCGATTTTGTCGCCACGCCGCACGCCTTGGTGAGCACTTACGGCCAGCTTTCTAGCCCGATAGATACGCGTTTAGAAGCGCTAGGCTATCATCGACAAGTGGTGATGGGATCGCAGCGCTTTTTAACCGTAAGGCAGTTGCTAAAAGGGCGACAACTGCTGTGTACCGTGCCAGAGCTTATGGCGCGACTTGATACCTTTAACGATGCTAACCATCTGGCATTTAGCCCACCCCCTATTGATGTCCCAGGGTTTGATATTGGCTTGGCATGGCGACATCAAGCCAGCGGTCACCCCAAAATGCAGTGGCTCATTGACCAGATAACCACCATTGTCGATAAGCGCGTCGCTTCCCTGAAAGCGTTATCTACCCAGCCTCACACGCAAGAGGAAACCTAATGAACATCGTCTCTCTGTCGAGCCTTAACCCTGCTTACGTTGCTCAACGGGTCAGTGAAACATTCACGCACAGTGAGGGGGCCGACACCGGCGAAGTCATTCATCACTTGATCGATAAGCTGCTCGGTGAAACGCCTCGTGAAGACTGCCATGGTTGGGGGATGCTGGACAGTCCCTTCAACCAAGCGGATTTATGGTAAGGATAAAGTGATTATTTCTTTAGGCAGTGTCATCACGGCGACATAAACCCACTTCACAATCGGTGCCGTTTTCACACCCCTATAGGGTGACAACCACTCACACCAATAAGAAGAGGTTATGCGCGTTTTTAATCGCTATTCCCCCAAGCTTGTCGCCAAACATGTCACACGATTATTCTCGGGTCGCGTCTATATTGCAGGAAGAGGCCGATTTGATTTTGATAATGGTTGGTTAAAAGCACCGGATCACGCTACCATCTGTCACTACCGAACCGTGAAGGAAGTTAACGGGTTGATTCGAGATGTGTATCAGGACGGGCTTCGAGAGCCAGAACAATCGGGCTCATTGCCGACCGCTTACTGACTTCGCCGTACCATACAAATAGGGGCTCGTCAGACGGGCCCCTGTTTGTTATTTAGATAAAAAGGACAGGCATAGCATACGTGCTTCCCCCTGACCCTTTAGTCTGCGTCTTGATCGCCTAACGTTTCTTCATAGCTTTGCGCATCGAGCAGGCTATCGATTTCAGACTCATCTGTCGCTTGAATCTGGAACAACCAACCATCGCCGTATGGGTCGCTGTTAACCAGTTCAGGGGCGCTATCTAGCTCTTCATTGACAGCCACGACTTGACCAGAAATGGGCGCATAGATATCCGACGCCGCCTTTACCGACTCTGCAACCGCACAATCGTCACCCGCATCAAAAGTGTCATCTTCATCAGGCAAATCGATAAACACCATATCCCCCAGCAGGGCCTGGGCGTGATCAGAAATGCCAATGGTAAATAGGCCTTCCCCTTCAGGGCGAACCCATTCGTGTGTAGCGGTAAATTTTAATTCAGATGGGATATCACTCATAATCTTGTTCCTTGTTACACCCAATGACAACTCACACCGTCAATCGGTACATTCAACATCTCTCACAACCTGATCGCATGCCGACTCGGCAATGGTCTTTGTGCTATTTAGCATATTCTCTGTTTTTCGCCAATTTCAGCCATCACGCAATCATCAAAAAGTGGTCGTGCGCGTCGTAGGCTTTGCCAGATCAGGCAGGTTCCCCTCCAACCCTAACGCCCGCGCCATAAACGGCTGCTTGGCGCCGGGCAAATGATTGACCGCACGCATGCCCACGCCACGGACGAGCTTTTTCATCGGATTATCGCCTGCGAACAAGCTGCGGAATCCTTGCATCGCCGCAATCATCTGCACCGCTTCCGCTTTACGCCAACGCTCATACTGGCGTAAGCCGGCGTAATGGCCAATATCTTTCCCTTTGTCGGCGAGTGACGTCAGTGTTTGCGCCAAAGCGGCCGCGTCGAGCATCCCCAGATTCACCCCTTGCCCAGCCAGAGGATGGATGGTGTGCGCCGCATCACCGACCAGAGCCAGGCGCTGCGCCGCAAAGTGTTGGGCATAACGCATGGTAAGCGGATAGCTAGCCCGCGGTCCCACCACCTCACATAGGCCGAGTTGCACATCAAACGCAGCGGTTAAGGCACGGTTAAAGGACGCTGAGTCCATCGCGACGTAATCCGTCGCTTGTTCTGGGGGAACAGACCAAACAATTGAACATAAATGCGGGTCTGAAAGTGGCAAGAAAGCGAGGGGGCCGTCCGGTGTAAATACTTGTCGTGCAACGCCCTGATGCGGCTCCACCGTGCGCACCGTCGCCACCACTGCATGATGACCATAGTCACGCTGTACTAGGGGGAAGTCGGCTTGCTCACGCACCCAGGATCGCGCTCCATCAGCCCCCACGACCAGTTTCGCCGTCACGCCGCCCCCAGACGCGAGTTGTAACCAGGTTTCGCTCTCTCCTTGCAGCATGGATTGGCATTGCGCTGGCATCAACACAGTCACATTGTCTTGCGTTTGCACTTTATCGAGCAAAGCCAACTGAATCACACGGTTTTCAACAATATGGCCGAGGTTTTGCTGGCCAAACGCCTGCGCATCAAAATGGATGTCGGCAAAACTGTCTTTCTCCCACACCCGCATCTGTTGGTAACTGGCCGCACGCCGTGAGGCGATGCCCGGCCAGACATCCAGGGTGCGCAGTATGTTTTCACTCGCTCGGCTTAAGGCAGAGACACGGTTCTCTGGTACGTCGTTTAAGGTCGTTTCCGGCGCTTTACCTTCTATCACCACCACCCGCAAATCCGTGTCGGCTAGAGAGGCGGCAAGTGTGAGCCCCACCATGCCGCCACCGACAATGGCCACATCGGCATTGATCATTTTCATCTCGGTTCTACCCATCCTATGGTGCGTTGCACAAGCGGTTGTTTCATACTCTCTAATGCTGACATTAATCCTAACCCGGCATTACGTGCCCCCGCCAGAAGCGGGCTATCATTGGAAAAGAGGTGAACCAACCCTGATGTCAATGCCACTGTGGCATCTCGGTCTGGTGTTCGTTGTTTGGCGTACGCCATCAATGTTGGCATCGCACCGATATCATCACCACGCGATGCCGCCTCCGTCAGCGTGTGAGCCAACGTCATCACATCTCGCAAACCAAGGTTAAAGCCTTGTCCGGCAATCGGGTGTAGGCTTTGTGCCGCATTCCCCACCACGGCCACACGATGACTCACCGGGCGAACCACTTGGTTAAGCGTCAATGGATACGCATGACGCTCTCCAACGTGCAGCAACTTGCCTAAACGCCAGCCAAACACCTGCTGCAGGCGATGAAGAAACGCATCATCACTCACTTGCATCAGCCCTTCTGCTTGCTCGGCTGTCATACACCACACCAACGAGCAACGCCCTTGCGACATGGGTAACAGTGCCACAGGGCCGGTTTGAGTAAAGCGTTCAAAGGCGTGGCCTTGATGAGGCAATGCGGTTGATACATTGGCAATCACTGCCACCTGGCCAAAATCGTGTTGCTGACGCGGAATATTAAGCTGCTGGCAACAAGACGAGCGCCCACCGTCAGCCGCAATGAGTAGCGAAGCAGTTAAAGATTGTCCCTGCTTTAATCGCACCGTTACCGCCGCCGGCGTTCGCTCAATCGCCATCACGGCATCCGGGCAAAACACATCGATCGCCTCGCGGTGTTGCAACTTTTGGTGAAGCACCGCTCCGGCATCCGCCAACTCGATAACTTGGCCAAGATAAGGCACGCCCTGCGACTGTGCGTCAATATGGGTTTGTCCGGCGTGACCACGATCAGACACATGAATATGCTGAATCGGCGTGCCAAAGGGGGCGAGTGAGTCCCACAGCCCTAAGCTCGAAAAGGCTGCACAACTGCCTTGTGCTAATGCGATACTGCGTGCATCGTAACCTGGGTGCTCGCGATGATCGGGCACCATCGCCTCGACCACGGCAATACGCAGTGTGCCGCCACTCAATGTGTCTAAGGCCAGTGCGGCAGTCGCCCCGGCCATTGCGCCGCCTGCGATCACTATGTCATAGGCTTTCATCCCACTCTTTCCTCACCCTGAGTCACTGACGCCTCAATCTGAACGCGTCATTGAGATTAATGCAATGTTTTAGGCGTATCGTCACTGTCCGGACGCGCCCCAAGTTCGGCATGCACCACCATGCTGCACACGCGCACATGCTCGACAACCTGCTCAAGCAACTCTGCTTGCTCTTGCATGTCGCCATCTTCATCGACACCCAGCTGCGCCACGTCTTTAAGATCGCCCAACGCTTCTGTCACATCCTTAGATAAGGTGCGACCTTTGGTTCCGATCAATCCCACTCCGGCTAAAAACGCGTTGATCCACTCCACCAGTGCTTCGGCTCGAGCCACGACACCGGATTGTTCGTCGTCAGGGACATAAATCTCTAAATCAAGATCACTGCCGGTAAGCTGTGCTTTTAGCTGGTGATAGCTTTGCATGGCAAGTGTCTTAGACTCTGTTGGCCACCCCATCCCTTGATGGGTGTAATCATAAAGCATGGTTAGCCAGCTACCATCTTCCAGCTCTAACCCGCCACTGAGCATGCCAGCGATTAAACCGTGCATTTCTGCAGGCGTTACCGCCAAACTATCAGCTCTCAGTGTGTCTGCTGTTGTCGCATAAGCGGGTAAACGGGTATCAGTCACAATCTTGCCCCTTGCTGTGCCATCAAAAATAAGAGGCTTAGTTTAGCATTTCACACCACTGGGCTGAATCATTGCGATTAAAAACGATCTCACGCCGATGCAACGGCCACGCGGTACATTGCGTGTTGGGTGGCTGGTTGATAAGCACAGTGTAAAGGCATCAACCAGCCAATCACGATGACAAGGATCAACCCACACCGGCGGGGGGCTTTCCTCTTAGCGAGCCAATTCACAGTTCTGTCTAAAAGCTGAAACACTCAGTGAATGATAGGCACGACTGCCGTCATATTATCGCCCTTAAAGGGTTGTTATTGTTAGACCTATGCGTCGTTTGAATACCACTTTTTGATTAAATTCGCGGCACCAGTGGCGGAGATGGTTTTCGATGTAGTGTATTCACCAGAATAATTGCTAGAATAGCGCCATATTACTGTGTACTGGGCCCTCGACAAATCGGGCCGTATGAGGAGCCAGCGTRGGACTATGAGCACACAACCGGTTGAAATTAAAATTCTAGATCGTCTTGTTCGCGTCAATTGTCCACCCGGGCAAGAGCAAGCGCTTAAAGATGCAGCAAGCGAGTTCGATCAACGGTTGCATCGGCTGGCTGAGCGCACTAAAGTAAGCAATACAGAACAGCTAATTGCCATTGCCGCTCTCAATGTTTGCCACGAATTAAATGATGCCAAACAGTCATTAGAGACACTGCAAGATCAGGTAACGCAACGGACCGCCCTGATGACATCACAACTCGATAAAGCAATGGCAGCGCAAGGATCGCAAGAATAACCCAATTCCCTGGGGTGTTTGTCAGCGGATCTACGTCCCTGAGCCGATAAGCAAAACTAAGGGTGCGTTGTTATAAGCTACTGAGCAAGCTCGGCATGCACCGAGAAGCCTACGGTTTATACTACCCACCCGCCTTGAACCAGCGGGTTCAAGGGCCATCGATCCCAACGGCACCCCGGGGTCCTCTTCACTACCCTTTGGCTAGCATCAAGGACAGTTATGCAGCCTAGACAACACATACGACACGCCATCCGTGACGCACGTCGTCAGCTCTCTCCTGAGCAACAAACGTTCGCCGCAGAGGCGGTGACCAAACGATTTATCGCACTGGCTGATGTTGAACAATCTACAAACGTTGCTCTGTACCTCTCTTTCGATGGCGAGCTAGATACAACGCCTGTCATTGAGGCGTGCTGGAGGGCGAACAAAAATGTCTACTTGCCCGTCATTCATCCCTTTAGCCGTGGTCACTTACTGTTTCTCCACTACACCCCGACCACCCCAATGCGGATTAATGGTTATGGGATTGCTGAGCCCCAGCTCGACATTCGCACCTTGATACCGAGTAGAAAACTCGACGTGATTGCCACGCCTTTGGTGGCGTTTGACGCAAAAGGACAACGCCTTGGCATGGGAGGAGGCTACTACGATCGTACACTCGGGTTATGTGCACCGGATGCGGTCGCGGTTGGGCTCGCGCATGATTGCCAGCAATGGCCCGCGTTACCGACCGAGCAATGGGATGTGCCTTTACCCCATATATTGACCCCCAGCCAACATTGGCAATGGCCAACGCGTATTTCGCGACCTAAACCCTGACGCCATCGATTGGCTTCGCTATAATCACGCCCAATCCCCCTAGATTCAGGAGTTAGCATGACCCAAGACGAAAAGAAAAAAGCCACGGGCGAAGCCGCGGTGGAATATGTCAAACCCGGCAGCATCATTGGTGTGGGAACGGGGTCGACCGTGAACTACTTTATTGATGCCCTCGAGCCAATTAAAGAGCAAATAAAAGGCGCGGTGTCTAGCTCAGAAGCCTCGACCGAGCGACTAAAAGCCTTGGGCATTGAGGTACTCGACGCCAATGAAGTGGCGAGTTTAGATATCTATGTTGATGGTGCAGATGAGATCAATGCACGCAATCATATGATTAAAGGCGGTGGTGCTGCCTTGACGCGTGAGAAAATCGTCGCGGCAATCGCAGACAAGTTTGTTTGTATTATCGACGACACCAAACATGTGGATGTGTTGGGTGAGTTTCCACTTCCCGTTGAAGTGATCCCTATGGCACGCTCTTATGTCGCGCGTGAATTGCTCAAGCTAGGGGGCGACCCGTGTTACCGTCAAGGTGTGATCACGGACAATGGCAACGTGATCCTCGACGTACACAATATGAAAATCCAAGATCCCAAAGGGTTAGAGGACGCCATCAATGCGATTCCTGGTGTGGTGACGGTTGGCCTGTTTGCCAATCGCGGCGCAGACATAGTGTTAACCGGTACCGACACTGGCGTGAAAAAAGTGGCAAACTGAGTGCATAACACAGCAAATCAAATGCTTACACCCCACGGGGAATAACAAAAAAGCCAAACGTTTGCGCTCAATGTAATCAATAAGTTAAAAGCACCTTTTTCAAGGTGCTTTTTTTATGGTCTAGAACGGATAATTCTTACCCCTTATGGGAATTTTTGTTATCTTGGTCACTGTTCTGATACCGGCACATCGCCTGCCCTGCGGTCTTTTGACGTAAAAGATCACGCTAATGACCAGGTCAATCAACCGCCACTCCTCTTCGCCACCCACGCGAGGGAATAAGGTACGATGCGCCCCGGCACTCAGGCGCAACATTGCTACCATTATTGTTTCTAAGGAAGAGAACAGCCCGCATGTCACACTATTCACTGGACAAGAATAAAATCAAAATCCTATTACTCGAAGGCGTCCATCCTACTGCTGTTGAAGCGTTCAAGCAGGCCGGATATACCAACATCGAGTACCACAAAGGCTCACTCACTGGTGAGGATCTCGAACAAGCTATCCAAGATGCACACTTTGTAGGGCTACGCTCTCGCACCCAATTAACGGAAGCTGTCTTTGCAAAAGCGAAGAAGCTGGTCGCGGTTGGCTGCTTTTGTATCGGCACCAACCAAGTCGATCTTGATGCAGCGGCCAAGCGCGGGATCCCCGTATTTAACGCGCCTTTCTCCAACACCCGCAGTGTCGCAGAGCTGGTTTTAGGTGAGATCCTGCTGCTCCTACGCGGGATCCCCGAAAAGAATGCTAAAGCGCATCGCGGCGAGTGGCAAAAGTCTGCTGACCGCTCTTTTGAAGCGCGCGGTAAGGTACTGGGCATTATTGGCTATGGCCATATCGGTACCCAGCTGAGCATCTTGGCGGAAAACTTAGGGATGCGCGTGTATTACTATGATGTCGACAACAAACTCTCGTTAGGCAACGCGATTCAAGTTAACTCGCTCACAGAGCTGCTTAATCGCAGTGATATTGTCTCGCTCCATGTCCCCGAGACGCCAAGTACGCAGAATATGATTGATGCCGAGGCCTTTGCCCGCATGAAACCAGGGGCAATCTTTATAAATGCCTCACGCGGCACCGTGGTCGATATCGATGCCCTATGCGGGGCGCTAGAAAGCAAGCATTTGGCCGGTGCGGCGATCGATGTTTTCCCAGTTGAGCCAAAAACCAACAAAGACGCATTCAGCTCTCCGCTACAAGCGTTTGATAATGCGCTACTCACACCGCATATCGGTGGCTCAACGCAGGAAGCACAGGAAAATATAGGCTTGGAAGTCGCCAGTAAGTTGGTTAAGTATTCTGACAATGGCTCGACTCTGTCGTGCGTCAACTTCCCTGAAGTATCACTGCCAGAGCATCAAGGCCGCTCGCGCTTACTGCATATACACGCCAACCGTCCCGGGGTGCTGACCAAAATCAATACAACGTTCGCGGACGAAAACGTTAATATCGCGGCACAGTACTTACAAACATCGTCGCAAATTGGTTATGTGGTGATTGATGTCGAAGACAGTGACCATGCCTACAAAGCACTGAAAAAGCTAAAAGCTATCGAAGGCACCATACGCGCGCGGATCCTGCACTGATTCGTGCCAGAAACGAAAAAAGCCCCGACTGGGGCTTTTTGGATGCTTGCTTGTTATACCTGGCAACACTTATTGCTCGTCGCGCAGAAATACCAACTCGTTGCCTTTTGAGTCCGCTTCACTGAAATAATAGCCTGCCACATTAAACTCTTTAATGTCTGCCACTGAACTCGCGCGCTGATCAATCAAATAACGCGCCATCATGCCACGTGCTTTTTTGGCATAGAAGCTGATCACCTTGTATTGACCGTTTTTATAATCTTTAAACACCGGGGTGATGATGTCGCCGTTAAGCACTTTCTTGTTAACCGCTTTAAAGTATTCATTAGAGGCAAGGTTCACCAATAGCTCACTGCCTTGCGCTGCCAAGTCATCATTCAGTGCCTCTGTGATGATATCTCCCCAGAACTGATAGAGGTTATCACCGCGTGGCGTCGACAACTTGGTGCCCATCTCTAAGCGGTAGGGCTGCATCAAGTCGAGCGGCCGCAACAGTCCATACAAGCCGGATAACATACGAAAATGATCTTGTGCCCAATCGAGGTCTTGCTCAGACATTGAATTGGCATCTAGCCCTGTATACACATCCCCTTTAAAGGCAAGCGCGGCGGGTCGTGCATTATTTGGGGTAAAAGAGGGAGACCATTCAGAAAAACGCACAGCATTAAGACTGGCGATTTTATCACTGACTTTCATCAGCGAGGCAATGTCTGCCGGCGTCAGCTGGCGGCAAACCTCAATCAACGCCTCTGAGTGTTCAGTCAGCTGAGGTTGGGTATAACGGTCTGTCGGCAATGGCGTTTCATAATCCAAGGTTTTTGCAGGAGAAACCACTATCAGCATGTTGCTCGCCCTTTTATTAAATATCTTTGCTAAGCCTATCATTCCCGCATAAAAAAACCACCGCCCGCCACCGCACATCGCACTGACCGATGGCTAACGTTTGGGGAGTGGCCATGCCTTATCATCAAGCTGACTGTGCAGATCAGGAAAACGACGACTGTCAAACACAGGCAGTCGCCCCAATGAACGTTGAGTGTGATAATCCTTTGCCAAACGCTTGACGATGCCCGATAACAAAAAAATCGCAATCATGTTTACCAGTGCCATCATCCCCATAGACGCATCCGCGAGGGTCCATACCAGCGGCAGTTCCGCCAGTGCCCCAAACATGACCATGCCCAGGACTAAAGCACGGAAGTACGGCAACGC
This sequence comes from Salinivibrio sp. ML323, assembly GCF_001995745.1. Classification (NCBI taxonomy): domain Bacteria; kingdom Pseudomonadati; phylum Pseudomonadota; class Gammaproteobacteria; order Vibrionales; family Vibrionaceae; genus Salinivibrio; species Salinivibrio sp. ML323. Next base: position 221,557 of record NZ_MUES01000001.1, on the reverse strand, counting down.
CGGACGGCAACGATGATTGATAAACAACAGGTTAGTTTCTGCATACGAATAATTGGCAATAATAGAGGTAAAGGCGAAGAAGAAAATCGCGACGGCCACAAACTGCTCCCCCCAGTCACCCACTTGTGCGCTTAACGCCCGCTGAGTCAACTCGACTCCCGTGATTTCGCCGCCGGGAATGTACTCACCTGATAGCAGAATAATCGCTACGGTAGCGGTGCAGATCACCAAGGTATCGACAAACACGCCGAGCATTTGCACATAGCCTTGCGAAACAGGATGAGGCGGATAAGGCGTCGCCGAAGCGGCAGCATTGGGCGCTGACCCCATGCCAGCTTCATTCGAAAACAAGCCGCGCTTGATGCCTTGAATCATGCCCTGTGCCAAGGTGTAACCCAATGCCCCCGATGCCGCTTCGTGAAGGCCAAATGCGCTCTTTACCACCAGCATGAATACCGCAGGTACCTGCTCAAGATGGGTGACGACCACATACACGGATAACGACAAATACAGGAGTGCCATCACGGGCACAATCACTTCGGCCGTGCGCGCGATTTGGCGTAGCCCGCCATATATGATCAATCCGCTGACCAGCACCAATCCCGCACCAACATAGGCCGGCGGCCATGAAAATGCCACCTGTGCCGCTTGTGAGATAGAGTTAGCTTGCACCGAATTAAACACCAAGCCAAACGCCAGGATCAGCAATATCGAGAAAAGCACGCCCATCCAACGCATGCCTAACCCATATTCCATGTAATAGGCTGGACCACCGCGAAAATAGCCGTCGGGATCCCGCACTTTATACACTTGTGCCAGCGTGCTCTCGGCAAACGCTGTGGCCATGCCGAGGAATGCCATTAGCCACATCCAAAAAATCGCCCCCGGGCCACCCAATGACAGGGCAACCGCCACCCCAGCCATATTGCCCGTCCCAACACGCGCGGCAAGCCCGGTACACAAGGCTTGGAAAGACGAAATACTGCTCCCCTCACGACGTCGACTATGACGCATAACCGAAAACATATGAGAAAAGTGACGAAACTGAATCCCCCCTAATTTTAAGGTAAAAAAGATCCCGCCACCGATGAGCACATAAATGAGCACCGAGCCCCAAATCAGATCATTAATAAAAGTGAGTAGGCTCAATGGACTGTCCCTCGTCGTGATTCAGTAAGGATAATAGCGATGCGGCGCAATCTTCGCGTGAACCACCGCCTAGGTCAATTCAAACCCATCACGGCTGGGGCAACAGTCACTGATTTTAAAAATCAGTGATTGCAGTCTCATAAAAACTTCATCTGACTGCCACAAATGAGAAATACTTCAATTTTACGTTAGGGGGAGCTGTGGTATTTAGAAACTGACCGCAAGGTGAAAAAGAGGTGACTATGGAAAACATTGCCTTTAACGATCTATTCGAGCAAGACAAGCCACAACGCAACGGACGCGCAAAACCAGTCAAACGTAAATGGAGAGAAATTGAAGCGCTGAAAGACAAACAGCGGCTAAAAAAAGAATTGGAAGAAATCGATATTTTTGGCGATTTCTCTCAACTGGACCTCGATTAACTCACCCTCAACATAGGATTGTTAAAAGGTGCTCATCGAGCACCTTTTTTATCCCCCATCAGCGACTTCGCCTACTCCGTCTCGAGATAAGGCTGCCAATCAATGGGCATTTTCCCCTGCGCTTGCAACAGCGCATTGGTTTGTGAAAAGTGCTGACAACCAAAAAAGCCACGATGCGCTGACAGTGGCGACGGATGAGGCGCGGTGAGTACATGATRGCGCTGACGATCAATCGCTTTGCCTTTTTTCTGGGCGTGCGCGCCCCATAATAAGAACACCACACCTTGGCATTGTTGGTTTACCGCCTCAATGACACGATCCGTGAAGGTTTCCCATCCCAGTTTGGCGTGGGAGTGTGCCTTCCCTTGCTCCACGGTGAGCACGGTATTAAGCAACAACACACCTTGCTCTGCCCAGCTTTTTAAATACCCGTGAGAAGGTGGCGTAAAGCCTTCAATATCGGTGGCAAGCTCTTTGTAGATATTGACCAATGACGGTGGTGTTTTCACGCCTGGACGCACAGAAAAACACAGCCCGTGAGCTTGGTTCGGCCCGTGATACGGGTCTTGGCCCAGAATCACCACCTTGACGTCGCCCAGCTCAGTATAGCGAAAGGCGTTAAACACATCTTCTTTCGGTGGAAAAACCGTCACGCCATTGGCACGTGTTTGTTCAACATAGGCGAGGGTTTCGCGAAAGTAAGCTTGTTGTTTCTCATCAGCCAGCACTTGCTGCCACGTTTGCGCCTGAGTCATGGTTGCTCCTTTTGATCACATTGGCGCTATTCTAACGAGGCAGCTTGGCAAAATCAGTGTGTAGAACGATCTTTTGTTCGTTCGGTATGAGCGTGGTAATGACGCTGACAGCGGCCTTGTACCGCGCGGTTGGGGGCCGGTAAGCTCGCGCGAGTCATGGTTGGCTTAATCATGGTGCTTTCCTCATCATTATGGATTCATCGTAGACAATGAAATTTTAATGCCAACTTTACAAACGCAATAAAATCATACCATTAGCCAACATCCCGAACAGTATGAGCCGCAAAATGAGCACAAGTGGTGCAAATTTGCCTCTTTTTTGCGCACACACGCCGCTTTCTTTTGTAATTTTATTACTACAATTTTCATCAAAGTATTGCGCAAGTGCTAGTCGGGAGGAAGGGCGCGTGCTACAGTAACCGCATTAGATAAACAAAGATTGATATAAGATAAATATCATAACGTTAAGAACACAATAAACTTGATTTAGGTCAATAAAACCCCGCTCTAAAAAGGGTATATATAGACACTCAAAATGATGAAATCTTACATCATAAAAAGTCAATATCATAAAAGGGGATAGGCCATGATCACGGGTATTCAAGTAACCTCAGCAGCCAATGATGAACTCGTTAATTCTATTTGGTTGATCGATAAAGACACCGATCAAGCACGCTGTGTCTGTGCCAAACAAGGCTTTGAAGCGGATCAGGAAGTTGCCCTATCTTCTTTGGGTGAATTCGATTACCGCGAAGTAAATATCGAAACACAAGCGGTCAACGAAGGCGGTCAGCACCTTAATGTCAACGTACTCAAGCGTGAGACACTGGAAGATGCGGCTAAGCACCCAGAGAAGTACCCACAGCTAACGATTCGTGTCTCTGGCTATGCGGTACGCTTTAACTCACTGACGCCTGAGCAGCAGCGTGACGTAATCACCCGCACCTTTACCAGCTCCCTATAAGAAGCGGTTCAAGGCAAACCTGAGTGTGTGTCAAATAAAACAGCCCGCAATCGCGGGCTGTTGTTGTATTAATAATCGCGATAACTGGCTAAGCCTTAACCATTCACTTCAAGCAAGTAGTCTCGTAGCGTTTGGAAATCAGGCTCTTGCTCGCGTGAAAGCAACGTCATTTGCGCATGCTTCGCCAGCGGCCCAGGTAGGGGAATATCTTTACCGAGGATCGCGTCAACCGATTCTTTAAATTTGGCCGGATGGGCGGTGCACAAGAAGATCCCCTCTTCTCCTTCTTCAAGCTGTTCCGCCAGCAATCGGTATGCAATCGCACCATGAGGCTCGCACAAGTAACCGGCCTGAGAGAGCGACTTTAAGCTCTCAGCCGTTTCTTCATCGTCAGCACGCCCTGAGGCAAGTTCACTCAGCCTCCACTGCTCACGGCGGAAAAGCTCTTCGATACGTGGCCAGTTGTTGGGCTGACTCACATCCATCGCGTTGGACAAGGTGGCGACCGTTTGCTGCGGTGCCCACTCGCCTGAATCGAGATACCGTGGCACCGTATCATTAGCATTGGTACCCGCAATAAAGCGCTTAATCGGCAGTCCCATCGCTTTAGCAAGCAACCCTGCGGTAAGGTTACCAAAGTTACCACTGGGCACCGATATCACCACCTGATCGCGTTTATGCGCAGGGAGCTGCGCCACCGCCTCGAAGTAGTAACAAATCTGGGCCATTAAGCGGCTAATGTTAATGGAGTTCGCTGAATTAAGGCCAATGGCCTGACGCAGCTCGCTATCATCAAAGGCTTGCTTGACCATGCTTTGGCAATCATCAAAAGTGCCATTGATCGCGACCGTATGAATATTGCCGCCAAGTGTACAAAAGAGTTTTTCCTGCAGCGGACTGATTTTGCCTTTCGGGTACAAGATGACCACGTCGATATTATCAATACCGTAGAAGGCGTGGGCAACCGCCGCCCCGGTATCCCCAGATGTCGCCGTGAGGATGGTGATCTTTTTACCATCCGATACCGCTGCCAGCGACTGCGCCATAAAACGGCCACCAAAGTCTTTAAAGGCCAATGTCGGACCATGGAAAAGCTCTAGCGCATGAATATGGTCATCCACTTGTTTAAGTGGCGCAGCAAAGCTAAACGCATTGCTAACCAGTTCACTCACTTGGCTTTTTGGCAGCTCATCACCAATTAATGCAGATAAAATCTTGCTACTGCGCGCCACCAAAGGCATGGCCAGTAATGCCTCGATATCGTCAAAGTAGGGCAAGCTCTCAGGAAAAAATAACCCTTGCCCGCGACCGAGCCCTTGCTGGACAGCTTGCGAGAATGACACAGTTTCACTGTGATCTTTGATGTTGTATAGCTTCATGCCTGACTTCCTATTTCTTTTGCGCCCTGTCCATCAATGCGACATACATGAACAAAGCCATCATTATTTTGTACATAGTGCTCTCGCAACCACTGCGCTAACCGCTCTGCCACCTGTCGATCATCACAAATGCTAAACAGCGTCGGTCCTGACCCCGAAATCCCTGTGGCTAATGCACCACAACTGGCGGCATAGTCGCGAGCGTCCGCAAATCCCGGTAACAGTTTTTGCCGATACGGCTCGGCAATCACGTCGCAAATTAAACTCGCCGCCAATTTAGGCTGTTGTGTGTGGCACGCGTGAATAAAGCCGCCGATATAGCGACCATGAGCGATCACATCTTGCCGACGGTACTGGGCGGGCAAGATGGTACGTGCTTCTGCCGTCGACACCTTGATGCCCGGATACGCCATCACCCAATACCAGTTTTCAAAGTGCGGCACCGCTTGACTGATCACCCCTTGGCTTTCCAGCATGAGCTGAACGCCACCCAAATAACACGGCGCGACATTGTCATAATGTAAGCTACCGGAAATGGACGCTTCCATCTCTCCCATCAGCGCTAACATGCGGCTCTCATCGAGCGCATGGTCATGAAAGCGATTTAACGCATCGAGCGCGGCGACAATCGAGCATGCACTGGAGCCAAGTCCTGATCCAATCGGCATATTCTTTTCAAGCACCATCGCCACCGGCTTCACCGCCAAGTCACGGGTTTTAAGTACCTCGGCATAGGCCAAGTACGCTTGATAAACGATATTATCCTGCTCGTTCGCAGGCAGCTTATCGATAAATCGGCCTTGGCAGCGCAATGAAAACGCCTGGTTTCCACCGTCTGCCACTTCTACCACATCACCCAATAAACTGCCGTCGATAGGGCTCACCGCTGCCCCCAAAACATCAAACCCGACACTCACGTTACCAATCGATGCGGGTGCATAAACACGGACTGCCATGACTAGACTCCTAACTTCCAACCTAGGGTGCGCATTAAGTCCGCAAACACCCCAGCCGCGGTCACGGCGGTTCCCGCGCCATAGCCTCGCAGCACCAAAGGAATCGGCTGATAATAACGGCTATAGAAGGCCAACGCGTTCTCACCCTCTTTGATTTTATTCATCGGATCATCATCGGATACGGCTTGGATTTTGACAAAGCAACGTCCGTCTTCAATACCACCAATATACCGCAAGACTTTGCCTTCTTTGGCGGCTTCCTCTGACCATTGTTTAAAATAGTCATCGGCTTGCGGCAAACGTGCCATGAAACTTTCGACATCGCCAGATTGATCAAAGCCAGGCGGAAGCGCAGGTTCAACCTCAACATCGTCAAGCTCAAGTTCCATGCCGGCTTCACGTGCCAGAATCAAGAGCTTACGTGCTACGTCCATGCCCGACAGATCGTCACGCGGATCCGGCTCGGTAAAACCGTTTTCACGTGCGACCTGGGTCGCCTCGCTAAAGCTGGCGCCATCATCTAACTTGCCGAAAATGTGGGAAAGCGATCCTGATAAAATCCCAGAAAAGCGTGACAGCTCATCCCCGGCCGCAATCAAGTTTTGTAGATTTTCAATCACCGGTAAACCTGCACCCACCGTGGTCTCATACATAAATTTGCGGTGAGTCGCGCGAGCCGCCTGACGCAACTGGTGATAGTAAGCCATGCTACTGGTATTGGCTTTCTTGTTGGGGGTGATCACGTGAAAGCCTGCACGCAAGAAATCAGCATATTGATCGGCGACCTGCTGATCGGCGGTGCAATCGATCAACACGGGGTTAATGATGTGATTGCGCTGAACCAGCTGGATCATCCCCGCGAGGCTAAATGTCGATAGGTGGTTGGGAAGTTCATCGCGCCAGCTATTCAAATCAATGCCTTGGCTATTCAGCCACATCCCTTTGCTGTTCGCTAAACCACAGACCCGCATCACAATGCCTTGTTGCTGGAGCTTGGCTTGCTGACGACGGATTTGCTCAATCAGCTCACCGCCCACGCCACCGACACCGACGATAAATACATCCAAGTGATGTTGGCTATTAAATAAGTTTTCATGACAGGCTTTAACCGCTTCAGAGACCCGCTCTGAAGGAACAACCGCAGAGATAGCACGCTCCGATGAACCTTGAGCAATCGCAACGATATTGACGTTTACTTCCGCCAACGAGGTGAAAAAGCGAGAGGCAACACCTTTCGAGGTGCGCATACCATCGCCTACCAAGGAGACAATCGACAAGTTATCCATAAACTCGACAGGCTCGAGCAGACCATCTTTCAGTTCAAGCTCAAAATGGTTACTCAGCACCTTATCGGCTTTTTCTTTGTCCCGGCTTTGAATACAAAAACTGATGCTGTATTCAGAAGAAGATTGGGTAATCAACACAATTGACACCCCCGCCGATGACATCGCACCAAACACGCGTGATGCCATCCCTACCATGCCTTTCATACCAGGGCCTGATAGGTTGACCATGCTCAGATCGCTCAACGTAGTGACCCCTTTAATGGCCAGCTTATCCTCACCACTGTCTTCGCCAATTAAGGTGCCTTCGGCTTGCGGGTTGGCGGTATTTTTGATTAAACAAGGGATGTGGAAGCGTGCGATGGGCGCAATGGTTTTGGGATGTAATACTTTGGCGCCAAAGTAAGACAGCTCCATCGCTTCTTGATAGCTCAGTGATTTAAGCAAGCGCGCATCCGGTACAAGGCGAGGATCACAGTTGTAGACACCGTCGACATCTGTCCAAATCTCGCAACACTCGGCACGTACACACGCGGCGAGTACCGCCGCCGAGTAGTCAGAGCCATTGCGTCCAAGGGTCACCAGCTCGCCGTGTTCGTTTCCCGCCATAAACCCTGGCATCAGGCCAATGTGCTTAGCTGGAACGGGTGATTGTTTGAAACGTTGCGATGAGGCTTCGATGTCCACTTCAGCACTGAGATGGCTCCCGGAAGCGGCAAAGTATGCCACTGGGTCGATATCAAATACCGCATAGCCACGCGCTTCGAGCAACGCATGCATTGCGGCGACTGATAAACGCTCGCCTTTGCTGACCACGCGCGCATAAGTGCTATCGGGACAAAGGCCCAACAAACTCATGCCATGCACATATTGACGAAGTTGGCCGAGACTACGCGTTAATTTATCGAAAAGTGGCTGGGTATCAAGGTTGGGTTGCCGCTCAGCAAGACCATGGAACAAATCGGCGAAAAGCTGCTCGAGCTCTTTAAGCGGCAACTCCGCTTCACCATGTTTGACCGTATTATCGACCACAGAAACGAGAATGTTTGTGACTTTCGCGGGGGCGGATAACACGGCAGACACATCGCTCTGCCCTTGGTTACTGACAATGATATCGGCAGCGCGACCGAAGCGCTCAGCATCGGCAAGCGACGTGCCACCAAATTTTAAAACTCGCATCCGTTTGGAACCTCTCTCTAAGATAAAAAAAAGCCCGTACCTGAGAAGGTACGGGCTTTTTTGGAAATTCTGTGCGTATCAGCCCGCACCAACACACGTTGTGCCAGTAATAATAATGGTGGTTGTGGTGGTCTGGGTGCTGATCGTTAGTTGCATGTGTGTTGCGCTTATCATTTGTTTTGTTTGATTCTCTCTAGGTGTATCGAATCATGTTGCTTAGGTCAACAAAAAAGTGATCCTGATTGCTTTTTCAACAAAACTCTGCGAGCTTGAACAAGGGAGCAACCTGATCGCAAGGAGCGCGAATGACCCAAGAAGCGATGGCTCAGTTAGTCGCCAATACCATTCTACAAGGCTCGGATGCTATGTATGGCCGGTTTCTCGATGTCACCTCCGGTGCGCAAGAGCGCTTTGAGCAACAAGACTGGAAAAGTGTTCAACAAGCGCTTAAAACGCGTATCCAGTTCTATGACCATCATGTTGGCCTTGTCAGTCAGCAGCTAGGTGCCATGCTGGGAAAAGAACATGCCACACGCTCCTTTCTAATGGCAGTCAAAGCCGCTTACGTCACCTTGCTTGATGACTACCCGCGATACGATATCGCCGAGAGCTTTTTTAACTCGGTTTATTGCCGGATCTTTGAACACCGCAACATCCGCCGCGATAAGCTATTCGTGCAAAGCTCCCAAGGGGGACGGATCCCTAAATACCCCACTCCCTTGTTAAGGCGCTTTCAATCGCAAGCAGGCATTTACGCCACTTTAGAGCGGATGCTCGATAGCACGCCGTTTACCCTCCCTTGGCGGGATAAAAGTGGCGATCTCAAGCGTATCACCCAAATACTGCAAGCACGGTTTGGTCCGCAGCTTACCATGAGCTTTACCCTCGAGATGGTGCGTCAGCCYTTTTTCCGCAACAAAGGCGCTTACCTTATCGGTCGACTCGATATGGCTAACCAACGTCGACCTTTAGTGCTGCCGCTGGCGATTTCCGAGCAAGGGGAGCTGTACATCGACGCCTGTCTTACCGACAGTGATGATGTCAGCATCGTGTTTGGTTTTGCCCGCTCGTACTTCATGGTGTATGCCCCTGTCCCGGCGGCATTGGTAGACTTTCTTAACCAGTTGATGCCCAATAAAACCCCCGCTGAGCTTTACACGGCGATCGGCTGCCAAAAACACGGTAAAACCGAGCTATATCGCGAATTTCTTTACCACCTGGATAACTCAGATGATTTATTTGATATTGCGCCTGGGGTTAAAGGGATGGTGATGTCAGTGTTTACCCTGCCTTCCTATGGGTTCGTGTTTAAAATCATCAAAGACAAATTCGCGCCACAAAAACAAATGACTCATGCCCAAGTCAGGGAAAAATACCGCTTGGTAAAAGAGCACGACCGAGTAGGGCGCATGGCCGACACCCAAGAGTATCGCAACTTCATTTTTCCGCGAGACCGTTTTAGCGATGCCTTGATTGACGAACTCCTCGAGGTGGCCCCCTCCTGCGTCAACGTCACCGACAACGAAGTGCGCATTCGTCACCTCTACATGGAACGACGGATGATCCCGTTAAATATTTATCTCGAGCAAGCCGAGCCGGACGCCATCACCCAAGCCGTACAAGAATATGGTGACGCGCTTAAAGAACTGGCCGCCGCTAATATCTTTGCTGGCGATATGCTGTTTAAAAACTTTGGCGTCAGTCGTCACAACCGAGTCATTTTCTATGATTATGATGAAATTTCTTACCTCACAGAGGTGAACTTTCGCCGTATTCCGCCGCCTCGCTACCCAGAAGATGAGCTGGCTGCAGAGCCTTGGTACAGTGTGGGCGACAATGACGTGTTCCCGGAAGAATTTCGCACGTTCTTACTGGTTAATCGCACCGTTGCCGACGAGTTTGACCGACTTCACCCAGAGCTGTTCGAAGCCAGTTATTGGCAGCAACTGCAAAGCCAGGTAAAGGCCGGGCATTTTCATGATGTTCGCCCCTACAGCGAAGAAAACCGATTAGGACATACGACGCTCTCAGCAAAAATGGCCTAATCGTTGCTTAGTCATCATGTGTTAACCGCACACTGGCGATTTACCGCCTTTGTGCGCCAATACAATGGCGAATCGTCAATACATTGACATATTAAACTATCGACCTTCTTCGTGAGGCGTGAGGCGTGAGGCGTGAGGCGTGAGGCAAAATTCGGCAGCAGTCTCTATTTTTTGTCTACACTGATCGCAGCGAATCAGCATCTTCGTAAACTGCGCTACGCCTAAAAAGAACAATGAGGCACAAGATTTGAGTATAAAACAATTAGGACTGTTGACCCTCGTCTTGCAAGCTGTGGCAGCACCTGCATGGGGCCATCCGTTCACTTGGCAAACGCTGCCGACAGGGATGTCTGATCACTTCTTTATTCAGTCTATCCCATCGGCGACACAAGGCTTTGACAGTTGGACCATTCAATCAGGTTATCGTTACCCACTCAGCAATGTGTCTGTTTATATGGGCACGCAACTGAAAAGCGAAAACGATCAACACACCACGCAACAGGGGTTATTAAGTGGGATTGAATACCGTTTTACCGACAAGCTGCGCCTTTCGAGCCAAATTAGCCGTGATAATGACGATACGCTGATCAACCAGTGGGGCGTAAGCAGTCGCTACCAGTTGAGTGAATCGATTGATGTCAATGCCGGGCTCGATGTCGAGTTTCGTCCCGAAACCTCCCCCGAATCGATTTACCAACTCGGGGTTGGATTGCACTTTTAGCTCGCGGCTCAGATTAGCCGGTCAGTGGCTCTGCACACACCACCACGCCATTAGCATCGGCGTATAGGTAATGCCCTGCCATCACTGATACCCCTTCAAGTGCCAACGCCACATCGACCTCACCTTGATCCCGTTTTTGTGTTTTAATTGGGCAGACACCCAAGGCTTTAATGCCAATCGGCAAGGTCGCTAACGTCGCCGCATCGCGAACCGGCCCAGCAATCACCACCCCTGCCCAGCCATTATCTACCGCACTTTGCGCGATAAGATCGCCCAGCAAAGCTCTATCCATCGCACCAGAGCCATCCACCACCAGCACTTGCCCTTCACCGCGGGTTGCCAGCATCGCTTTCACTTTGGAATTATCGTGATGGCAACGTACCGTGCGCACCCGCCCTTCAAAACAGCGCTTGCCACCATAGTCTTGCCACTGCACAGGTAGCCATTGCACCGCCTCTGGGTGGTTATCACATAAGTCCGGCAATTTATCGTCCATGATTCCTTTCTCCTTTTTTCGTCGTGAGGAAAATTTAGCGAGTGGGGGCCGTCAACAAGGATGAAAAACGCACGTTCAGTGATTGCGGTGTAAACGTATCCATCAAAACAGGCAACAACCACAAGCTATCATTCTCTATCCAATAGATAGCATTTTGCTGCCATTGTTGCGCCAATAACATCGCTTCGTGCTTATCTAAAGCAACCGCAAAACCCGGTTCATACCAACTCCCATCTGGCGCACCGCCATTCATTGGCCAATAGCGTATCCCTTGTTGCACCATGGCACTTTCCAGCTGATCATTACGCGATTGATTCTCTTTCTCAGATAAAGGTTGGCTACGCGGATTAAATGCGGTAAGAATAGCAAATACGTCGGCATCTGGCGCTTGAGGGGCGTGAAACGCGATCGATTGGTAAGTTTTCCACAATTCTTGCTGGTTATCAGGATCACACATTGTTTACACCTGCTCGTGACTCGTACTATGCTTAATGACTAATTATGCGCGAATATTCATAAAGTTAAGTTAAAACGCGTCGCTAACTGACACTTAACATGCTTTTGATTGGGGTCAATAAAGGATGAAAAAAATCATCAACCCTTATCCTAATATATTGTTAGCGTGCTGTTAAATGAATACAATTGGCGATAATTAATGGATATCAGAGTGATTGGCTTGGTGGTCAACGAACGCCGCCACGCCCCGTCTTAAGCTGGAACTCACGGTGCGTTGTCTAGCATCGACGAACACTTCTCTATGGATGGCGTGCCATATGTTAGTTGCGAGGTTCGCGGTAGACACTCCTCGCATTTTTGTAAATTTTTTTCACAGGCTAGGCGGTCTAGACTGTGAAGTGCAACCGGATTCTATTTAGATATTAGGTATCGCCAATGCAAACCCCGCAAATTCTGATTGTAGAAGATGAACAGGTCACACGTAACACGCTGAAAAGTATCTTTGAAGCGGAAGGTTACAATGTGTTTGAAGCCAGCGATGGCGACGAAATGCATCAAGTCCTGTCTAACCACCATGTTCACCTAGTGATCATGGATATTAACTTGCCAGGCAAAAACGGCTTGCTGCTCGCACGTGAGCTGCGTGAACAAGGCGACATGGCGTTGATGTTCCTCACTGGACGTGACAATGAAGTTGATAAGATCCTCGGACTCGAAATCGGTGCCGATGATTACATTACCAAGCCGTTCAATCCACGCGAACTCACCATCCGTGCGCGTAACCTGCTCACGCGTGCCATGAGCAGTGTCACCGACAGCGACGAGAAGCGTAATGTCGATGTGTATATCTTTAACGGCTGGACACTCGATATCAACAGTCGCTCGCTCATTAACCCGGAAGGGGAAACCTTTAAGCTGCCTCGCTCTGAGTTCCGTGCCCTGCTTCACTTCTGTGAAAACCCAGGCAAAATTCAGACGCGTGCCGAGCTGCTGAAGAAAATGACGGGCCGTGAACTAAAACCGCACGATCGTACCGTGGATGTCACGATCCGCCGGATCCGCAAACATTTCGAATCGCACAATGACACACCTGAAATTATTGCGACCATCCATGGTGAAGGTTATCGCTTCTGCGGTGAAATTGAAGAGCAATAACTTGCTTGAAAACGTGCGGTGAACGTCCCGCAGGATGCAAATAGAGAGCGAAAAGGCGCCTATCCAGCGCCTTTTCTCTTTTTAGACGGGTGAGTGTATCCACCTCAATCCCGGTTACTCTTGCTCATCTAACCAGGCTTTAAGCACATCCAGATCGTGCTGATAACCATCTTTGATTTCATCAATCCAATCAGCAATGTTTTCCCACCAAGCAGGTAATTCGGGGGATTGTGCTTTCTGCGCCACTTTTTGAATATGCTTGAGCCCCACTGATCCCGCGGCACCTTTTATCTTATGCGCCTCAGAGACAATGCCCTCTTGATCTCTTGCCGTCATATTCGAGTCGAGAATGGCGATGTACTCTGGCATGGTTGACTCAAACATTTCAATGCTTTGCTTCACAGGGTCTACCCCTACTAACGCCACGTAACCGGTAAGCATGTCCATATCGAGCAGTCGCTCTGCTTGTTCATTCGCAATAGGACGACTGGGCACAGGATCACTCGCTGTCTCGACATCCGTCATCGTAGTGGATGATAGCGCATGCTGTTCAATCACCTGATTAAGTGCACTCACACTAATGGGTTTACTGATCGCATCGTCCATTCCGTTGGCGAGATAGCTATTTTTATCATTGATAACATTGGCAGTCAGTGCAACTAAAGGGGGCAATTGTACGTACTGCTCACGCCAAGTGGCCGCGATATCAAACCCGGTCATATCGGGCAATTGAATATCGAGCAACGCCAGATCGAACGCGTCAGGCGAGAACACATCTAACGCCGATTGCCCATCACGGGCGACGGTCACCTGATGCCCCAGACTTTCCAGTAAACTGGTGGCAACGGTAACATTGAGTTCAATATCTTCTACCAATAAGATGCGTAGCGTATTCTCCACAGGTGCCAATGCCGGGGTCTCCGCTTCCCCAGGCTCGCTCAGTGGTACACGGAGTGTGACCGTAAAGGTACTCCCCTCGCCTTCTTCACTGTCGAGGGTAATATCTCCCCCCATCAAACGTGCTAATTTGCGCGAGACCGCCAAGCCAATCCCTGTACCAACGGCATGCAGGTTTTCTCCCGCCTGTTTGACTTGGTAATACATGGCAAAAATCTTGTCTTGTTCATCCGCGGGGATCCCGATGCCACTGTCTTCGACTTCGAAACATAAGTCGGCATGGTCCCCTGTCACGTCAGCGCTGACTGTCACGATCACACAGCCTTGCTTGGTAAATTTGACCGCGTTACCGACGAGGTTCCATAGGATTTGTCGCAGCCGCGTGGTATCAACCGCCACATAGTCAGGCAACTCAGTGACCCGTTCAAGTTCAAAGCGTAAGCCCTTTTGCTCGGCCATTAACTCGGAAATATTGTCGATTTCGGTGACAAATTCATTGAAGTCCACGCTGGTGGGATGCAGAGACAGGCGCTTGCGATCGGATTTATCTAAATCAATGATATCGTTAAAAATATTTCCCAGCGTGATCGCACTGACATAAATCGTCCGCAGATAATTACGTTGCTTATCATCCAGGTTTGACTCCAGCAACATGCGACTTAGACCAACAATCCCGTTAAGCGGGGTACGTAATTCATGACTAATGGTGGAAATAAACGCGGTTTTTTCTCGGCTCGCTTTTTCCAGTGCATCTTGGTAGCGCTTACGCTCGGTAATTTCTCGCCCAAACCCAAGCAGCCCAAGGTGCCGGCCATCTCGAGCAAAGAAAGGCACTTTACGTAATTCAAAATAGGCTTTACGCCCGTCTTGATATTCAAGCCATTGCTCATAGGTTATCGACACATTGGCATCAAACACTTGCTGATCGGTTTCTACCACTTTTTCAGCAATATCTTCGCGATAAACGTCCCAAGGTGTCAGCCCTTTGAGTGTTTTCTCGTCATAACCGGTTAGCTCTTCCATCGCTCGGTTACAGCCCGAGAACTGGCCATCAGCATTGCGGTAATAAATCAAATCCGGAGACGCATCGATAAAAGAGCGTAGTAACGCGGTTTGCTCTGCTAGCTCAAGCTGTGCTTTTTCACGCTGATAGACTTCGTTTTCTAGATCTTTAATCGCCTGCTGGCGCGCACTTTCTGCTTTCTCTCGTTCTTCAATTTCCGAGTTGAGTTGCTCAATATTTTCGGTCAGTTGGCGGTTGAGGCGCATATCACGCGCGCGCATCTCTTCCAACTTGGAGACCAGTTTTGATAACCGCTGACGAGACTCTTCCAGCTGATCGACCACCACCGACAAAAAGTAGACTGCCCACGGCGTGATCACTAGGCCAAAGAAAACCGAGCGGATGATATCAATATTTTGAACCGTGCCCTCAAGGACTAAGGTGATCCCCACTTGCACCACCACCGCCAGCGCCACAAGCGCTAAAGCCAGTAGCATGCTAAAACGTACAATCCCTAATTTGACCAGTAAGTCGACGTAATATTGGGCAAGGACTTTAAGTTGTTTCATATAGGCTTATTAACCGCCAGGTTCGAAGTGAATAGATTCAGCCACCGAGGCTCGTTGCGTGGTTGATGGGCGTGAATGAGACGCACCTTGCCGCACACTCACACGATTGCGGCCATGTCGTTTGGCTTGATATAACGCGCGATCAGCAAATTGTACCAAGTCACCATAATCTTGTTCCGGCGCTGGGATCATACAGGCCGCCCCCAGGCTCATCGTTAATTGCTGGGTTGATGCCGCATCCAAGTGCTCGATGTTCGCCGCCAATATCGCTTGCCTCGCCCTTTCGGCCACATCCATCGCGCCATTTAGCCCTGTTTGTGGTAAGACAATCGCAAATTCTTCCCCCCCATAGCGGGCAACCATATCCATCGGGCGATGAACGGACGATTTGAGCGCCTTAGCCACTTGCTGTAAGGCCCAGTCACCTTGCTGGTGGCCATAGTGATCGTTGTAAAGCTTAAAATGATCAATATCGCAGAGAATAAACGCAAGCGGTGTCTGCTCTCTGGCGTGTGAGCGCCAGAGTGTGCTTAATTGCTCGTCAAGACTGCGTCGGTTAGCCACTTGCGTGAGACTATCAACAAAGCTGAGATCTTGCAGTGCCATGATGGCATCGGCTAATTGTTGTTGTGTCTCTTTCCGTTCGGTAATGTCTCGTGCCATCAGCAGCACAGCCGGAGCCAAGGTCACCGGATCTTGAATGCGTGATTTGGTCACCTCATACCAAGTTTGCTCGCCCGTACCGGTTAAAATGACATCTTCATAGGTAATGGTTCCACCCGTTTCCAGCACCTGCTTATCGCGCGCTTTGTGCTGATCAAATATCTCCGGATCCACCACATGTTGCGCGGGAGCATTCTCGAGTGCGTCAATGGTGGTGCCAAGCGCATCCGCATACGCTTGATTGCAAGCAAGGTGGTAATAGTCTTGATCAAAAATGCCGATAGGGTCGACACTGGCTTGGAAAATCGCACTGAGCAAGTTACTTCGCTGCTCCAGCACTTGCTCAACCGAGTGACGTCGTTGTGCTTCTTTTTGTAACCGCTCCTGCATCTGATGCCAATTGGTCACATCATGGCTGATACTCAATGTGCCTATCACTTCCTGCTTGTCATTTTTTAGCGTCGTAATATTGGTTTCCAACAAGCAGCTTTCATCGTGAGGTTGTGTCGCCCAGGTACGCACGGTTCGCGGCTCAGAGAGCGGTTCACCGGCTTGCCAAAGCACAGCCTCCTGCTCACGTCCTTGCCAGAAACGATCAAAGGCGGCGTTCGTGCCTACCACATTGCCCTCCACATCCTGAAAACAGACAAGCTCCGCCAAGGAATTAATCACGCTTAAAAGCACACCTTGTTCTTGTTGCTGCAGGTGCCATTGCGTGTTGGGTTCAGAGGCAGAAAGTGAAATGAGCCAGGCACGCTTACCACAACAGCGGATCGGCAAGCCAGATAAGGTCACCTCAACCCGCACCCGATTTGCGCCCGGGGCGCTTACCTTGGCTTCAACATTAGAAAACGGCTGAGGCCAGCGCTGCGCCACAATAAAGGCGCGCACCGCTTGCTGCTGCTTTTCATTGGCGGTTTTAAATCGGTTATGGCTGCCTACCAGTGAAAAAGAGGCCACACAAGAAGCGTTGGCGTACAAGATATCACCATCATCGGCCGCGACAATCGCATGCGGCGTGTCTAACCCAGCCATGTACACCCGCCAATCGGATAACGCCAGTGTCGATCGACGCGCGCGCCACCCGTAACCGAGCAACACGCCTAACACTAGAACCAAGCTAAAACTAAAAAACCCCATGCCACTCCTGTCTGCCTAATGACTGTCCTTGATCGTATTGACGTAACGCCTCACCGGCGACGTATTTTGCCACAATTTTGATAGAACGCGTGATTGTCCTGTTCACAGCTTTGTGAATATCATTTGTTATTTTATTACATCAATCGACAGTGCTTTTTGCTATGAAAGAGAAGGCATATAACGCACCCTTCTTTATTTCTGCTCAAAGCTAGAATATCTACTCGAATTCACCTTTTATTTAATAATTATTTAACAAAATAGCATAATTGCGAATAGATATTATTTGGCATAATTTCGACAAAAAGAAGAATAATATCAGCAATTTACAATCAAGATGGACGTTGATTACTATGCATAAAGAATGCATATAAAAATTTGACCTTTGCAAGGTTTGCCGTTAATTTGGAAGGTCGCTGAATAGCGCTTTGCCCGTGCACTCTCTGTCAATCCATCGATAAAACAGTGAGTTAGGGAGTAAATGACCGACTTTTCTCGTTAAAAAATCACAACATAACGAGCGCAGAGTCACAAAGCGAAGCTGTTCAGAGTGGTCAGGAGGATCACGACAATAAATGCAATCACTGCGCGTAACGCAGTAGCAAGGGAGAATTGCAATGTCGCTGTACAACCCAATGTTGGAAAAAGATAACTGTGGTTTTGGCCTTATCGCCCATCAAGAGGGGGAGCCCAGCCACAAGCTGGTTCGTACTGCCATCGCTGCACTTGACCGCATGACCCACCGAGGTGGCATCAACTCTGACGGCAAGACAGGCGATGGTTGTGGGCTACTGCTGCAAAAGCCCGACCGCTTTTTCCGCCTTATTGCCGAACAAAATCAATGGAAGCTAAGCCGCCTGTATGCGGTCGGTATGATTTTTCTCAGTGCCGATCCGGCAAAAGCCCAACAAGCCAAACAACGCTTCGAGCAAGAAATCAACGCTGAAACACTCTCAGTGGTGGGATGGCGGACCGTACCGACCAACCCAGATGTACTCGGAGACATCGCCAAACAGTCTCAGCCTGTCATTGAACAAGTGTTTGTTAATGGTCCAGCAGGCTGGCGCGCACGCGATTTAGAGCGACGCCTGTATATTGCGCGCCGCCGTGCAGAAAAAGCCCTGGCAGACGATGCAGACTTTTATGTCACCAGCCTATCCACACAAACCATTGTTTACAAAGGGTTGTGTATGCCAGCGGATCTACCACGCTTTTACACCGATCTCGCGGATCTGCGCTTAGAGTCATCCATCTGTTTGTTCCACCAGCGTTTCAGTACCAATACCCAGCCACGCTGGCCGCTCGCCCAACCCTTTAGATACCTTGCCCACAACGGCGAGATCAACACCATTGAGGGGAACCGTCAGTGGGCGCGTACCCGTGCATACAAGTTTAACTCCCCTCTGTTGCCTGACTTACATCAAGCCGCCCCGTTTGTGAATGAATCAGGCTCTGATTCCTCAAGCCTCGACAACATGATGGAAGTTTTTCTCGCCGGCGGGATGGACTTATTCCGGGCGATGCGCTTACTGGTGCCGCCCGCATGGCAAAATCATCCAGACATGGATGATGAGCTGCGTGCGTTTTACGACTTTAACTCCATGCATATGGAGCCTTGGGACGGGCCAGCCGGTATTGTCATGTCAGACGGCCGCTATGCCGCCTGTAACCTTGATCGCAATGGCTTGCGTCCAGCGCGCTATGTGGTCACCAAAGATAAATTTATTACTCTCGCCTCCGAGATTGGGATTTGGGATTACGCGCCTGATGAGGTGTCAGAAAAAGGCCGCGTGGGGCCCGGTGAGCTTTTAGTGATCGACACCCGCGAAGGGAAGATTTGGCACTCGGGTGAAATCGATGATGAGCTAAAAAGCCGTCACCCGTATCGCGAGTGGTTAGATCAACATGTCCGTCGTCTTACCCCATTCGAAAACTTGGATCCTGATACCAGTGAACGCAGCCGAAACCTTAAAGATGCCCAGCTTAAGACCTATCAAAAGCTGTTTGGGATGTCGAATGAGGAAGTGGACCAGGTCGTCAAAGTGCTGGGCGATATTGGCCAAGAAGCCACTGGCTCCATGGGGGATGATACGCCCATGGCTGTGTTGTCGTCGCGTCCACGCTGTGTCAGCGATTACTTCCGGCAAAAATTTGCCCAGGTGACTAACCCACCGATTGATCCTTTACGTGAAAACCACGTGATGTCTCTGGCCACCTGTATTGGCCGTGAAATGAATGTGTTCTGCGAAACCGATGGCCACGCCGAGCGGGTCGCGTTTAAGTCTCCGGTGCTTTTGTTCTCGGATCTGGTGCAACTGCTCGAGCTAGACGATACCTATTATCGCAACACCATTTTAGATATCAATTACGATCCGAGTGAGAAAGATCTTCACCAAGCCATCCTCGATTTATGCGATCAGGCCGAGCGCTGTGTCCGTGATGGGACGGTTTTGGTGGTGCTTTCTGACCGCAGCATCAATAAAGAGACACTTCCGATCCCTGCCGCCATGGCCGTCGGTGCGGTGCAAAAGCGCTTGGTTAACCAAAACCTGCGCTGTGATGCCAATATCATTATCGAAACCGGCAGCGCCCGTGACCCGCATCAGTTTGCGGTGTTGCTCGGGTTTGGTGCCACGGCGGTTTATCCTTACTTAGCCTATGAAACACTGGCGAATTTGGTCGATATTGGTGCCGTCGATAAGCCTTATCGCGATGTGATGGTCAACTTCCGTAATGGCATCAATAAAGGCCTGTACAAGATCATGTCAAAAATGGGGATTTCAACCATTGCCTCTTATCGTTGCTCACAGCTGTTTGAGGCGGTTGGCTTGCACCAGGATGTGATTGAGCTTTGCTTTAAAGGCGTGGCTAGCCGCATTCAAGGGGCCAACTTTGATGATTTCCAACAAGATTTGATCAACCTATCTCGCCGAGCGTGGATCAAGCGCAAACCGCTTGAGCACGGTGGTTTACTCAAGTATGTCCACGATGGCGAATACCACGCGTACAATCCAGACGTGGTCACCAACTTGCAAAGCGCGGTGCGTTCTGGCGAGACCATGGACTACAAGACCTACGCCAACACCGTGAACCAGCGCCCTGTGGCGACCTTGCGCGATTTAATGCAACTGAAAAAAACCGCCTCACCGCTCGCGCTCGAGCGCGTAGAGCCAGCCACGGAGCTGTTCAAACGGTTTGACTCGGCGGCGATGTCTATCGGTGCCTTAAGCCCGGAAGCGCACGAAGCGCTGGCTATTGCGATGAACCGTCTTGGTGGCCACTCTAACTCGGGCGAAGGGGGGGAAGATCCACGTCGTTTCAATAGCGAGCGCAATTCACGCATCAAACAGATTGCATCGGGGCGCTTTGGCGTCACCCCCCATTACTTGACCAATGCGGATGTGCTGCAAATCAAGGTCGCGCAAGGTGCCAAACCGGGTGAAGGCGGACAACTGCCTGGCCATAAGGTCACCGCAGAAATTGCTAAACTGCGTTTCTCCGTCCCCGGCGTGACCTTGATTTCGCCCCCACCACACCATGATATTTACTCGATTGAGGATTTGGCCCAGCTGATCTTCGATTTAAAACAAGTGAACCCACAAGCACTCGTGTCAGTCAAGCTGGTTTCAGAACCCGGTGTTGGCACCATTGCCACTGGGGTCGCCAAAGCATATGCCGACCTGATTACTATCTCAGGGTATGACGGTGGAACAGGCGCAAGCCCGCTCACCTCGGTGAAATATGCCGGCAGCCCATGGGAATTGGGTCTCGCTGAAACCCAGCAAGCACTGGTTGAAAACGGCTTACGCCATAAGATCCGTTTACAAGTCGATGGGGGACTAAAAACCGGTTTAGACATCGTCAAAGCGGCTATCTTAGGCGCAGAAAGCTTTGGCTTTGGGACTGCCCCTATGGTGGCACTTGGCTGTAAATATCTTCGTATTTGCCACCTCAATAACTGTGCCACCGGGGTCGCGACCCAGGATGAAACCTTGCGTAGTGAGCACTTCAAAGGCCTTCCCGAGCAAGTGATGAACTTCTTCAAAGGCCTAGGGGAAGAAGTGCGCGAGCTACTGGCCGAACTGGGCGTGGAAAAGCTCACCGATCTGATTGGCCGTACCGACCTCCTGGAAGCCGTCGATGGCTTTACCGCCAAGCAACTGAAGCTTGATTTGAGCCATATTCTCGATGCGCCGACGCCATGGCCCGGTAAGACCTTGTATTGCAGTGAGCCTAACACACCATTTGATAAAGCCGAGCTGAACCAAGCACTACTTGGTGAACTGGGTGAAGCCATTGCCGCTAACCACAGTGCCAGCATCTACAAATCGGTTCGTAATACCGACCGTTCAGTCGGTGCCAGCTTGTCTGGCGCAATTGCCAAACGTTACGGCAATACCGGGATGGCTGCCAACCCACTGGATGTGCAGCTGCAAGGGACCGCCGGCCAGTCTCTCGGGGTATGGAATGCCGCGGGGGTGAACATCACCCTTATCGGGGATGCCAACGACTACGTCGGAAAAGGCATGAGCGGCGGACAAATAGTGATCCGCCCCCCTGTCGGCTCAGCATTTGCCAGCCACGAGTCCACCATCATGGGTAACACCTGCTTATACGGTGCGACGGGGGGTAAATTGTTTGCAGCGGGTAAAGCCGGTGAGCGCTTTGCGGTGCGTAACTCTGGCGTCCATGCCATCGTGGAAGGCGCGGGCGACAATGCGTGTGAATACATGACGGGGGGTGTAGTGGCCATTCTCGGTCGCACTGGGGTCAACTTTGGCGCCGGGATGACCGGTGGTTTTGCCTATGTACTGGATGAGCAGGGCGACTTCCATGCCCATATCAATCCTGAATTAGTCGAGGCACTGTCACTTGAGACACTCACTATCCATCAAGAGCATTTACGTGGATTGATTGCGCAACATCTTGAGCTGACCGGCTCGGATCGTGCACAACAGCTGCTGGATGCGTTCGATCATTGGGTTCACCGCTTCTACTTGGTTAAACCCAAGGCGGCAGATGTGAATACGCTGTTAGGCCATCAAAGTCGCAGCGCGACCGAGTTGCGCGTTCAGGCGCAGTAAAAAGGAGGGACCCATGAGCCAGAACATCTATCAGTTTATTGATGTACAACGCATTGACCCGCGTAAGAAAGCGATTGAAACGCGCAAAATTGAGTTCGTCGAAATCTACGAACCCTTCACCGAAAAGGAAGTATCAGCACAAGCCGATCGCTGCCTTGATTGCGGTAACCCGTATTGCGAATGGAAGTGCCCGGTACATAACTATATCCCTCAATGGCTGGAACTTGCCAACCAAGGGCGGATAATTGAAGCGGTAGAGTTATCACACCAAACCAATAGCTTGCCCGAGGTATGTGGCCGTGTCTGTCCACAAGACCGTCTGTGCGAGGGTGACTGCACCCTCAACGACGACTTTGGCGCCGTCACCATCGGCAATGTCGAAAAGTACATCACGGACAAAGCCTTTGAAATGGGCTGGAAGCCTGACATGTCACACGTCGAGTGGACAGACAAAAAGGTCGCCGTGATTGGTGCCGGCCCAGCGGGGCTCGCCTGCGCTGATGTGCTGGTCCGCAACGGGGTCAAACCCGTGGTCTTTGACCGCTACCCAGAAATTGGAGGCTTGCTCACTTTTGGCATTCCATCGTTTAAGCTCGAAAAAGATGTGATGCGACATCGCCAGCGCGTCTTTACCGAGATGGGCGTTAAGTTTCGCCTTAACACCGAAGTGGGCAAAGATATTGACATGCAAACCTTGGTTAACGACTACGATGCCGTTTTCTTAGGGGTAGGTACCTACAAGTACATGCGTGCAGGGCTGGCTAATGAAGATGCACCTGGCGTCTTTGATGCGCTGCCCTTCTTAGTCTCCAATACTTACAAGGTGATGGCACTGGATAACGCCCCACCGTTCATCGATATGGCCGGTAAACGTGTGGTGGTACTCGGCGGCGGGGATACAGCGATGGACTGTGTTCGGACCTCTATTCGCCAACAAGCCGCCAGTGTCACCTGTGCCTACCGTCGGGATGAGGAAAACATGCCTGGCTCGCGCCGTGAGGTGAAAAATGCCCGCGAAGAAGGGGTGAACTTTATGTTCAACCTGCAACCGCTGGGGATTGAAGTTGACGGTAACGGCAATGTGAGTGGGGTTACTGTGGTAAAAACCCAGCTCGGAGCGCCTGATGCCGCGGGTCGCCGCCGCCCAGAGCCGATTGAAGGCAGTGAGCATGTGCTGGAAGCGGATGCGGTGATCATGGCCTTCGGTTTCCAGCCGCACGCAATGGAATGGCTAGAACCCTACGACGTCGCTCTTGATGAGCGCGGGCGAATCCAAGCGCCCGCCAAAGGGGATATCTTATACCAAACCACGAACCCCAAAATTTTTGCCGGGGGCGATGCGGTGCGCGGCTCCGATTTGGTGGTAACGGCTATTGATGAAGGTCGCAAAGCCGCGGACGGCATCATGGACTACTTAGAAGTATAACGCGGGCGACATCCCGTTTGATATCCTTCACGTAGACATCGATGTTATCGATCCAGAAGTGCCTCGAAGGAGGCACTTTTTTATTGCCTCATGTACACTAACGGCATTTACACCAACAGGGTTATCAGCATGAAAATCGGTATTATTGGCGCCATGGAGCAAGAAGTCACTCTACTGCGCGACAAGCTGGAAAATAGCGCCACTCATCAAGAAGGCGGCTGCACCTTTTATACGGGCACTTTGCAAGGCCATGATATCGTGTTACTTCAGTCTGGCATCGGTAAAGTTGCCGCTGCCGTTGGTACCAGTTTGCTGCTATCACAATTCAAGCCCGATTGGGTGATCAACACAGGGTCGGCCGGTGCGTTTGAGCCTTCACTCAATCTGGGTGATGTGGTGGTGTCTTCAAAAGTCTGTTATCACGATGCAGATGCCACTGCATTCGGCTATCAAATGGGACAAGTGCCGCAGCAACCAGCAGTCTTCGAGTCCGATGAAGCGTTAATGCAACTCGCGGAAAAAGCCGTGGACAGCCAAACACATGTGGTGCGCGGCTTGATCTGTACCGCCGATACCTTTGTCCACACCGAGGCCCACCGCCAACATATCCATACCCACTTCCCAGATGCGGTGGCCGCCGAAATGGAAGCGGCAGCGATCGCGCAAGTGTGTGCCCAGTTTGCCACGCCTTTTGTGGTGGTGCGTGCTATCTCGGATGTGGTCGCCGAAAAAGAGTCACCCATGACCTTTGAAGAGTTTCTGCCGTTAGCGGCCAAAAGCTCATCGGCCATGGTGGAAAACATGGTCACAATGATCGACGCCTAATCGCACGCCCCCATGGATGATTTGCTCAATCCGCAACAATGGATGATCTACGCCGCCGACCAAGGACGCTTATGGGCACTGTGGTTGGCGGTATTCGTGCACTGGCTACTCCCATTGCCCGGTCAATACTCCCCGTTTCAATACTGGCGGCAGTATGCCGACTTGCTCGCGAGCCAAGTCAACAAAGACACAGACCCTAAGCGCCAGCGTAAGCTTGCCGGTGCGCTCGCCTTAATCTTGATGGGTGGCACCCTCGCGATTTTTTTAATCGCCACCCGCGAGCTGGTGTGGTCACGCCCCCTGTTCGATGCCATATTGCTCTGGCTCGCACTTGATTGGCGACCGATCGATAAGTTTGGCCATGCCATCGCCCATGCAATAGACCAACATGACAAAGGCGCAGCGCGCGCGTTGCTCGCCACCCGCGTCAACCGTGAAACCGAGTCTCTGTCATTGATTGGAATAGGGAAAGCGGCAGCGGAAACACTGCTTCTCGGCACCGCGCGACACTGTGTTTGCGTGATATTTTATTATTTGCTGGCAGGCGGCGTAGGTGCCTTGCTGTACACCAGCTTGGTACACCTTCACCGCGTTTGGACCCCAAGCCGCTTAAGCTACTACCCATTTGGCTTGGCCAGTGCCCGCTTATTGAACCTGTTGGATATAGTGCCAATGGGGCTGTTTGCGATGATCGTGGCAATGAGCCGTCAACCTTGGTCACACCTGAAAACCGGCTGGCAGCAGGGCAGACGCTGGCGAACGCTTGGATCAGGTTGGCTACTCGCCTGCGCGGGCAGTCGCTTCCAGCTCTCTCTAGGCGGCCCAGCCGTCTATCAAGGCACCAAGACCTTGAGAACCAAAATTGGCTATGGGGTCACCCCTGCTTGTTATCACCTTTTATTGCTGCGCTTGAAGTTAACCCACAGTGTTTTAATCTGGCTCGGGTTATGCTCTTTGGTTTTAATCGTTTAAGGACACTGATTGATGCCGCGTTTTCGTGCCCTTTTTACCCTTTTTCGCTTGCAAGCTTGGTGGCTTGTCTTGGCTTTAATATGGATGCCTTTTGCACACGCCACCCCGCTGCGAGTGATTAGCCTCGCTCCCCACGCCACCGAGCTAGCTTATGCCGCTGGGCTGGGTCCTAATATGGTCGCCGCCAGTGCTTACAGTGATTATCCGCAGCCAGCGCAATCGCTTGAACGCGTGGCCAACTATCGGGGCGTCAAACTCGAGCGCATTATCGCCCTGCAACCCGATCTTATTTTAGCTTGGCGCGGCGGGAACCCACCCAAACCTCTGGAAGCACTGGCGGAATTAGGCTTTACCATCCGTTACCTCAACCCCAACACGCTCAGTGATATTAGTCAGTTTATTCGCGAGCTTGGCGATTACAGCGAGAGCCCAGACATTGCCACGCGCAATGCCAACGCCTTTGATCAAAAACTGGCGCAATTAAACGCCCAATACCGCGATGCAGAGCCCGTTCCCTACTTTTATTTGCTCAGTGACACGCCTCTGATGACCGCCAGTAACCGCGCTTGGCCGAGTCAGTTATTTCGCTTGTGTGGCGGGAAAAATATCTTCGCCGATAGCGCCGCCGCCTATCCACAAGTCAATATGGAGCAAGTCATCACACGTACCCCCAAGGTGCTTTTCCACACGGGCGAGCAGCCACCAGACAGTTGGGATTCGATGGCCGACTTTCTGCCTAATACGACGCACCAGTTTACTTGGCCACTTAACCCGGATTGGCTCACTCGCGCGACCCCTCGCGCATTAAACGCGGCCGAGCAAATTTGTACCGCCCTCGATAAAGTCCGTCAGGCGCAATAGGATTTAGCATGACTCAGACCATGATTTTGTATTTATTCGACTTATTCGGTACGGCCGTGTTCGCGATTTCCGGTGTGCTGGTGGCGGGTCGTTTACGTATGGATCCCTTTGGTGTAGTGGTTCTCGCCTGTGCCACCGCTATAGGCGGCGGGACAGTCCGAGATATGGCAATCGGTGCCACACCGGCATTTTGGATTACCGACACCACCTATATTTGGGTGATATTGGCCACCTGTGTCGCCACTATGCTACTTATTCGTCACCCTCGCCGTCTTCCCTGGTACGTGTTGCCTTGCGCCGATGCTGTTGGGCTGGCGGTCTTTGTGGGTATCGGCGTCGACAAGGCCCTCAGTTATGGCGCATCTCCTTTGGTGGCGGTGATCATGGGCGTGATTACCGCCTGTGGTGGCGGCATTATTCGTGATGTGCTCGCGCGCGAAGTGCCTATGGTGCTGAGAACAGAAGTCTATGCCACCGCCTGTATTGCCGGCGGTATCGTTCACACCCTCGTCGTTCAAGTCAGCCCAGACACTGTCACGGCCTCTATTGTCGGTATGGTCACCACACTATTGATTCGCTTAGCGGCGATCCGCTGGCATTTATCGTTACCGCCGTTCGCACTAGACCGCTAAATAAAAAGCCCTTGCGTCATGGCAAGGGCTTTCTTAGTTGACGCATACAAGGTATTTAGCTGAGCGTCACCCGAGCAAACTTGCGCTTGCCCACTTGGTAAACGGCTTCACCGGCGGCTGGCACAAGCTTGGTATCTTCAACCTTTTCACCATCAATTTTCACCGCGCCTTGGCGAACCATACGCAGTGCATCAGAGGTGGAATTAACCAGCCCAGCTTCTTTTAACAGATTAGCAATTGCCATACCTTGCTCGAAGGTAAAGCTTGGCATCTCATCCGGCATTGCGCCTTTTTGGAAACGATTGACGAACGTTTGTTCAGCGGCATCAGCATCGGCGTCGGAGTGGAAGCGCGCGATGATTTCTTTGGCTAGCAAGATCTTAATATCACGCGGGTTTTTCCCGGCTTGTACGTCTTGCTTAAACTGCGCTACCTCCTCAAGTGGGCGGAAAGACAGCAGCTCATAGTAATCCCACATCAGATCGTCAGAAATCGACATGATCTTACCGAACATGTCATCCGGGCGCTCGCTTACACCAATGTAGTTATGTGCTGACTTAGACATCTTTTTCACACCGTCTAATCCAACCAGTAGTGGCATGGTCATCACCACTTGCGGGCTTTGTCCTGCTTGTTTTTGCAGCTCACGCCCCATCAGCAAGTTGAATTTTTGATCGGTGCCGCCCAACTCAACATCCGCTTCTAGCGCGACGGAGTCGTGCCCTTGAAGCAGTGGGTAGATGAACTCATGGATAGCAATGGCTTGGTTGCTGGTATAGCGCTTTTTAAAGTCATCACGCTCAAGCATACGAGCCACGGTAGAGCTTGCTGCCAAACGGATCATGCCATCTGTGCCCAGCTCTCCTAGCCATTTCGAGTTAAATTCGATACGCGTTTTCGCCGGATCCAGAATTTTGAACACCTGCTCTTTGTAGGTCTCTGCGTTTTGCAGCACCTGCTCACGCGTCAAAGGCGGACGGGTTGTATTTTTACCACTTGGGTCACCTACCATACCGGTATAGTCGCCAATCAAGAAGATCACTTCGTGGCCAAGCGCTTGAAAAGCTCGCAGCTTATTAAGGATCACTGTGTGACCCAGGTGGATATCGGGTGCGGTGGGATCCGCGCCAAGTTTGATGCGAAGAGGACGATCCTCTTTCAGCTTCGCCACCAGCTCGTCTTCCGGGATTACTTCATCTACGCCACGTTTTAGCTCTGCTAGCGCGGCTTCCAGGCTCGCCATAGTCTCTTGCTCCTACCCAATAGGCAAAAATGTGATAAACCGACATATTACTCGAATAGCGACAGTTTTTGAAACCAGTTAAACTGATAGAGTGTGTACAAGGTGCGCGCAGCGGCTGCCGTCAAAAGATGTATGTGGTCTTTGTGTCAGCCGTGTCAAATCTACTTCAGGGCATCATCCCCAATAAAACCGATTGGGTGTCTGACTGTCATAACTTTATTCGTAGTGATTCAACATAGTCTTCATGCCGTTAAATAAACTCGCAGCCTTACCCAAGTTACATAAACTCGTTATCGGTGCATTAAGCGCATTCATTGTCTTGTTAATGTTGGTACCAGACGGCGCCGATACGCCGCGCCCTAAACCTAATTTCGAACCGGGAAAGCATTACCCTTTACCGGTTGAGGCCGTCTCACTCCTGCCTCCCAAAGATGAGATGCCCGCGCAGTTTAAGCGCAATATCCACTGGCAAACCTATGAAGTACAGCCTGGCGAGAGCATGGCGCTATTGTTTAGCCGTGCGGGGTTAAGCCCCACCACTCTCTATCGTCTCGTCAATGCCGACGAAAGAACGCAAAGTCTCGCTTACTTAAATCCAGGCGATGAAGTACGTCTAGGGGTCGATGATGACGGCGAGCTGGTGCAGCTCATTCAACCACGAGGCAGTAACGAAACCCTGATCGTGAATAAAATTGATGAGAGCTATCAATCACGGCTGGAAACCAAGCACGTTGATACGCAGCTAAACTTTGCCCGTGCGACCATCAAGTCAAACTTTTGGCAAGCTGCTTCTGATGCTGGATTAAACCCAAATCAGATCATGCAACTCGCGGGGATTTTTGGCTGGGATGTGGATTTTGCCCTTGATATTCGCAATGGTGATAGCTTTTCAGTGCTGTACGAGGAAGAGTTTGTCGAAGGAGAGCATATAGGCAGTGGCAATATCCTCGCCGCCACCTTCACCAACCGAGGCGATACCTTCACGGCAGTACGCGCCAAAAATGGCAAGTACTACACACCGAGCGGCAAGGCGATGAAAAAGGCGTTTTTGCGCTCACCGGTTAACTTCCGCTATGTCAGCTCAAACTTCAACCCACGTCGTTTGCACCCGGTCACTGGCCGTGTAAAGCCGCACCGTGGCACCGATTATGTTGCGCCAGTGGGAACCCCAATCAAAGCCGCCGGGGACGGCGTGGTGATGAAAGCCTCATACAACCGCTTCAACGGCAACTATGTGTTTATCCGCCACAGCTCGACCTATATCACCAAGTATTTGCACCTGACCAAGCGTAAAGTGAAAACCGGTCAGCGCGTCAAACAAGGGGATATTATCGGTACGCTAGGCTCAACAGGGCGCGTGACGGGTGCACACTTGCACTATGAGTTTCTCGTTCACGGTGTCCATAAAAACCCGCGGACGGTAAAACTGCCTGAAGCCAAGTCTCTTCAAGGTGAACAAAAGAAGGCGTTTGTGCGTTTGGCTGAGTCACGCATGGCTCAGTTGAGTAAGTTTAACCAGCTGTTGGCCACAGTTGGCAGCCTTAACCACTATAACCGTGGCGGCTAATCAGCTCTGCGGATCAAAGACGGCGCCTGCAGGCGCCGTTTTTGATTGTCGTCAGCGGTATCGCCACAACACGATTAAACGCTAAATGACGCACCACAACCACAAGTCGTTGTGGCATTAGGGTTATCAATGAAAAAGCGCGATCCTTCAAGGCCCTCGGTGTAGTCGACCTTCCCGCCCATCAGATACTGTAAGCTCATAGGGTCAACCACCAGCATCACGCCGCTTTTCTCGATCTCCATATCTCCTTCGTTGACGTTTTCATCGAAGGTAAAACCATATTGGAAGCCGCTACAGCCACCACCGGTGATATAGACGCGCAACTTCAGGTTGGGGTTTTCTTCTTCCTGAATCAGCGTCTTTACCTTGGTTGCCGCGGCCTCAGAAAACTCTAACGGCAAAGGTGCTTCGCTCATTGTTACCTCACATGCTCTTTGTGCTAATTATTCGATTATCCAATACCTGAGTAAAGTGTTCAAGTATTGCGCGTTTGATCGCAACTGTGATCAGTACGTATTAATTGCCAATCTTGTCTTAACGAAATCATACTCTACCTCGCCAGTGTTCCGTATCTTTGGTTAAAATACGCCAACGCAATTTAGGCCAAGCCTTACCAAACAGGATATGTCATGACCAAATCAGCACAACTTTTTCAACAAGCTCGACGCACCATTCCCGGTGGCGTGAATTCTCCCGTGCGTGCTTTTGCCGGTGTCGGCGGCGACCCTGTCTTCATGGAGCGTGCTGACGGCGCGTACATTTTTGATGCCGACGGCAAAGCTTATATCGATTTTGTTGGCTCTTGGGGGCCGATGATCTTAGGCCATAATCACAGCGCAATCCGCGAAGCCGTGGTGGATGCTGCTCAGCGTGGCCTCAGCTTTGGTGCGCCAACTGAGAGTGAAACAACCTTATCGGAGCTGGTAGCAGAGTTAGTGCCTTCGATGGAAATGGTACGCATGGTGAACTCAGGCACTGAAGCGACCATGAGCGCCATTCGCCTTGCGCGCGGATTTACTAAACGCGATAAATTCATCAAATTTGAGGGCAACTATCACGGCCATGGCGATTGTTTGCTGGTCAAAGCGGGGTCTGGTGCCCTCACCCTCGGTGAACCCAACTCTCCAGGGGTGCCGGCCGACTTTGCCAAGCACACTCTGACCTGCACCTATAACGACCTAGACTCGGTGCGCCAAACGTTTGAGACCTATCCTGACGAGGTGGCGTGTATCATTGTTGAGCCGGTATCCGGCAACATGAACTGTGTGCCGCCGCAACCCGGCTTCTTACAAGGTCTGCGCGAACTGTGTGATGAGTTCGGTGCCTTACTGATTTTTGATGAGGTCATGACTGGCTTTCGCGTGGCATTAGGTGGCGCGCAAGCTTACTACGACGTCAAACCTGACTTAACCACATTAGGCAAAATTGTCGGTGGTGGTATGCCAGTGGGGGCATTCGGGGGACGTCGTGAGGTAATGGAATACTTGGCTCCGACAGGGCCAGTATACCAAGCGGGAACACTCGCCGGGAATCCCGTCGCCATGGCGGCCGGTCACGCCTGTTTGTCTGAGCTTCGCCAGCCAGGTAACCACGATTACTTGGCCCATGTGACCCATCAGCTCGCAGAAGGGTTCAAATCCTTAGCTGACAAACACGGTATTGCGCTGACCACGAACCAAGCAGGCGCGATGTTTGGCTTCTTCTTCACCGAGCAAGAAACCGTCACCTGCTTTACAGATGTGCAACAGTGTGACACCGAGCGCTTCAAGCGTTTCTTCCACTTGATGCTCGAGCAAGGCGTGTACTTGGCCCCTTCTGCGTTTGAGGCTTGCTTTACCTGCTTAGCACATGGGCAAAAAGAAATTGATGCCACGCTCGCGGCCGCTGACCATGCTTTCGCCACATTGGCCGCTGACGCCTAGCTCCTTGATGTTATCGCGGTATCGCCGTGATGCTAAAAAGCCCCACAGATGACTGCGGGGCTTTTTGTACTCAAAGGTATGCATATTGCCCTCATCGTGGGCGCAATATCGAGGTTGACACTAAAATATCGAGCGGCCAATTCGAGCCGATAATAGCTCCAACGCAGCCGTTCCCGCTAAGGAATTGCCCGAAGGGTCTAGCTCCGGCGACCAGACGGCAATCGACATCTCACCAGGCACAACGGCAATAATACCCCCGCCTACCCCGGATTTACCTGGCATGCCTACGCGATAAGCAAATTCACCCGCACCATCGTACAAGCCACAAGTCGCCAATAAGGCGTTCATCTGTTTGCTTTGTGTCGGGCTCAAGATAGCGGTGTCATCACTTAGCGGTGTCCCTTTATTGGCCAGGTAGAAAAACGCCTTTGCCAAGTCGACACAGCTCATCTCTAACGCACAATAATGAAAATAGTTGGTTAATACTGGCACCACATCATTATCAAAATTGCCAAACGCACGCATCAGATAGGCAATCGCTGCATTTCTGTCGCTGTGCAGCATTTCTGAATCCGCCACCGCCTTGTCGTAACACAAATGTGGATTACCCGCGAGGTGACGTACAAATTCAAGCATCCGTTGACGAGGCGCAGACTGGCGTGTGTGTAGCATGTCGCTGACGACCAATGCACCAGCGTTAATAAAGGGATTACGCGGGATCCCTTGCTCCATCTCAAGCTGGATTAACGAATTAAACGCTTGTCCAGAGGGCTCTTTGCCCACACGCGTCCAGATTTCCTCTGCTTGATAGTTTTGCATCGCCAGAGTCAGGCTCAACACCTTGGAGATCGATTGAATAGAGAATGCCTCATCAGCATCGCCAGCACGGATCACATCGCCATCTTTATAACATACTGCGATCCCGAGTTTGTGATTGGCCACATCGGCTAATGCGGGAATATAGTCAGCCACCTTGCCTTGTCCAATTAATGGCCGAACATCGTCAAGAATTTGCTCGAGTAATTGCGCACTGGGTTTCAAGGGCAGCTTCCTTCTACAACATAGGACAAAAAAGCCAACCTCAGGTTGGCTTTAAGTGCGTAACAGATGCTGAGTGATACACGCGTCTTTTAGGCGGTGCGCGTGTATTTGATATCCCAAACACCGTGGCCAAGGCGCTGTCCACGCTGCTCAAATTTAGTCAGAGGACGATCGTCAGGGCGTGGGACATAAAGCCCCTCTTGCGCCACGTTCTGATAGTGAGGCGCGGCCTCCATCACGTCAATCATATGTTCGGCATAGTTTTCCCAGTCCGTCGCCATGTGGAATACGCCACCCACTTTCAGCTTGTCACGTACCATTCCAGCAAACGGTAGTTGGACAATGCGCCGCTTATGGTGACGTTTTTTATGCCAAGGATCAGGGAAGAACAGTTGCACGGTGTCGAGGCTGTCTTTTGGCAGCATTTGCTCAAACACCTCAACCGCATCGTGACACATCACACGTAGGTTGGTGACACCGGCTTCGCGCGCGGCCATCAAACAAGCACCCACGCCTGGGGTGTGGACTTCAATACCCACAAAGTTTTTCTCGGGGGCATTTTTTGCCATTTCAACCAAAGAGGCGCCCATGCCAAAACCGATTTCCAGCACCACCGGATTGTCGTTGCCAAACACCTGCAGCCAGTCCAGTTCGCTCGCCTCGAAGTCAATGCCCATGGTCGGCCAAGATTCGTTGAGCGCTTGCTCTTGGCCTTTGGTTAAACGGCCTTCGCGACGCACAAAGCTGCGTACTTTACGAATAACTTTGCCATCCTCGGTCAGTTCGGTTTTAGTGACTTCAGTCATGATTGAGTGCCTGTGATGCAGTGTTAGTGATGGTGGTGAAAAAGACCATCGATTGTTGGAAATCTAAACGGACTGCGCATTATGCAAAGTTTTCGCCATTGCGCAAGTTGGCCGCACTGATCCTATTAGTGTGCCTGCTCGTTAGTGTACCCTGTGACCTGCCTTTGTGCACGTGTGAGCAAAACAATAAGAGAGAGCACAGTGAGTCAATCTTTTTCCGACGCCATTTTAAACTGGTACGAGCAATATGGCCGTAAAACCCTGCCTTGGCAACAAAACAAAACCCCGTATAAGGTCTGGCTCAGCGAGATCATGCTGCAGCAAACCCAAGTGAGTACGGTGATCCCATACTTTGAGCGCTTTATGACGCGCTTTCCAACAGTCACCGATCTCGCCAATGCCGAACAAGACGAAGTGTTGCACCTATGGACAGGACTTGGCTATTACGCCCGCGCCCGCAACCTACACAAAGCCGCACAAGTGATCGCCCGCGAGCACAACGGCGTGTTTCCTACCACACTCGAGCAAGTCATGGCGCTACCTGGTGTCGGGCGCTCAACTGCCGGCGCAGTGCTATCGCTATCGCTTAATCAGCCCCACCCTATTTTGGATGGCAACGTCAAACGCACCTTGGCACGCTGCTATGCCGTCGAGGGCTGGCCGGGAAAAAAGCCGGTAGAAAACAAGCTTTGGGAAATCGCTGAGGCACTCACGCCCGCCACGGATACCGATAAATACAACCAAGCGATGATGGATATGGGTGCCATGGTGTGTACTCGCAGCAAGCCTAAGTGCGAGCTTTGCCCGGTCGCAGACCGCTGTGAAGCGCGCGCGCAAGGCCGTCAGCTTGATTTTCCCGGTAAAAAGCCCAAAAAAACTCTGCCCGTAAAGCAAGTCAGCTTTTTACTCATTCAATATCAAGACGATATCTGGTTAGAACAGCGTCCGCCCAGTGGGCTATGGGGCGGGCTATGGTGCTTACCGGAAGCATCAGAGCAGACACTTGATGTCGATATTGCCGACAAATTACAAGGGGTCAAACCGACTCACACTGAGGTGCTCACCGCGTTTAGACACACATTTAGCCACTTCCACCTAGACATTGTCCCCGTCAAGGTGTGTGTGAATCAGCGACCGCAAATCATCATGGAAGCGAACCAAGGGCTTTGGTATAACTTGTCGCAACCAGCAAAAGTTGGGTTAGCCGCACCCGTGAAAAAGCTGTTAACCTTATTAGAACACGAGCGCCAACAACACCTCACAGGCGATGACAAGGAGCCTAGATTATGAGCCGTACCGTATTTTGCCAACGTCTACAAAAAGAAGCCGACGGGCTAGATTTCCAGCTTTATCCCGGCGAGCTGGGCAAACGCATTTATGACAACATTTCCAAAGAAGCCTGGGCTGAGTGGCAGAAAAAACAGACCATGCTCATCAACGAGAAGAAACTCAACATGATGGATCCTGAGCACCGCAAGGTGATCGAAGAAGAAATGGTCAAGTTTTTATTCGAAGGCCAAGATGTGCACATCGACGGCTATGTGCCACCCGAGGCCTAATTAACGCGGTCCCGCCCACACTCGGGCATCGTCAAGGCTACAAAACACCCGCATTGTGTTAGTCTCAGTGCGGGTGTTTTTTATACTAATGCAATAAACGATGACGCGAATACTTTGCTTGTTGGTGTGCTGCTTTAGCACCTTGCTGTCCGGTTGTAGCCGCGAAAGCGTAGAAAAATATGTGGGCGTGGATTATCAAACCACTAATCGATTTGCCAAAAATCTAGCGCCCATCCCCGGCCAGTTCGAAAAAGACATCGACGCCCTTAATCAACTGATTAGCCAATTTACCGGCAACATTGAGGTGCGCTGGGGCGAAAACCAAGTGTTCGTATCAGGCAAACGGGATTACGTCAAATACACAGACAATTACAAAAGCCGGGCGCGCATTGATTTTGAACGCGGCGTTATCCGCGTGGAAACCGTCGCCACCGATGCACCGAAGTCCCACCTCAAACAAGCCATTGTCACCACCTTGCTTACGCCAAGAGATCCGGCCTCCGTCGATCTCTATTCTGCGGCGAAAGTACCACTCAATGGGCGTCCGTTTCTCGAAGGCCAAGTGGTGGATCATGAAGGAAAAACCATTACTTGGGAGTGGCGCGCCAATCGCTTTGCGAATTACCTGATTGATAAGCGCTTAAAAAAGAAAAGAGTACGTTTTCAAAACATGTATTACGTCACCATTCCCATGGTCAAGGATCATGCCGCCAAGCGCAGCTATCAATATGCCGATATCGTCCGCCGTGCGTCCAAGCGTTATGGCATCTCGGAAAAGCTGATTTATGCGATCATCAAAACCGAAAGCAGTTTTAACCCTTATGCGGTGAGCTGGGCCAATGCCTATGGCCTAATGCAAGTGGTACCCAAGACGGCCGGACGTGATGTGTTCAAATTAGTCAAAAAACGCAGTGGCCAACCCACCCCCAAGTATCTTTTTGATCCAGAGAGGAATATAGATACAGGCACCGCCTATTTTTATATTCTCAAAAACCGCTACCTTAAAGCGGTGCGCGATCCACTGTCTCTGCACTACAGCATGATTTCAGCCTATAACGGCGGGACAGGCAATGTGCTGCGCACATTTGATACGAATAGACGTCGGGCCATGCAGGATTTAAACAAGCTGCGCCCGAACCAAGTCTATTGGGCACTGACCCATCGCCATCCTTCTTCGGAGTCACGGCGCTACTTACAAAAGGTCACCCGCTATCAAAAAGCGTTTTCTAAACTCCCCCAATAAAGGGTGGTCAGCGCCGATTTTTGCCTGTTTTTGTCGCACTTCGCTGGGTTTTTATTCAAACAATGCGATATCAGCACTTTTTTCAAAAAAACAGTTGACGGTGAGACGGAAAATCCGTTTAATAGCGCCCCGTTGGCCCGGATAGCTCAGTCGGTAGAGCAGGGGATTGAAAATCCCCGTGTCGGTGGTTCGATTCCGCCTCCGGGCACCATATAATGAAATAATGGTGTGACACACAGTATTTCGCGATTTGTGTGCCGGCTTAGCTCAGTTGGTAGAGCAACTGACTTGTAATCAGTAGGTCGCCAGTTCGACTCCGGCAGCCGGCACCATTGCCTCGATAGCTCAGTTGGTAGAGCAGGGGATTGAAAATCCCCGTGTCGGTGGTTCGATTCCGCCTCGAGGCACCATTATTCCCCCATAGTTCAGTTGGTAGAACGCCGGACTGTTAATCCGTATGTCACTGGTTCGAGTCCAGTTGGGGGAGCCACTTTTAAAGAAACGCTAGCCGAAAGGTTAGCGTTTTTTTTGTTTGACTATCGCCATGCCGTATTACTCGCCCACACTCTAAGTCGCGATAACGCACTTAGTCCCCATAAATGGCCTCTACTAAAAAATTCGCGACTTCCGTTAAACACAGGGTCTTTGCCGCTCCCCCTCGTTCAATTGCCACGCGAGGCATTCCCCATATTACAGAGCTGGCTTGGTCTTGCGCGGCAGTCAGCGCCCCCGCTTGGCGCATTTTCAATAGCCCAGTGGCGCCATCTCTTCCCATTCCGGTCAATATCACGCCAATCGACTGTCTGCCGACAGAACCTGCGATGGATGAAAACATCACATCCACGGAAGGGCGATGGCGCTCAACGGGAGCACTATCGGAGAGCTGACAGTACAAATGTCCTTGCCGGTTGACCACGGTGAGGTGTCGATCGCCAGGCGCGACATACACGCGCCCTTGCGCCAACAGCACTGTGTCCGATGTGACGGCTTCAACTTGCAATCGACATACGCGGTCTAATCGCTCGGCAAAAGGGCCACAAAACGCTGCTTTGATATGCTGTGTGACCACAATAGGTGGCATGTGCTTGGGTAAGCGCTCGAGGATACCACGTAGTGCCTCTGTCCCGCCCG
Organism: Salinivibrio sp. ML323; assembly: GCF_001995745.1. Lineage (NCBI taxonomy): Bacteria > Pseudomonadati > Pseudomonadota > Gammaproteobacteria > Vibrionales > Vibrionaceae > Salinivibrio > Salinivibrio sp. ML323. Next base: position 184,016 of record NZ_MUES01000001.1, on the reverse strand, counting down.
TCGATGCCCCTAGCCCAATCACTTGATAGCCACTACGGTTGAAATGCTGACGGTCGATGGTGACGTTCGGCGGTTTATTCCAAAGGTTTGTGTGGCCAACACTCGCCTGCGCCGCCATCTTCACTTTGCTGATCAGCTCCTCACGCTCACGGATCATGGCAGTGGCAAGATTCAATGATGGTTTTGGTACATAATCCACCGCCCCAACCTCCAGTGCTGTCAGGGTGACATCTGCGCCATGCTGGGTCAGGGTCGACACCATGATCACTGGCATCGGTCGTAAACGCATCAGGTTTTTAAGAAACTGGATGCCATCCATTTTGGGCATTTCAACATCGAGCGTGATCACATCCGGGTTAAACTTTTTTATTTTTTCACGCGCCTCGTAAGGGTCGGCAGCCAAGCCAACGACCTCTAACTCGCTGTCACTGTCTAAGCATTCCCTGATTAGGGTGCGATAGAGCAAAGAATCATCAACCACCAATACTTTGTAACGATATGGGCTCATCAGAATAGCTCCACGTCTTGCTCATCGGTGCCATCCTTATAAGACTCTCGCAGCAAGCGCTGATTGTACTGGTTCTCTTCCGCCACCAATTGCTGACTCAGTGACTGGATTTTCTTCACCCAAGCCTTACCCGTGCGAGGATCGAAGAGCACTTGGCGCGGAAAGACCTGTCCAAGATCTTCCGACACCAAAAGAAGCTGCTCATTGGTGACATATTGACGAACAAAGTCGATATTTTTGCGGCCAATGGCAATATTTTGCCTCATAATGTTACCACCACCGAATAACTTCACTCTTAGCCGACTTTTTACCGCCCCTTGTTGAAGCAAAGAATTAATCAGTATTTCCATGGCGTAATTACCGTAACGGGCAGCATGAGACAAATACGGCTCCGCTGTCCAAGCACTCTCTGCCTCTTCGCACTTAAGAGGCAACATAAAATGGTTCATACCGCCCACTTGGGACTCGGGATCCCAAATACACGCAGCAATGCATGAGCCCAAGCCAGTGGCAATCAACTCATCATTAGCGCTGACATAAACATCGCCCGGTTGTAGCTTCACCATGTGCTTGTCGTGCTCAGGACTAAAAAAACGGGTGAGTGTTTTCTCTTGAGCATGCCGGTGTAATTCCAGGGCTTGGCGCATATCACTCCCGTTTACGGTATATGGTGTGACCTAAATTATCGAACTTCTCCGCCATCTTTCCGAGTCCTTCAGAATGGCCGATAAAAAGTACCCCCGCCGGTACTAACTGGTGCCAGAACCGCTCAAGCAGCCGTTGCTGTGTGGCGCGATCAAAATAAATCATCACGTTACGACAAAAAATCGCATCCATCGCTTGCTTATGAGGCCACTCTCCTTTCAGGTTAAGTGGCTCGAAACGGATCGCATCCCGAAGCTGGCGCTTGGCCTTGAATAGATCTTTCTTGACGCCTTTTCCTTTTAAGAACCCGTTTTGCAAATAAATTTCTGGAATCGAGTGGACAGCATCCAAACTGTAAAAGCCTTTGCGAGCCGTATTGAGTACATGGGTGTCTAAATCAGTGGCGAGGATTTGTACATCCCATTGCCTCTCTAACAACCCATGCCCTGCAAGTACAGCGGCAATGGTGTAAGGCTCTTCCCCCGTCGAGCAGCCCGCAGACCAAATCCGAATACGCTTTTGCTTAGCCGCTCGCCAATAGGGGATCAATTCGCGGGCTAAAAACTCGAAATGGTGGCGCTCACGAAAAAACTGGGTTTTATTGGTGGTCAGTGCATTAACAAACGCGACTCGCTCGTCTTTACTCTGCTCAACCAACGTGAAATAGTCATCAAATGTCGCCATGCCTGTTCTACGTAGGCAACGCACCAGACGGCCATACACCATATTTTTCTTTTTATCCGTAAGAAAAATTCCCGTCTCATTCGCCATAAACACTTGTACATATTTAAAATGACGCTGACTAAAATCGTAAGCACCAGATGACGCATTCACTGGCGCAGTCATGGTTAAAATTCCTCCCACTCATCGCTGACCTCATCACTCGAAGGCCTTTGATGACTGCTCACTTGGCGAGGCTCGTAGGCGGCTTCTCCATTGCGGTAATGTTTCCCTCTTGCCTTGGAAACGGCTTTATTGGCGTGCTTGGGCGCGCTTTTACGTTGAGTGTGAGGAGGGTGAAGATCCGCTAACTTTTCAGCATCGATGTCAACTTGAAAGAAACCAACCAGGTTGATTAACTCGGCACCTTCTTCCCGCATCGCCTGACTAGAAGCTGCAGCCTCTTCGACTAAGGCCGCGTTTTGTTGCGTCATTTGATCCATCCGAGCCACGGAACGGGTGATTTCATCAATACCTGTGGCTTGCTCTTGACTTGCCACATTGATCCTATCAATGAGCTGAGAGACCTCAGACACAGAGGCGACAATCTCTCCAAGCATCGCGCCTGAATCATCCACCAGCTTCGAGCCTTGCGCGACTTTTTCCACACTGTCCTTGATTAAGTCTTTGATCTCTTTCGCTGCGCCCGCACTGCGTTGTGCCAAGCTACGCACTTCACCCGCCACAACGGCAAAGCCACGTCCTTGCTCCCCCGCACGCGCCGCTTCCACCGCCGCATTCAAGGCAAGCAAATTGGTCTGGAAGGCGATTTCATCAATCACCCCAATAATATCGGCAATTTTCTTGCTGGCATCATTGATTTCCGCCATCGCTTCAATGGTTTCTTTGACTACATCACCGCCCTTGCTCGCTTTTTCACTGGCCTTACTCGACGCCAAATTCGCCGATGATGCGCTCTCGGCATTTTGCTTCACCGTCGCGGTCATTTGCTCCATGCTCGCCGCAGTTTCTTGTAAGTTAGCTGCCTGCTCTTCGGTGCGCTCACTGAGATCATTATTACCCTCAGCAATTTCGGCTGACGCTGACGCCACCCTTGCCGACGAGTGCGTGATCTTTTCAACCATATTACGAACATTGTTGATCGAGGTATTAATCGCTCGGCTGAGAACGTCAAAGTCGCCTTTGTAGTCTTCCGACATGGTCATTTTCAGGTCGCCTTTAGATACGCCCTGCATGACGCGAATAGACTCGTTCACCGGATCAATAAAGCTATCCAATAATTGATTGATACCGTTGCCGAGTTTCGCCATAGAGCCACGGTATTGACTAGTGTTCATTCTTGCAGTGAGGTTGCCTTCCGCAGCACTCGCAATCAGTCGCTCAACCTGGCGCTGACCATCCAGCTGCTCAGTAATATCTTCCCATTGCAACCCTGGCCCGATGTATTCGCCATCATCGTCATAAAGCGCAATACAACTCAGCGCAAATTCGAGTTTCCCCACCGTAATTTCCGCTCGGTAAGGCATACAGTCAGGGTTGGCAATCACAGACTGTTGGTGCGCAGGATTTTTATGGAATTGATCAATACTGGACCCCACCAGCTTATCCACTGAGAAGTTGGGGAAGATTTCACGCATTTCACTCTCACGACTTTTGAATAATTTGGTCACAGCCGGATTGAGGTAACGAATAATGCCGTCTTTATCGGCCAGCATGACATTGGTGGTCATTCCTTCCACAATGGCAGCAAGCAACGAGTGCTCTGACTCTTTTTTGCGCTTTATCGTGACATCACGCCACTCAATCGTCGTGCCGATATGCTTTCCATGACGGTCGTAGTTGGCGGTAGCATGAAACTCAAAACGCGCCTCTTTAAGGCGGATATCCCGGTTAATGGGCATTTTCTCAGGATTCAGAAAGGTTTCGCGCTGCAGTTGAGGGAATAAGTAGTCAATGTATTTGCCAAGAATGTCGTCACGGCTGGCGGCAAAGGCACTATTTTTCGCGCAGAAGGCTTTCTCATACTGTTTGCACAATGTCACTGCCTGCTCATTCACATGCGTGATCTCACCGTGTGCTCCGAGTAAGACAAAGGCACTGTGGGTATGGTCCAGCGCTGCTTTAAGGCGTTTATGTTCTTCGGTTTGGTGGGCACGTGCCGTCACATCACACAGCTCAACACTGTAGCCGTCTCCATCAGCGACTTTACTGGCAGACACCCGCAACTTACCCACGCCTAACTCGATGGTTTGGACTGATGGTTTGTCGTCGATAAGCGGCTGCCACTGTTGGTAGTCGACTAAGTCAGTCGCGAGTATGCGGCTCATGGGTTGACCAACGAGTACCTCACTTTTCGCGATAAAATCCTCGTTGCCACGTTCGCGAATCGCAGCCTGGTAACATTGCAACAGTTGCAGCGCACGTCGATTAATTAAGGTGACGTGCTGCTGACTATCAAGCATCACAAGTGCAGCAGGCGAGACATTCAGTGCCGCGAGAAGCTGCACATTCTGTTTGGTCTGTTGGTTGTCTTGCTTTGCTTCCCTTTTAAACCACGCCATATTCTAGTCCTCGTTTGCACTTTCTGGTTGTGCGCTTTGTTGTAACTGATCAAAGTCGAACAACTGCTCCAAATTAATTAATACCAGGTGTCTGTCATTCACCGCCGCAATGCCTTCCATATACCACTCATCCTGATGATGAAGCCCCGGAGGATCCTTAATTTGCTGCTCTTCCAAATTGTGTACTTCTGCTACCGCATCCACCACGATGCCAAGCGACACCCCTTGTTGGCTACGCACGATAATAATGACGCTCGTGGCGCTGATCGTTGCGGGGGGCATGTCAAAGCACTGACGAATATCCATAATCGGAATGTATTCTCCCCGTCGCTCCAGCACCCCTAACATATGCGGCAGGGTGTTAGGGATACGGCGAACGTCCGACCACCCTCTTACTTCTTTCACATCGAGTATATGGACGCCGTATTCTTCATCTTCGAGTAAGAAACTTAAGTATTCTCGCGATTGCGTCATGCTCTCTCCTATATCCATCGCTCGATACGCAACAGCTCATCAACATTCACCAATGACATCACCCGTTCGCCAACATTGAGTAAGCCGCTGACATAAGCAATCACTTGAGAATCACCGAGTGGAGGCATAATTTGTCCCTCCCCTTGGTCAACCACATCCGAGACGGCATCAACCACGACGCCCATAATTTTGCCATTGGCCATCTCGCTGGCTCGCAGAATCAGCACCACCGTCTCTCGATGATAGTCCACTTGAGAGGCTTGAAAGCGGATGCGTAGATCCATCACCGGCACGATCATCCCACGCAAGTTGATCACGCCAAGAATAAATGCCGGTGAGCGTGGGATAAGCGTGGGAGGCGACCAAACACGGATCTCTTCCACCATTTGAATGTCCACGCCATACAGCTCGCCATCGAGTTCGAAGCTTAGATAATCACTGCCTTGCAGTTGCTCAACACGGTCATCAATATCAAGCACAGTGTCTGATTCCACTCCCGTCTGCATATCATCTCCTTATGCCGCGGCAATATGGCCGCTCGCATCACTGACACGGGCTAAAAACTGCGTGATCAAGCCTTGAATATCTAAGATGAGAGATACAGAGCCATCGCCTAAAATGGTCGCGCCAGAAATACCCGGTACGCGAGCGTAATTGGACTCCAAGCTTTTAATCACCACTTGCTGCTGACCAAGTAGATCATCAAGTAACAGACCGACCTTTTTATCTCCCGCTTCCACCAAACACAGCAGTTGTTTATCGAGATCATCGTCAGTGCTGCCCAAGCCAAACTCTTCTTTGAGTCGAAGAATGGGAATATTTTCTTCTCTCAAGCGATAGAGCTGCACACCGGATGCGGTCTTAATTTGGCGACTATCCACCTGAAGCGATTCAATGATAGAAATCAAAGGCACTACGTAGACTTCTTCAGCGATTTTCACCAGTTGACCGTCCAAAATCGCCAGTGTCAGCGGCAAGCTGATTTTGAAGGAACAGCCTTGATCTACCGTTGAGTGCACATCAATATTGCCACCTAACTGCTCGATATTGCGCCGTACCACATCCATGCCCACCCCACGTCCAGAAACATCAGACACCTGTTCTACGGTTGAAAAGCCTGGGGAAAAAACCAGGTTAAATACATGGCTATCCGTCAATTCACAGAGCGGGATATCATCAGAAATCAGCCCTTTATCAAGTGCTTTTCGCCAAACCCTTTCTTTATCTAGACCTGAGCCATCGTCACTGACTTCAATGACAATCGAGCCACCTTGGTGATAAGCATTCAGATGCACCATCCCAGTTTCTGGCTTGCCTTTTTCCACGCGTACTGCCGGGGTTTCTAAGCCATGATCAACCGCGTTGCGAACCAAGTGAACCAGCGGATCAGAAATGCGCTCAAGCACGGTTTTATCTAGCTCGGTATTCTCTCCCTCAATCACCAACTCCACTCGCTTTCCCAATTGCAAGGATAGGTCGCGAATCAAGCGAGGGAAGCGGTTAAAAGCAAAACTGATGGGCAACATACGGATATTGAGCACGCTTTCTTGCAGCTCTTTGGTATTGAGCATCAGTTGCTCAAGGCCAGATTGCAATTGCTCAAGCCGCTCAGGGGAGAAGTCACTACTTAACTCTGCCAGCATCGACTGCGTAATCACTAGCTCGCCCACGAGGTTGATTAGGTTATCGACTTTATCGATGTCCACGCGGATCGAGGAGACACTGGCATCACTTTTCACCGCGGGTTTGTTAGCTTTCTTGACAGCGGGGGTTGGCTCGGAAGATGAGGCATTTTCCGACGTTTGTGGCTCAGTGACAGGCGCTTCCGCCGCAGTAGACGCGGTATCCATATCACTGGGCACGCTACGATGAATGGGGTTAATGGTGAGATCGCATTCGTCTTCAACCCATTCGAAAATCGCTTCGATTTCATCGCGTGGGACATGACCATCAACCTGAATATCCCACCGTAAATACAGCTTTTCTGGGTCTAGCTGCGCAAAGTTTGGTAGGTGGGTAGGGTCACAACGAACCTCCGCCCCACCAGGTAATGCATGTAACTCACGCAAAATCCGCACAGGATCATTGCCTGAAAATAACATCGCTGGATCCGGCACAAAGCAGATTGCCCACTTTTCGATATCTGAGCCGGCCGGCTCTTGCGGGGCCAGGTCAGTCGACAACGGCGCCGAGGAGAGATCGCTTGATGAGGAAGAGGCAGAATCATCACTATCCATGATCGCATTGAGGGCGGCATTGACTGCATCGGGTTCGCTTTTGTCGTACTCAGCGTCATTTTCGTAAGCCTCAAGCATCGCGAGAATGCAATCCACACCACGCAGAAGAATATCAATGGTTTGCCTATCGAGTTGTCGGTTGCCCTCGCGTGCCTCATCAAGCAAGGTTTCCATCACATGGGTGAAGCGGCTGATATCATCAAGATTAAAAGTCGCCGCGCCACCTTTAATCGAGTGCGCGGCACGGAAAATGGTATTCATGGATTCAAAATTTGCTGCACCGAGGTCGAGTGCGAGCAGGCCTCTTTCGAGCACTTCAAGGTTCTCGCGACATTCCTCGTAGAAAATGCGTCGCAATTGATCCATATCCATGGCCATATCCCCCTCCGTTGATGTGCCTTACAGCACACGCTTGAGTGTTTTCAATAAGGTATCGGGATTAAAGGGTTTGACGATCCATCCAGTCGCGCCCACCGCCTTCCCCGCCGACTTTTTCTCAGCAGAGCCTTCGGTGGTCAGCATCAAGATAGGCGTAAACTTATATTGCTGCACCTCTCTCACTTGTTTAACAAATTCAATGCCATCCATTACTGGCATATTGACGTCGGAGATGATCAAATCAAACGTTTTAGACTTTGCTTTTCGCAATGCATCGGCCCCGTCGTTGGCCGTCTCAACGTGATAACCTGCCTCCTTTAATGTGTGGCTCACCATTTGCCGAATGGATACCGAATCATCCGCTGCGAGTATATTTGCCATCCTCTTACTCCAACTCCGTCGATCAACTATGTAGTTTCAATAAGGTGGTCATGCCAGTCTGTTGCGCTGAGATAAACAGGCAGTCAGGGACGTTCAACCACTCAACATCATCACAAGTCAGTACCCACGCCAATAACAACTGCAGGCCAGCACCATCGATTCGGCTCAGTTGGCTCGCGTCAATCACACATGAAGAGGCGTCCGCGACTTTCGCCTCCCAGTCCGCTTTGGCTTGCTGTACGTGAGAAACGTCGAGAGATTCTCCGAGTTCTATTTGCATGGCTGAACCGCCCTAAACGGTTGTCAAAAAAGACATCTCATTGGCTTGTTGAATAAGTGTAGCAATAATCAATCGAACAACTTATATAAGGCCTTATTTTTGCTGAGGAGGTTTTGGTCAATGCCTTGTTTATGAATCAGCACCATCAAAAATAAAAATTAAAAAACAATAAGATAAGAAAATCAGGTGGGATAAATGACAAAGCAAAGACACCTTTATGTGGCTTTTTGTCAATGCAAATTAATGAATAAGATCACAAAAAATCGATATGCCAGGCAGGAATTCAGGTTTATACCCATGGAATGCGTCAGTTAAATAGACTTTGACATTCTTAGGTTAATGCTATTAAATAGAGCACCTTAGCCCGGATAGCTCAGTCGGTAGAGCAGGGGATTGAAAATCCCCGTGTCGGTGGTTCGATTCCGCCTCCGGGCACCATATTTAAGAAAAATCCCTGCTCAAACGAGTGGGGATTTTTTTATGCCGACACCGTGTCGGTGACCTTGCAGGCCGCACCTTGCAGGCCGCACCTTACTGCGACAGCGAATCCCCCCTACTCTGACACTTTTTGCTACCCTTTAAGTCAATTTTCGTTCAGTGCGATAGCGATTAGGCTTTTTACTCAATAGCGCCTGTTTATGGTAGTCTGTTGAGGGTTATTCTTGTCTTTTACCTCATGGATCGAGTGTCATTAACGCATGTCAGCCAATAGCATTAAACTCTCAACAGAGCGACTTCAAGCCGGTCTTTATATCAAACTGCCGCTAAAATGGCGCGATCATCCGTTTATGCTTAATCGTTTTCAAATAGAAAGCGAGGCACAAGCGAAGGTAATACGCTCGCTCCCAACAAGCTTTGTCTACTACTACCCAGATAAAAGTACGACGGTCCCCTTACCCGCGCTGACAGAAAAAAAAGAAAACCCGGATGAAGTCGATCCACATGCAGTCAGCCGAGAAAAAGCGGCGATGGAGCAGGAAAAACAACAGCGAATAGAAGAGCAACGCCGCTTTCGTGCACGCATTCAAAAAGTGCAGAAGCACTATCAACGTTCAATGGCACAACTGCGGGCGATCAATATGAAAGCGGCCAACCGTCCTCAAGCGGCGAACGAGGATGTCCGCATGCTCGTCGATAGCATGATGGTCTTTGGTAGCGAGTCGAATGTCACCCTGCACCTGATGGACGATCCGAGTTTGGCAGAAGACATGTATGCGCACTCACTGAATGTGGCCGTTCTCGCGCTGATGTTGGCACGCAGTAACGGGTACGACAATGACCAGCTTCGCTCGCTGATCACCGGCGCAGTGCTGCATGATATCGGTACCAAGAAGGTGCCGTCGGCCATCGTGCGAAAAAAGGAGCGACTGACAGAGCCGGAAATGAATTACTACCGTCAACATGTTAATTATGGGGCGGAGCTGGTAGCAGAAATGGAAGAGTGTACCCCTGAAGTCGAAACCATCATTGCCCAGCACCACGAGTTTGCTAACGGCAGTGGCTTCCCCAAAGGCCTATTGGGTGATGACATCGACGAAGCGGCGCAGATTGTCAGTATGGTGAACTTTTTTGACCGCTTATGTCGTCCTCAGTTTGGCGCATCCGCACGGATGCCTTTTGCCGCCTTGTCTCATCTTTTTAAAGACAATAAAGCCAAATTCAACCCGCGTCTGTTGGCACTATTTGTCAAGATGATGGGCGTTTATCCGCCAGGAACGGTGGTAAAGTTGTCGAATGACGATCTCGGCATGATTATCTCGGTGAACAGCTCTGCCCTACTTAAACCCAATGTGATGATTTATGACCCGGATATTCCTTCTGATCAAGCCACCATCATTGACATGCGTGACAGTGAACTAGAGATAGACACGGCTGTGCCTATCTCTAAACTGCCAGACGCGGTAAAAGAATACCTGAAGCCGCGCACCCGGATTTCGTATTTTATGGACGCTGACGGCTAAGCGACGACACATTAATCGCCACTAGGATCAGCTTTTTCCGCTTTCTCGACGGCTCGATGCAGCTCCACCGTCAGGTTATCAATAAGGCGTGTCGTACCAAGATAGGCGGCGACGAGAATCACCGCTTGTCGGCTGTTTTCATGCAATTGCGCAAGAGACGTGGCGTCACGAATATAAAATTCATCAGGCTGTAACCCCGCCGCACGCAGTTGATCGTGAGCATCTTCAATCAGATCATCGAGATCACGACGCCCATTACGCATTTGTGCACTCATCCAGCGCATGGTTTTCGCCAGCACTGGTGCACGTTGACGCTCATCGACGGTTAGGTTGTTATTACGGGAGCTCATCGCCAACCCATCGCTTTCACGCACGGTAGGCACACCAATAATTTCAATCGACATAGCCATGTCTGCCACCAATTTGCGGATCACCGCCAATTGCTGAAAGTCTTTTTCGCCAAAACAGGCCACCGCCGGCTGCACCAAATTAAAGAGTTTGCTCACCACGGTGGCGACACCACGGAAATGACCGGGGCGCGATGCCCCTTCTAACATGGTTGAAAGTCCTGGCACCTCAACTCTAGTGTGTGCATCCAATCCGTGTGGATAGAGGGTATCGGCCGTTGGTGTAAACACCAACTCCACGCCCTCCTCACGCAACTTGGTCAAATCATCATCCAATGTACGCGGGTAGTTGGTTAAGTCGTCCGCGCGATCAAATTGCATCGGATTAACAAAAATGCTGACCACCACCACATCGCCTTGCTCCCGGGCTTTGCGCACCAAGGTTAAATGCCCTTGATGGAGATTCCCCATGGTCGGCACAAAGGCGATGCGCTTGGCCGCTTTTTGCCACTGATTAATGTGATCGCGCAGTGGCGCCACCTCAGAAATTACCTGCATACTCGGTCTCTCTATTTAAACGTGTGGGCGGAACCGGGAAATTCGCCACTCGCCACTTCTTGCACATACTTAGCCACTGCCGCACGCGCATCACCGGTCTCTGCCAAGTAGTTTTTCGAGAACTTAGGCATGTAATTTGCCGATACGCCGAGCATATCATGCATGACCAAAATTTGACCATCTGTGTCACCGCCCGCGCCAATCCCAATCACAGGCACAGACACGGTTTCAGTAATGCGCTTGGCCAGTGAAGCGGGAACGCATTCCAGCACAATGATCTGCGCGCCGGCTTTTTCTAGCGCGATCGCATCGGCTACCATTTGCTCGGCTTTTTCTTCCTCACGGCCTTGTACTTTAAAGCCACCAAAGATATTCACCGATTGCGGGGTAAGACCTAAGTGCGCACAAACCGGCACGGCGCGCTCGGTGAGCATTTTCACCGTATCAACCAACCATGATCCGCCCTCGACTTTGACCATATTGGCGCCCGCTTTGATCAATGCTGCGGCATTGGTGCAGGCTTGCTCAGGGGTGGCACAGCTCATAAATGGCATGTCGGCCATTAGCAAACTATTTGGACTCCCTGCTCGGACACAGCGGGTGTGGTACGCCAGCTCGTCAACCGATACCGACAAGGTATCGCTTTTACCTTGCAGCACCATGCCTAACGAATCGCCAACCAATAAAACAGGCACATCCTGCTGCTCAAACAATTGAGCAAAGCTCGCATCATAGGCAGTCAAGGACGCAAATTTCTGTCCTTGCTGCTTCCAAGTGATCAGATCGGTAATTGTGATTTTTTTCATTGTGTCTCCCAAAGCCTGAAACTGGGGCCCACCGATTAAACGTGATCGCAAATACGGGTTAAACCATTGCGATCAACGCGCGTCAGGCACGCGGCGAGGGTGCTGCCATCAGGCAAGCACAAGTCGGGGGCGATATCGGCAAGTGGATAAAGCACGAACTCACGCACTTTCATGCCATAATGTGGCACCGTCAGTCGCGGCTCGTCGATGACGCGATTGCCATAGAGTAGAATATCAAGGTCCAAGGTTCTTGGTCCCCAACGCTCTGCTTTGCGTTCCCTGCCATAATCAAGCTCAATCGCTTGTGTTGCATCCAATAGTGTCAGAGGGTCAAGCTGAGTGTCCAGCGCCGCGACGGCATTAACATAATCGGGCTGATCGGCCGGCCCCATGGGTTTGCTGGTATAAAGGGCTGACGCTGCCACAAAATGACTCTGCGGCAGTGACTTTAACGCAGCAACCGCCTGTTTGGCTTTTTCTACAGGATCACCGAGATTGCTGCCAATGGCGATATATACCCGATTCATGCGTCTGAGTTTGACTGCGGTTTACGCCGACGTGGCGGCCCTTTACGTCGACGAGACTTGGGTTTACGCGTATTATGAGCTTTATTGATCGCACGCACCATTTTTTGGCGGCCACTTTGATCGGCACGCTGAAAGTCTCGCCACCACGCACACAGCGCTTCTGTCTCTTCACCTTCTACCGCACCGCGCATCTCAAGCAAATCAAACGCGGCACGGAATTTTTTCTCGTCCAACGTTTTAAACGCACGCGCCCCGGTGCGACGCGTCATGCGCATTTGCAATTGCCACACTTCACGTATCATGGCGGTGAAGCGCCGCGGAATGGCGATGGTCTTCACTTGCTCATCCACAATATCACTGGCGGCCACCATGAAGGCGTCGTAGTAGCTCAAGCCACTTTCAAATGCCATTTCTTCCGCCCGTGTCACCAAGGGATACCAAAGCATGGCGGCAAATAAGAAAGCCGGGTTAATGCGTTGTTCGTTGACTACCCGCTTATCGGTTGAGCGTAATACCTGCTCTAGCATTTGCTCTGTTTGGCTGGTTTGTGTCTCGGTAAAGTGTGCGGCCACTGCCGGGAAGAGTTGCTGAAATAAATTGTACTCGCGCAACATTTGATATGTCGCGACCCCTTGACCGGATTGCAACAACTTCAAGCTTTCTTCAAACATTCGAGCGGCCGGGATATCTTGCAATAACGGCGCAAGCTCGATAATCGGCGCGGCGGTCGCGCTGTTAATCGTCATATCGAGCTTAACCGCAAAGCGCACCGCGCGTAACATCCGTACTGGATCTTCACGGTAGCGCGTTTCAGGATCACCGATCAGGCGGATAACGCGGTTATTGAGATCATCAAGCCCCCCTGCGTAATCCCGAATAGAAAAGTCGGCGATATTGTAATACAGCCCGTTCACCGTAAAGTCACGGCGCTGCGCGTCTTCATCGATGGTGCCATATACATTGTCACGCAATAGCATCCCATCTTCTGAGCGAGCCGTTTGCTTATCTTTCTCGCCTTTGCCGTGGTGGCCTCGGAATGTGGCCACCTCAATCACATCGCGGCCAAATAGGATGTGGGCAAGACGAAAACGCCGCCCAATGAGTCGACAGTTACGAAACAGCTTTTTGACTTCATCTGGGGTGGCATCGGTGGCAATATCAAAGTCTTTGGGTTCACGCCCCAATAAAAGGTCTCGCACACCGCCACCAACGAGGTACGCTTCAAAGCCCGCTTTGTGCAGGCGATAAAGCACTTTCAGCGCATTTTCGCTGATACCTTTGCGCGAAATGCCATGTGCTTTGCGGGGGATAACTTCCAACTTAAGATCCTCAATTGCGCGTGTTTTACTATCACGATTCAGAACCTTACGGCAAAAGCTGGTCACTCGATTAAAGATAGCTCACCTCGTATTTAATTGTTCGGGCCATGAAACAGCGGCATATAATATATCAGGGTGGGCCATTTTAGAATGCTGTCGTCACTTCCGTTTTTCTCGGTATCTGTGCCAACGACCAACGCTTAACCGCCAGGTCTAATAATTGGGTGGGACTCTCCACCTCTTGCTCAGCCACTCCATGCAAACCAAGAAACGTCATCGCTGCGCGTAAAGCAGGAAGCGGCGCTTGGTTATCAATGGCAGGGGCCCGGTTTTGCTTAGAAAGCTTATGTCCCTCTGCATTGACAGCCAGAGGCAGGTGTAAATAACGGGGCACGGGTTGGCCGAGTTGTTGGTACAACGCGATATGGCGCCCTGTCGGCATAATCAAATCTGCCCCACGCACGATATCGGTCACGCCTTGATCGATATCATCGAGTACCACCGCAAGATTATACGCATACAAGCCGTCGCGTCGCTTAATAATAAAGTCTTCGTTGGCCAGATGCGCATCAAGACCAAGCGTACCATGCAACCTGTCCTGAAAAGCGAGTACCTCGGCAGGACTTTTTAGTCTCACCGCCGCCGCTTGCGCCCCTTTATCTTTATCACGACACCAACCTGGGTAAACGCCACCCGCCTCTTTGATTTGCCGCCGGGTACAGGTGCAATAATACGCCTGCCCAGCGCTTAACCAAGCGTCAATCTGCGCTTGATAATCAGAAAGGTGCTGGCTTTGGTAACGCACCTCTCCGTCCCACGCAAAACCAAACGCCTCCAGCGTGCGCAAAATGTCACTCGCGGCGCCCGGCTGCTCGCGAGGCGGATCGATATCTTCAATCCGAACCAGCCACTGCCCATGGTGTGCGCGCGCATCTAAATACGAGCCAAGTGCCGCCACCAATGAGCCAAAGTGTAGCGGGCCCGACGGGGAAGGGGCAAAACGGCCAATATAAGCGGTCTGCGAAGTCATGATAAGCGCATAGACAGTAGTTGCGACGCCTGCAGCGAGAGTGAATAGCGCAAATTGTACGGGGATCTTGCGCTAACACAAGCACCCTAAAACACAAAAAGGGAGCCGAGGCTCCCTTTTATCTGTCTGCTTTCTCTCTGCCAACCACGGCGAGCGAACAACGAGTGCAAATATAACGCGCCAGCGTTAGCCAGCCATTTGCTTTTCTTTTAGCTCAGCCAGTGTTTTACAGTCAATACACAACTCTGCTGTTGGGCGAGCTTCTAAGCGGCGCACCCCAATTTCGATACCACACGAGTCGCAAAAGCCGAAGTCATCATCTTCGATACGCTGCAATGTCTTATCGATCTTCTTAATCAGCTTGCGCTCGCGATCGCGGTTACGCAGCTCTAGGTTGAATTCCTCTTCCTGTGCTGCACGATCGACAGGATCGGGGAAATTGGCCGCCTCATCTTTCATATGATTCATGGTGCGGTCGACTTCTTCCCTGAGCTGATTACGCCACGCATTGAGGATTTTACGGAAATGCTCAAGCTGAGCCTCTCCCATATACTCCTCTCCAGGTTTCTCCTGGTATGGCTCTAATCCGGCAATGGCCAGGATGCCCAGCGATTTCTTTTCTTTGCTTTCTGGCATTCAGCTTCTCCTAAAAAACCTTGACATGACCCGTGTCTGTCAAATGAGGGCGCTATCTATAGCAGAAAGCCTTTAGGGTGGCAATCTTTGATTTACGCCGCGCAACGCCCAATGTGAACATGCTTACACTTTTGCGTTATGACTAACAAAAGGTACGGAATTAACCAGATTTAGCTCACTCGGCGACATCTGAGCCTGATAGCAGATCACTTCTACCCCTGACGCCAGCGCCTGATTTAATAACTGGTTATAATCCGGGTCGATATGGGGGGCGCCTGTGACTTTTTCAATCCCTGAGTGCAAAACAACGAATAATAAGACCGCACGATGTCCTTGCTCTGCCATCGCCATCAATTCACGCAAGTGCTTTTGCCCACGCGTGGAGACGGCATCCGGAAACGCTCCCCAGCCGTCTTCCTCCAATAATGTGACACTCTTTACTTCTATATAGCAGTCAGGTTTGTCATCGTCACGTAATAGTAGGTCTATGCGACTGTTTTCGCTGCCATAGCGTACTTCCGTCTGTAATTGTCGATACCCCACTAGTTCAGGAATACTACCTGCCTGCACCGCCTCAACCGCTAAG
Organism: Salinivibrio sp. ML323; assembly: GCF_001995745.1. Lineage (NCBI taxonomy): Bacteria > Pseudomonadati > Pseudomonadota > Gammaproteobacteria > Vibrionales > Vibrionaceae > Salinivibrio > Salinivibrio sp. ML323. Next base: position 168,101 of record NZ_MUES01000001.1, on the reverse strand, counting down.
GGGTTGGCACGTGCCGTGTTGACACAAATCCAGTGTCCCTGCTGGGTATGATTAAGCTCCCAACTATGCGGGTATTTACGTTTGCTATTATCGGAGGTGGAAAACCAAACCGTATCGCCTGGCGTCGCACAACCGGTCATCGCCCCGGTATTGGCACAATGCATGGTCAGCAACTCGCCATTAGCCAGCGTGACGTCGGTTAAAAAACGTTTGTAGCGGCGTACTAAGGTTGCCGACGCTAGTGGTGGGGAAAACTGCATCTGCCGTTCCTGCTGGTGATTAACAAAGGCTGAATTGATGCAGGCATTGGTATAACGCCCGCCCCTCATTATCTCGCGGTATCGATTCATCTGACGCGGAGGAAGGCGAAGCATATAACCCAAACCGTTGACAGGCAAATGTCTGTGTTGGCATAGGTGGTAGGTGTAAAGCTTGTTGATGCTTGACGCCACGACGCAAGGTAATATGCGGCGTAAACGTATGACTGTCCGCTTTCGCGTGCCAAACGGGTAAGGTTTGTAAGTGATGAGCTAGGTCAAACAATACCGACGGGGGTTGGTTGAAGGTTACACACGCAATTTTCGGCTGCTCCCATACTTCAACACCTGAGGTAGTGAGAGAAAACGCAGGCAGAGCTAGGTTACTTGCCGCGGCTTGGAGCGCAGGGAGCTTGGTATCAGGAACCTCCCCCAAAAACGCCAAGGTGAGATGTAAGTTCTGATCGGGCACCGCGCGCCCCTCACCACAAAGATGATGGTGGTAGCGAACCAGTTGCTCCCGAGCGGCTTGATTGGTTTTCTCGTCCAAACCTAATGCGAAAAATAGTCGCATGGGCTCTCCTTTTACGCTCAGTCCGTTAAAATAGTCACTTTGATTCTGACACAAAGGGCGAATTCTTGTCTCAGCTTCCCATTGATGCCGTGATACCCAACCTGATAGACGGGCTCGCGACCTATCCGCAGATCCTCTTATCCGCACCACCGGGCGCGGGTAAGTCGACGCGCTTACCCCTTGCGTTGCTTGAGCAGGCCTCACTGCCGGGAAAAATCGTGCTACTGGAGCCCCGTCGGCTCGCCGCGCGCAATATTGCCCGCTTCCTCGCCCATCATCTGGGTGAGCCGATAGGCCAAACCATCGGTTTACGCAYGCGGGGAGAGACCAAAGTCAGTGCTCAAACGCGTGTTGAGGTGGTCACTGAGGGGGTGCTGACACGTTTGCTGCAAACCGACCCCATGCTTGATGGCGTGAGTGTGGTCATGTTCGATGAGTTTCACGAACGCAGCCTGCATGCCGATCTCGCGCTCGCCTTGAGTCTAGATTGCCAAGCTGGCTTGCGAGATGATCTGCGTCTGGTGGTCATGTCTGCGACCTTAGATAATCACGCCTTGGCGCAACATTTACCCGACGCCCTGACCCTGACAACTGAAGGGCGCAGCTACCCGATTCATTATCACTATCACCCACTGTCACGGCATTCACAATGGGCCAGCGCAGTGGCTAGCGCCAGTCTTGATTTTATCGCTCAACACGCGGGGTCGGCCCTACTCTTTCTCMCCGGTGTGAGCACGATTAGACAGGTTTATGCCGCCCTAGAAGGGCGCCTCCCTGATGACATGGATTTGCATCGTCTTCACGGTAGCCTTGACGCCTCGGCGCAACACGCCGCGATCGCCCCTCCTTCTACTGGGAGGCGTAAGTTAGTGCTCACAACCAATATCGCTGAGACCAGTTTAACCATCGAAGGGATCCGGTTAGTGATCGATGCGGGACTTGAGCGGATGGTTATCCATCAAGCACAAACGGGTATCGATAAGCTAGTAACACGGCAGATCACACGCAGTGCCGCCATTCAACGCGCAGGTCGCGCCGGTCGCCTTGAGGAAGGACAGTGCCTACGCCTATACAGCGAAGAGCAGTTTCAACGCTTACCAGCCACTCCTACCGCGCCGATCTTACGAGAAGACTTAACCGATCTTGCCCTCAATATCATCCAGTGGGGCTGTGATGTGAAAGATTTACATTGGCTTGACGTGCCGCCCACCAAGCATTGGCAAGCGGCCTGTATCAGGCTGACACAATTGGGGCTGATTGATACGCGCCAAGGACTCACCGCGCTGGGGCAACGTGCCATTCAATTGGCGGCTAGCCCACGCGCTGCCGCCATGTTGGCTCGGGCTGAAAAGGAGGACACCTCTGTGTTATCCACCGCCTGCTGGCTCGCCGCATGGGCCGACAAGCCCATGACCTCAAGATCATCGCTGGCGCTGGTTGACCAATTACAATCGGTCATGGCTCACAAAGACTATCAAGACCGCGCCCAGTCACTGGCACGGACACTTGGGATAAGATTGCAACGCTCCCTCGATGAAGCCATGTTGCCACTGCTGGCCGCTAACACTTGGCCAGATAGAGTCGCATTGAGACGGGGAAAAACGAGACGCTTTATGATGGCCAATGGTCACGGCGTGACACTCGATAGTCAAGACGCACTCAGTCACGCTGAGGCAATCGTGGTTTGTGATGTGATGGCCGGCGAGCAACACGACAGCCGCGCCTACAGTGCCATCGCGCTTTCACTGGACACGCTACAACAGATGCGCCCCGACTTATTACGTCAACATGAGGTCGTACAATGGGACGACCATCGCGGCACGCTAAAAGCAGAAAAACAGCAACGCCTCGGCGAATTAGTGCTTTATCGTGAGCCACTGAATACACTCAGTGCTGAGCAGCAGGCGCAAGGATTATTAGACGCCGTACGCCAAAAAGGCATTGATGCGTTGAACTGGCAACGCAGCAGCCAGTCCTTGCTCACCCGCGCCCGCTGCGCGCAAGCCTGGGGACTAGATATTATGCTACCGCCACTTAGCGACGACGACTTATTGGCATCGCTCGATACCTGGCTCGCGCCATTTATTCACGGCATGTCGCGCTGGCAAACCCTGCAGCAGCTAGATCTCAAGCCCGTGTTAGAAGCTTGGTTCGGCTTTGCGGTCACCCAACAATTGAACGCGGCGCTGCCCACACATATGACCGTCCCAACGGGCTCACGTTATCCTTTGCGCTATACGCCAGACAGTGCGCCCGTCTTAGCGGTGAAAATGCAAGAGATGTACGGGCAGGCCCAAACGCCCACCCTGGCTAACGGCAAGGTGACGGTACAAGTAGAGTTACTTTCCCCCGCTGGACGCCCGCTACAAATTACCCAAGATCTGGCGGGCTTTTGGCAAGGCAGTTACAAAGAGGTGCAAAAAGAAATGAAAGGGCGGTACCCTAAACACCTTTGGCCTGATGATCCGGCCAACCATGTGCCAACCCGAAAAACCAAGCGCCATTTTAATCAGAGTTAAGCTATTGTATGGCAGAAAAAAAAACACGCTCACGCCCGAGCAATAAAAAACGTTCATCACCCAAACGCCAGCCCAAGAAGACGCCGACTAAGCCAAGTTGGGGGAAACGCCTGTTAGGCTTAGGGCTAAAGTGCAGCCTCGTCGGGATTGCCGCCGTGGTCATGTTAGGGATCTATCTAGATGGCAAAATCCAAGACAGATTCAGCGGCCAGATTTGGCAGCTTCCTGGGGTCGTTTATGGCCGAGTCATCAACCTGTCTCCTGGTAGCGATTTTTCCCTCTCACAGCTACGCCAGCAACTGGATGCGCTTAATTATCAGAAGGTACGCACCCCAAAACGCCCTGGCGAGTACTCGGCGTCAAGCACCCGGCTTGAGATCATTCGTCGTCCATTTGATTTTGAAGATGGGCCCGCGCCGGCACGTCATGCGATGTTGAGCTTTGCTGACGGCCAAGTGGATAAAATCACCGAGGTAAGCAGCCAACAACCGCTGGGGTTATTGCGTATCGAACCCAAGCTATTGGGCATGATGGAGTCCGGCATTCGTGAGCAACGCTTATTCTTGCCACGCGAGCGTTTCCCTGAGTTTTTAGTTGAAGCCTTGATCACCACAGAAGACAGAGACTTCTATCACCACGAAGGTGTTTCGCCTACCGGTATTTTACGTGCACTCGTCGCCAATATTCGCGCAGGGCGCACCGTGCAAGGAGGCTCGACGCTGACTCAACAGTTAGCTAAGAACTTGTTCCTTACCCGTGATCGCACCTTGTGGCGTAAGGTACAAGAAGCTTACATGGCACTGATCCTGGATTTTCGCTATAGCAAAGACAAAATCATTGAGGCCTACCTCAATGAGGTTTACCTCGGCCAAAGCCGTGGTGAGCCGGTGCACGGTTTTCCTTTAGGGGCGCGCTTGTATTTCGGTCGTCCTATCAGTGAGCTACGTGTCGATCAACTCGCATTACTAGTTGGCATGGTAAAAGGGCCGTCCTACTACAACCCCTTTCGCCATCCTGAACGCGCCAAAACACGACGTGATCTGGTATTACGCTTGATGCTCGAGCAAAATCTGCTCACCAGTGCCAATTATGATGCCGCCGCCAGTCGTCCGCTCGATATTCAGGCCACCCCGACGCTATCGCGTCCCCAGCCCGCCTACTTTGATCAGCTCAAAGAAGAGATCCGCCACAATGTCGGGGATAAATATGCCGCGGGCGAAGGGCTGCGTATATTTACCACGCTCGACCCTGTCTCACAGCAAGCGATTGAAGGCGCAGTCGTCGATAAGGTCAAGGCACTTAAAGGCCGAGCAGGTAACAAGCTTGAAGCGGCAGCGGTGATTGCCGACCGCCGCAGCGGCGAAGTTCGTGCCATGGTCGGCGGCGCACGCCCGGGTTTCGCTGGCTTTAATCGCGCATTAAACGCCAAACGCCCCATCGGCTCACTGTCAAAACCGGCGGTGTATCTGACCGCGTTGAGCCACCCGGAACGTTTCCAGCTCACCAGCAAGATTGACGATAAACCCATTCGTTTAGAAGGCAGCCAAGGCAGTCGCTGGCAACCGCGCAACTATGACCGCCAATACCGAGGCCGTGTGTCCTTACTCACCGCTCTTGCCAAGTCTTATAACGTCCCGACGGTAAATCTCGGCATGCAGCTGGGGTTAGATGAGGTGATCAAGACCTTCGGCAAACTGGGCGCCAATACCGAGAATATCCCTCAAGTACCGTCTTTGCTTCTTGGCGCGTTTAGCATGAGTCCGTTCGACGTTACCCAAATCTACCAAACGCTCGGCAGTGGTGGGCAACGTGCCCCCTTAACCGCCTTACGCGCGGTCACCACCAAAGAGGGACAAAACCTTTATCAAAACTGGCCAAAAGCAGAGCGTGTCGTGCCTCAGCAAGCTGGCTGGCTGACGCTATACGCGATGAAGCAGGTCGTTCAGCAAGGGACGGGACGCTACTTGACGCGTCGCCATGGCAATGTGGCACTCGCGGGCAAAACCGGTACCACAGATGATAACCGCGATAGTTGGTTTGTCGGTATCGATGATAAAGAAGTCACCACGGTGTGGCTTGGCCGCGACGATAACCAATCAACCGGGCTCACCGGCGCTTCAGGGGCATTGCGTGTCTATGATGATTATCTCAGTCGCCGAGGCGCCAGTGCGCTGACATTATCATGGCCGGCTAACGTCACCACAGTCGCCGTGACCCAGCAAGGCAGTCAGTATCAGCTGAATTGTCGTGGAGAGATGTCGCTACCGATTTGGGACATTGATGGGCAGTTTGCCAAACGCTGTGGTCAGTCAGACCCGGTCGGGTGGCTAAAAGGTTTGTTTAACTAAGCGTCAGCACACCATCAGGCGTCATTGTTCAAGCCAGCAATAAAAAGCCCCGGCCATGATGGCCGGGGCTTTTGTATCCGGTATCAAACCGAATTATTGGTACTGCGAGGTCGTTAACTACGCAAGCCTGTTCCTTTGGAAATCAAGCCCCACGCCAGGGCATACAGCCCGATGATGAACAGCATCAGCACCCCAAACGATGTCATGATGCCGACATCTGACACGCCAAGAAAGCCGTACCGGAACGCGTTCACCATGTACACAATCGGGTTCAGTTTTGACACGCCCTGCCAAAACTCAGGCAGCAGGGAGAGCGAATAAAACACCCCCCCTAGGTAAGTTAATGGCGTCAAGATAAAGGTAGGGATCAGGCTAATATCGTCAAAGGTTTTGGCGAAAATAGCGTTAATCAGTCCACCCAGTGCAAACACCGCCGAGGTCAACACCACGGTGGTAATCACAATCAACGGATGCGCTATCTGCAAGTCGACGAAGAACAAAGAGGTCATGGTCACCAAGGCGCCGACCGCTAACCCCCGACACATGCCACCACCAATGTAGCCGGCAATGATCACGTAGTTTGGAATGGGGGCGACCAACAACTCCTCAATATTATGTTGGAACTTGGCACTAAAGAAAGACGATGCCACATTCGAGTACGAGTTGGTGATCACCGACATCATGATAAGCCCGGGCACGATATACTCCATATAGGAGAAGCCTTCCATCTGGCCAATCCGCGAGCCAATCAGATTACCGAAAATAATAAAATAGAGGCTCATGGTAATCGCGGGCGGCACCAAGGTTTGCACCCAGATACGGGTAAAGCGCGCCACTTCTTTATGAATCAGGGTGCGAAATGCCACCCAATACAAAGCATTCATGCACGCTCCTCCCCATTTTGCTGAATTAAGGTGACAAATAACTCCTCAAGGCGGTTTGCCTTGTTGCGCATCGACAGCACCTGCACCCCTTGTTGCGACAACTGGTCAAAGACAGGGGTCAATCCGACTGACTTATTCACTTCCACTTCCAAGGTATTGGTATCGGTTTTCTGCCAATTAACACCGTCTAAGGTGCTCAGTTTATGCCCCGGCTGTAAATCAAGGATAAACGTCTCTGCGTCCAGCTTCGCCAGCAAGGCCTTCATGGAGGTATCTTCCACCAGCTCTCCTCGATTGATAATACCGATGTTGCGACACAAGGTTTCGGCTTCTTCAAGGTAATGGGTGGTAAGAATGATGGTGATCCCTTGCCGGTTTATCTCGGTGAGAAAGTCCCACATGGAACGACGCAGCTCAATATCGACGCCAGCGGTTGGCTCATCCAAAATCAACAGGCGAGGCTCATGCATCAACGCGCGGGCAATCATTAAGCGACGCTTCATGCCCCCCGACAAATTACGGGCAGGCTCATGGCGCTTATCCCATAAATCGAGCTGCGAGAGGTATTTTTTCGCGCGTAATTTGGCTTGGTCGCGGGGCACACCATAGTAACCCGCTTGGTTCACCACGATTTGTTCCACTTTCTCAAACTGGTTAAAGTTAAACTCTTGTGGCACCAGCCCGATTTGTTTTTTAGCTTCCACTTTTTGGCTATCGAGATCGTAGCCAAAAATGCTCACCTGCCCCTGGGTTTTATTCACCAGTGAGCTCAAAATGCCAATGGTGGTGGATTTACCCGCCCCATTTGGCCCCAATAGCGCATAAAAATCGCCCTCCTCGACAGAGAGCGATACCCCTTTTAGCGCCTTAACACTGGTCCCATAGGTTTTGACCAGGTCTTTGATGTCGATGGCTTTCATAAGCTCCCGTTCTTTTAAGGCATGACCTCGGTCACTCGGTGCGCGGCACGGAGTGCGTCATAACGGCTATCAAAAGTATGATCGTCGGTGAGCCAATTTTTAACATGCAAGCGCTCAAGCTGATCCCGTGTTTTTTGATGGGGGCAGAGCAGAAAAACTTGGCAATTGGCATCCACCGCATCTTTGATCGCATTTTCCAGCGCGAGGCCGACGGTCATATCAATCATGGGCACGTCACTGAGGTCTAAGATCATGACATCGAATTCCTCAATTTTACTGTGCTGACGTGCAATCGCTTTCGAGACACTGAATATCATTGGGCCTGAGAGATAGAAAAACAACACTTTTCCGTTGGCGCTATCTAATAAAGCCCTTTCCATCTCACTCAAGGGGACGTCATCTTCATCCGCATCACTGATCGCTTTGACCTGCTTTTCTTGCTCACGGCTTAAGTGTTCAATGGCAATAATATTGGCAATAAACACGCCCACACCCACTGCCACAATTAAGTCCACCAGCACGGTCAATATCATCACCCCATACATGATCACGGTTTGATGTAAGCTGACTTTGTGGGCACGTTGGATAAAGGTGCGGTCAAGGATATTGAACCCCACATAAATAGCGATACCCGCCAGCACCGCCATCGGGATGGGCTCAGTCAAAAAGCCTGCGACCAAGATCACCGCCGCTAAAATAAGGGCGCGCACAATGGCCGCAAAGGGTGAACGTCCACCCACTTGCACATTGACCACCGTGCCCATGGTGCCACCCGCGCCCGGCAAAGCGCCAAATAATCCCGCCACCATGTTGGCCACTCCCTGCCCGCGCAGTTCTTTATCCGAATCATGCTCTTCGCGCGTCAACGAGTCAGCGATGACCGCAGAGAGCAAGGTATCAATGCACCCCAAGGTCCCCAACACTAACGCATCCACCATCATGGTGGTGAGTACCTCACTGTCAATGTGTGGCAGCATCAAGGTGGGCAAGCCGGTGGGAATCACACCAATACGGCGAATCGCCTCAAGATCAAACCACCACATTGACAACACAGTCACCACCACCAAGGCAACGAGTTGCACCGGCATATAACGGCGATATTTTTGTGGGAAAGAAAAGAGGATCCCCAGCGTCAATAGCCCTAATAGCAGCTCACTTTGTTGGGTATGCGCGATGAGATCGGGCAGCGCTTGCAAGGTCCCGAGTACGCCACCGTCAGGGGTGCCTTGCCCCAGTAAAGGCGGCAACTGCAAAATGATCAAGATAACGCCAATGCCGGACATAAAGCCCGATATCACGCTATATGGCATTAAAGTGACGTATTTTCCAAGCTTCAAGGTCCCTAAAATCACTTGGAATAAGCCCGCCATCATCACCACCGTAAAGCCCATTGCCATGCCCCCTTCGGGGTAACGTGACACCATGGTGGTGAGTACCGCGGTCATGATCACTGTCATCGGGCCGGTCGGCTCTGAGATAAGGGTTGAAGAGCCACCAAACAACGCAGCAAACAGGCCTACTAAAATGGCCCCCCACATGCCGGCTTCGGCACCGGCACCTGACGCTACCCCGAACGCCAGCGAGAGGGGCAAAGAAATAACCGCCGTGGTGACGCCCCCAAACAGGTCCCCTTTCAGGGTCCAGTTCTTGAATCGTTCGAATTTCAAAACAGCTGATCCTTTCAAGTCGTATGCAGTATCACGGCCATGACGGCTTTACTCACTGGCACGGGGGTCCCCCAGTGCGCGCGCCAGTATATAGGAATGTGCACAAGATCAAATCAGGAGGGGAAACGCATGGTCAGTTTTCAACCAAAAAGAATAAAATGATGAGAAATGTGGCAAATATTCACTAAATATCTTGTATTTAAGTGATCGTGATGGGGGGGGATTTGGCTAATCGGGAAACGCGCGGATCCCTCTAAAAAGCCATGACAGCACACAAACCCGCTCATGACGCCAGTTTGCGAGTTTGTGTGTATCGAGGTGTAAGAGACGTTGAACAGTGCGCTATGGCATCACTTCTACCAAGCGGTTGGCCGCCTCTAATGCTGGTTTGCGTGTGGTAAAAATATGCGCGTCTCTGACCCAATCACCGATGTGAAGGCGCTGCAGCTGCTCACGTGTCTCATCGTGCGGGCACAGTAAAAACACCGTGCACTCGGCCTCACGCGCATCTTTAATCGCGTTCTCTAACGCCAAGCCAACCGTCATATCTAACATGGGCACATCGCTTAAATCCAATATCATCACACGGAACTCGTTGATGTGCGCATGCTGGCGTGCAATCGCTTTCGAGACACTGAAAATCATCGGCCCGGAAAGATAGAAAAACAACACTTGGCCATTGCTGGCATCAAGCAGCGCACGCTCTTCGTCATCAAGCGGCACTTCATCATCTTCGGCATCACTGATGGCCCGCACTTGCTTGGCTTGCTCTCGACTGAGGCGCTCAATCACCAATAAGTTGGCAATGAATACCCCCAAGCCAACGGCAACAATCAAATCGACAAATACCGTCAGCGCCATCACGCCATACATGATCCCCGTCTGCTGTAAGCTGATCTTGTGGGCACGATGCAGAAAGCTCCAATCGAGGATATTAAAACCGACGTACAAGGCGATGCCCGCCAATACTGCCATCGGGATGGGCGCGGTCAGCGCACCGGCGACCAATACCACCGCGGCTAACATCGCCGCCCGCAACATTCCCGATAAGGGAGAACGCGCGCCTACTTGTACATTCACCACGGTGCCCATAGTCGCCCCCGCGCCAGGGAGCGCACCAAGTAACCCGGCAATCATATTGGCGACGCCCTGTCCGCGCAGCTCGCGATCAGAGTTGTGTTCTTGCCGCGTCAGGGAGTCAGCAATCACCGCGGTTAATAAGGTATCAATACAGCCTAAGGTACCCAGTACGAGGGCATCAATCACCATCGCAGTAAAATGCTCAGCCGTGATATGCGGAAGCACTAGCGAGGGTAAGCCAGTGGGTATTTCCCCAATACGACGAATGCTGTCGGTATCAAACAATAAAATCGACACCAAAGTGATACTGACGAGTGCGACAAGCTGTGCGGGAATAAAACGACGATACTTGGCAGGGAAATAAAACAAGATGCCAAGGGTGAGTCCCCCGAGGAACACCTCTTTAAAATCGGCATTAGCGAGTAAGTCAGGCAATGCTTTGAGGGTGCCAAGCGCCCCGCCAGAAGGTGCGGCTTGCCCCAATAACGGCGCCAGCTGGAGCAAAATCAAGATCACCCCAATCCCTGACATAAAGCCTGACACCACACTGTAGGGCATCAAGGTAACGTATTTACCTAGCCTTAAACTGCCAATCAGAACTTGGAACGCGCCAGCCATCATCACCACGGTAAACGCCATAGCAACGCCTCCTTCCGGGTAGCGAGCCATCATCGCGGTTAGCACCGTGGTCATGATCACTGTCATCGGCCCAGTGGGCTCGGAGATCAACGTTGATGAACCACCAAATAACGAGGCAAACAACCCGACTAGAATCGCGCCCCATAGCCCAGCTTCCGCGCCAGCGCCTGAGGCGACACCAAATGCTAGCGCCAATGGCAATGAGATAATCGCGGTAGTGACCCCACCAAACAAATCCCCTTTTACTGTCAGCTGCGCAAATCGTCCTTTATCAAACACGCACTACCCCTACTGCGGTTAAGATCATGATAGAGCGAACAGTATACGAATTTTCTTGGATTAACCTATCCGAGCAGTGGTGTTGCAGGTAAACAGCGTGATCCATTGGACGCGAAAGGTGTAAAAAAATGTGAAAATTGATCTCAGTATATTTCAATCCCCCTCATTGCGGTATAGTGGCAATTGATAACTTTGCCAAAAGACTGAGTGGATATGGCCCAAATCAAAGCGTTGTTCGCCAACAATAAAGCCTGGTCAAAAGACATTCGTGATACCAACCCACAATTTTTTGCCGAGTTGGCGAAAGAACAACATCCAGAATATTTATGGATTGGCTGCGCCGATAGTCGCGTCCCCGCAGAGCGCCTGACTGGCTTAGACTCGGGCGAGCTTTTTGTTCATCGTAATGTCGCCAATCAAGTGATTCATACCGATCTCAATTGTTTATCCGTGGTGCAGTACGCCGTCGATGTCCTGCAAATCAAACACATTATTGTCTGTGGCCACTATGGTTGTGGCGGGGTACATGCAGCGATTGAAAACCCTGAGCTGGGTTTAATTAACAACTGGTTACTGCATATTCGTGATCTCTACCTCAAGCACAAAAGCTATCTTAGCCAACTGCCCGCACAAGCCCGTGGTAACCGGCTGTGTGAGATCAATGTCGCCGAACAGGTTTATCATCTGGGCAATTCAACGATTTTGCGAGCGGCCTGGGAGCGCGGCCAAGATGTGAAGGTCCATGGCTGGTTTTACGACACCACCGACGGGATCTTGCGGGATCTAGGGATGACCGCCAATAGTCAGGCATCACTGGAAATCAACTATCAATCGGCGATGTGTGAACTCGTGTCTGACCAGGTCGAGTGTTAGTCTTTCCACTCCTCCCTGACAAGGCAGGATGGCACTCGCCTGTCTCATGGGGTCAAAAAAACCGAGCGACCGCTCGGTTTTTCATTGCTCGTGAGACGCTCTGTCGCTCTGCGCGATGATTAGCGTTGCCAATCACCGTGAAAATTAATCCAATGGAATCACTTTACCGACGTACGGCAGATGGCGATACTTTTGCGCATAATCAATGCCCACACCGACCACAAATTCATCTGGAATCGTAAAGCCCAACCAATCAACCTTGACGTCGACTTCTCGGCGCTCTGGCTTGTCTAACAATGTACAAATACGTACAGAATTTGGCTCGCGCAAAGACAGGATTTCACACACCTTGCTGAGCGTATTGCCGGTATCGATGATATCCTCGACTAAGAGTACATCTTTGCCTTTAATATCATCATCTAAATCTTTCAAAATACGCACATCACGCGTACTTTCCATGCTGTTGCCGTAACTTGATGCGGTCATAAAGTCGACCGCGTGCGGCAAGTCAATGGCACGGCATAAGTCGGCCATGAAAACGAACGAGCCTCGCAACAATCCAACCAATACTAGGTCTTTTGAATCTTTATAATGCTCGTTGATCTCGGCGCCCAGGGCTTTGACTCGCGCCTGTACGTCCTGCTCTGAAATCATCACTTCAACGGTGTGTTTCATATCTGCCCCGATGGTTGTCTCTCCGAAAAAGGGAGGTCACTTACAAAGGTGGCATAGTCTAGCACTAAATCGATTGCGGATCCCAGTGAGTGCGTTTTTGCCGCTTATGCACCTGCACACTAGTTGGCTATCACGCTGATTGATAAGAAAAAATAATCCCTGCCTTTGTTTTTAATAATGAATGACTTTTTTTGCAGACAAAATTACTGTTTTACGGCCYAGATCAGGCTTCTAGCCGTTGTCAGGCCATAAATGGCTGGTATAAACTCGAACTCGCTAATAATAAAATCATTAGCACAAACAATAATTAATTTGTACAAACCAAAAATAAGTTGGCAGGTTTTAGGATGGCTCAATCAAATGAGAGAACAAGGACGCGGCTATCGCCCGAGCGCCGCAAAGAGCAGTTATTAGGGTGTGGCTTAGATGTGTTTGCGAAACGCGGGATTGGTCGTGCCGGACACGCCGATATTGCCGAAATGGCAGACGTCTCTGTCGCGACCGTATTTAACTACTTCCCAACCCGTGAAGACTTGGTGGAAGAGATCTTGGCCCAGACCGAGAAACACTTCATAAAACTCATTAATGAGTGCACCGAGCAAGATCAATCAATGCGAGCATCGCTAAACTGCATTACCTCGCAAATTATCGACACGGCACTGGCAGACAAAGCTTGGATGAAAGTCTGGTTTGAATGGAGTACCTCTATTCGCGAGGATATTTGGCCACGCTTTGTCAAAGGCAGTCGAGATGCGATGGATCAGTTCGAGCACGTGTTCGAGAACGGGATGGCAAAAGGTGAAATGGTCGACCGTTACCAACCGCGTGAGCTTGCCAGTATGTTAGCTGGGGTGTGCTATGTGCTGTTTTTACAGGCGCACCAACAACCAGATAAAACGGCTTTAAACGCCATGGCTCAGCACTATGTTGATGTACTGTGCCAACAAAGCTAACCAGGTGTTCAACCTAGTAGAAAGCCAACCCCTCGGTTGGCTTTTTTGGTTCTGGTGTCTTAATCGTCAATAAAACTCGGCCCATCATTGAACAGGACGGGCTCGTGAGGGCGGATATGTAAACTGACTTTATCCCCAACCAATAGCGGCTCGCGCGCGTGCACCGATAGTTTTTGACCGTGGATATCGATGGTGTAACGGCTGCTGTCCCCCATAAACTGCTGAGACAATACCTGCCCTTCCCCCTTCTCATCAGCACGAATGCTAAGAAACTGCGGTCTCAGTAACCACCAATGCGGGCCTGGATGACAATGCACCGGACGAGGCCAAGGGCCGAGCGGTGTCTGCATTTGTTCTTGCGACGAGACCGTTACCGGCACATAAGAGCCCTGGCCAAGAAAATCAGCGACGAAGCGGCTCGCAGGTTGATAATACACCTCAGTGGTATCACCATACTGCTCAATGAGTCCCTGGTTCATCACGGCCAGCTTATCGGCAAACGCGAATGCTTCTTCTCGACTATGCGTCACCAGGATCGCCGTCACCCCTTGGGATTTAAAAATGCGTCGGATTTCCTCAATTAAATCATGACGAACTTGGGTATCAATATTCGAAAAGGGCTCATCAAGCAATAACAGATCGGGTTCATAAGCCAGCGCGCGCGCTATCGCCACCCGCTGTTGCTGGCCGCCCGAGAGCTGATGAGGATAGCGGTCACCCAGCTCCGCCAGACGCACCAGCTTGAGCATTTCAGTCACTTTTTCACTTCGTGCTGCCGTGCTGAATCCAGACAGACCAAACCCCACGTTGTCTGCCACCGTAAGGTGTGGGAACAGCGCATAGTCTTGAAAAATCATCCCAATATTGCGTTGCTCTGGCGGGATTGAATGCTGAGTATCATCCATGAGTTTGCACCCAATCGATAGTTTTCCTGACGATAATGGCATTAATCCAGCCATTGCTTTTAGCAACGTCGTCTTCCCGCAGCCACTCGCGCCGAGCAAGCACACAATCTCTCCCTGCGCGACTTGCAGCGACAAATCCTTGAGGACAGGCGTACCGTTATAACTGCAGGTCAAATTCTCTATCGCGAGCGCACACTTCATTGATATTTTTGCTCCAATGACCGGTTAATCAGGATAAGGGGGACCAAGCCAACCACGACCAACAAAATGGCAGGCAAGGCGGCATACTCCAAGTGCTCATCCGAGGTAAAGTTGTACACATACGTGGCCAGTGTTTCGAAATTAAAAGGGCGTAGTAGAATCGCTGCATTAAGCTCTTTCATCGACTCAATAAACACCAACAGCATCGCAATGAGCGTGCCCCGCCGAATTAAGGGTAAATGCACACGGCGAATCACCCCTGTGGTGGTGCATCCCATGGTTCGCGCCGCCATATCCAGTGACGGAGGAATTTTGGCCATGCTTGATTCAATACTGCCAATGGCGACGGCACTGAACCGCACGACAAACGCGACCAATAAGGCCACCATGGTGCCAGATAATAGGAGGCCAGGCCGTCCCCAGCCGTAATGCGTGGCAATATCGTTAATGAAGTGATCACCGCGGGTCAATACTAACATCACACCAATCGCAAGCACCGTCCCCGGCACCGCATAGCCCATCGACGCCAACCGCATGGGGGCAACACTGACCCCATGCCCACGCAGGCGGCGATACACATTCACGGTCCACGCAATACCCACCGCGATCAGAGCCGCCAAACTGGAGGTATAAAAGCTGTTATAGCTAAAAGTGGCAAACTCGCTGACCGCATTTTTTTCGTAGTAGTGCCATGCATAAACTAACAGCTGTAGCAGGGGTAAAATAAACGCCAGTGACAATAAACTCCAGCACCAGGCTAACACCCCCACTTTACGCCAGCCTGTTAAGGGCATTTTCTCAATCGCATCACTGCTCGAGCTTGGACTAAATTGCGCTTGTTTGCGTCGCCCATAACGTTCCGCACTGATCAAAAGGAAGATAGCCACCAGCATGATCGCTGAGATTTTAGCGGCAGCGGTTAAGCTCGAATAGCTCAACCAGGTATCATAGACCGCGGTCGTAAGAGTGCTGACCGCAAAGTAATTGACCGTACCAAAATCGCCTAGTGCCTCCATTGCCACCAAAGAGGCACCTACCGCAATCGCCGGCCGTGCTAACGGTAAAGAAATGCGCCGAAAGCTTTGCATCGGTGAGCAACCGAGCAAACGCGCGGAGTGGGTCAAGGTGACACTCTGCTCCATAAATGCGGCACGGGTGAGCAGGTAGATATAAGGGTATAAGACTAACGCCAGCACAAAACACGCACCTGGCAAGGTACGCATATCGGGAAACCAGTAATCATTGACCGTTTGCCATTCAAACAGCGCCCGCAAGCCGCGTTGCAATGGACCCGCATAATCAAACCAGTCAGTATAGATATAACCGATGATATAGCCCGGCATCGCAAGCGGAAGCACCATCGCCCACTGCAGTTGCCGGCTACCCGGTACCTGATACATGGCCAGCATCCAGGCGGTGGGTACTCCGAGAATGATCGCAATCGCCACCACGCCAGCCACTAATAAGCTGGTATTCAAGGTGTAAGTCGGTAGTACGGTCTCGAACAAATGGGGAAAAATATCCCCGGTATCGCCCACCGCGGTATAAAAGATCGCTAAGATCGGCAAAACCAGCAATAGGGCTAGGCCCCAACTGCTGGTTTTTATCATGGGTAATCTATCTCGCATGGCCTACTACATTAAGGCGTCAGAGAAAGACAACAGGGGCGGCAGCCGCCCCTATGCAATGGCTTACAGGTCGAACTGAACTTCATCCAGCAATTTCACTGACTGGCTGTAGTTATCCGCAATCGCCTCAAGCGGCATTGGGTCATGCTTGTAGTCGCCCCAAGACGCCACCAGCTCAGACTGCTCAACACCCGGCTTCACCGGCTCTTCGAAGTTCACCTCAGCATACATATGCTGTGCTTTGTCTGACGTTAAAAATTCCATTAGTTTTAGCGCGTTTTCTTCGTTCGGTGCGTACTTCGCCATCGCCATGCCACTCACGTTCACGTGCGTACCGTAAGCATTCTGGCCTGGATAGTTCAAGTAAACCGCTTCCGCCCACGCTGTTTGTTCTTCGTCGTTCAGCATTTTGCCCAGGTAATAGCTATTACCTAGTGAGACGTCACACAGGCCTTCTTTGATCGCTTTCACTTGTGCACGATCATTGCCTTGTGGTTTACGTGCGAGATTGTCTTTTACGCCCTCAAGCCACTCTTTGGCTTTCGCTTCACCGTGGTTTTCGATGATAGCTGACACCAGAGAAACATTGTATGGGTGTTTGCCTGAACGGGTGCAAATCTTGCCTTTCCATTCTGGTTTTGCCAAGTCGAGATAATCAAAATCGTCACCCAGTTTGCCGACACGCTCGCGAGAAGAGTATACCGCACGTGCACGCGTGGTTAGCGCGACCCACTTATCTTCACTATCACGGAACTGCTCAGGCACGTTTTGATCGATGAGATCGCTTTGCACAGGCTGCACTACGTCTTGGTTTACCAGCTCTTTAAGGCGTGAGATATCAACGGTTAGCAGTACGTCAGCCGGGCTGTACTCTCCTTCTTGCTTGACCTTTTCCGCCATGCCTTTTTTAGCGAACTTAACATTCACTTCAATGCCGGTCTCTTCGGTAAACGCATCGAACATAGGCTCAATCAAGAAAGGTTGGCGATACGAGTAAACATTGACTTCTTCGGATGCGACCGCGGCGCTGGTTCCTAATAAGCTTGCGGTAATAGCCGAGGCAATCAGTAGTTTTTTCATCGTGGCAGTCCTTAAATATGATGATAAATGATAACGAATCTCACTTTCGTTAGTATACAGAGAATGACTGGATGCTCAATATCGATAAGATCAAAAAAAAACGAAACCCTACATTAAAAATGTAAGGTTTCGTTTCAGAGTCTAATCGAATTGCGTGTAACTGACTATTTTACGCTGACAAATTCGGGATATGCATCAATACCACAGTCGTGTAGATCCATCCCTGACATCTCCTCTTCTTCGGTGACACGAACCCCCATGGTGTTTTTCAGTACTAGCCACACGAGGAAACTTGCCGCAAACACCCAAGCAAAAATCACCGCCGCGCCCAGAAGCTGCGCACCAAAGGTTGCTCCGGTGTTACTTAAAGGCACAACCATCAAGCCGAAGAAGCCACACACACCGTGCACGGAGATAGCACCGACAGGATCATCCACTTTTACCTTGTCCAGACCGATAATACTGAATACGACAATCACACCTGATACCGCACCGATAATCAGCGCTGCCACGGGTGAAGGCGATAAAGGATCCGCCGTGATGGCCACTAAGCCGGCTAACGCACCGTTAAGCACCATGGTCAAATCGGCTTTTCCCCAAAGGGTTTTACACACCAGCAAGGCGGCTATCGCACCGGCCGCCGCCGCCGCATTGGTATTCAAGAAGATTTGTCCGACCGCCGTAGCGTTTTCAAAATCCGAGACCATCAGTTGTGAGCCACCGTTAAACCCAAACCAGCCGAACCATAAGATGAAGGTACCGAGTGTTGCCAGAGGCAGGTTTGAGCCAGGGATGGGATTGATTTTGCCATTTTTGCTGTATTTCCCTTTACGCGCCCCCAAGAGCAGGACACCTGCTAGGGCCGCAGCGGCACCGGCCATGTGAACAATCCCGGAGCCTGCGAAGTCGCTAAAGCCTGCTTCTGAAAGAAAACCACCGCCCCAGGTCCAGTAACCTTCAACCGGATAAATCACCGCGGTTAAGACGACAGAGAACACCAGGAATGCCCACAGCTTCATACGCTCAGCTACCGCGCCTGACACCACAGACATCGCGGTTGCCACAAACACCACTTGGAAGAAGAAGTCTGATTCAAGCGAGTGATCCGCGTCTGCCCCTTGCGTACCAATCAAGGTCCCAAAAGAAGGGACAAAGCCACCGCCACTGTTATCCACGTACATGATGTTATAACCCACCAACAGGTACATAGTGCACGCGATGGCGTAGAGGCAGATATTTTTGGTCAGTATCTCAGTGGTGTTTTTCGAGCGCACTAGGCCTGCCTCTAACATGGCAAAGCCAGCCGCCATCCACATCACTAACGCACCAGATAAAAGAAAGAAAAAAGTGTCGAGCGCGTAGCGCAATTCAGTCACCGTGTTTACCAGTTCCATTGTCTTTACTCCCTGTTTTTAAATTGCTTCCAGATCCATCTCGCCAGTACGGATCCGCACCGCCTGCTGAAGATCAAAGACGAAGATCTTCCCGTCGCCGATCTTGCCGGTTTGTGCGGCTTGAGCGATCGCATCCACCACACTGTCGACATGTTCGCTCTGCACAGCGATTTCTAATTTTACTTTGGGTAAAAAATCGACCTGATATTCAGCACCACGGTATAACTCTGTGTGCCCTTTTTGGCGGCCAAAGCCTTTCACTTCTGAGACAGTCATGCCGTCAATGCCAGCATCCGCCAACGCTTCACGTACGTCATCRAGCTTGAACGGCTTGATAATGGCGCTAATCAGTTTCATATCCTTCTCCTGCGTCCTTGTGTTTGCATCATCATCCAACCATCAAGAGCCGTGCCAAGATTTAAATAATTTAAAATCAACAACTTAAATTAAAAACACATGTAAGGGCGTTCATTTGCACCATTTAAGTGCGAATTATTCACCAACACCGCGCATGCCAAGGGGAACGATAGGCAATTGCACCAATGGGGAACATCGACACGAGAATAAGGAGAAAAAACGAGGGGGAGATCTATCTATTCAAAGCACGCATAGGGGAATACGTGCTCATCCATGCATCGCTCACTCAGTGAGCCTCAGCACTTAACGTCGACCGTAACGGGCAATGAAGTCTTGGTAAGCGCCCAACATCACTAAAAAATCTTGGTAACCACACGCCGCGTAACTTTCTTCATCATAAAAGGTCAGCGCCTGCTCATTGAGCGTGGTTTGCGCATCATCCGAGGCAGGTTGCAGCATGGCATTCGCCACCACCACGACCTCATCACGATTGGCGGTAAGCGTGAACGTATGCCCGCGCCACTGCTGCTCTGACTCAAGTTGCTGCAGAGTATGTAGACAGGGTGTCACTTGAGCCAGCTCAGTGCCGAGTTCATCCAATAGCCAACGTCCTATGGCTTCATGTCCCATAGAAAAAACAATCCGGTAGCTGTCATCAAAACTGTTGCGAGAAAATTCGTAATCCACACTGACCTCCAAATTTGGCACGCTATTGTCCTGCTTTTTGCCAGAATTGCCAAGCCGGGACTGTCATCCAAATATCACTTCAACCATACTTAAATGGAATAACAGTAGGCAGCAAAGGATAGGCAAATGCATATCGTGATCGCACCTGATTCATTTAAAGAAGGCCTTAGTGCTCGCCATGTTGCACAGGCGATTGAGGCTGGCATGGTGCCTATTTTACCTAACGCCCGTTTCTCGCAACTGCCAATGGCGGATGGTGGTGAGGGCTTTGCACAAAGCTTTCTCGATCAGCTTGGTGGCGAGCGCTATCACTGCGAGGTCACTGGGCCTGACTTTCGCTCGGTGACCGCCGAATTTGTTATCAATCGCGAACATCGTCTGGCCGTTATCGATGTTGCCAGTGCTTCAGGCCTTCCCTTAGTGCCACAGCACGCACGCCATCCTCGTCATACCACCAGCTTAGGGACCGGCGAACTGATTCGTGCCGCGCTTGACCATGATATTGACGAAATCATTATCGGCTTGGGGGGCAGTGCCACCAATGATGCCGGTGCAGGGATCCTAACCGCCCTCGGCGCCAAGCTTCTTGATGGCGCAGGCAAACCGATACCGCCTACAGGAGAGGGGCTGGGTGCGCTGATGACTCTGGATCTTGACGAACTGGATGCTCGCCTTAACACGGTCAAACTCACTGCCGCCTGCGATGTCGATAACCCCTTATGTGGACCACATGGTGCCACGACCGTCTTTGGACCACAAAAAGGCGCCCGGGAAGAAGATATTCGAGACTTGGAGCAATACCTGCACCGCTTTGCCAGTATTTGCCACCTGCAATTAGGACAGTCCATTTGCCACTTTGCAGGCGCTGGCGCGGCTGGCGGGATGGGTGCAACACTCGGCGGATTACTTGGCGCGCAGCTTGAGCCCGGTGTCGACTTATTGCTCTCACGCACCCATGCACACCACGTGTTAGCGCAAGCCGATTGGGTGATCACGGGCGAAGGCCGTGTCGATGGGCAAACGCAGCACGGCAAAGTGCCGGCTGCTATCGCCAGAATCGCACATGCCGATGATGTCCCCGTCATCGTGCTCGCTGGCAGTGTCGGTGACGATTGCGAAGCGCTTTATCAGCAAGGTGTCACCGCAATCTTCCCCATTCAAGCGGGCCCTTGTGAATTGAGCGACGCGCTGATGAATAGCAAAAAAAATCTCATGCGCACCGGTGAAAACATAGCACGCTTGATCCGATTAGCTGGTTACACATGAGTGTTACCTAAAGGTTAAATCCAAAAAAAGCGCCCCCTAACAACGGGGGCGCTTTCTGTGAGCCTGCGAGTAAAATACGCTTATACCGCGGCTTTAATAATCACATCATCCGCTTTTTTGGTGTAGGCATCCATTTGATGGAAGTTGAGGTAGCGATAGGTATCGCTAGCGGTCGCATTAATTTGCTCCGCGTACTCAAGGTATTCCTCTCTGGTCGGAATACGGCCAAGGATCGCGCCGACAGCAGACAACTCCGCTGATGCGAGATAGACATTGGCGCCCGTACCCAGTCGGTTCGGGAAGTTGCGCGTCGAGGTCGACAGTACGGTAGACTTTTCTGCCACACGCGCTTGGTTACCCATACACAACGAGCATCCTGGCGTTTCTATGCGCACCCCTGCCCGGCCATAAATGCCGTAGTAGCCTTCGGCGGTGAGCTGATCTCTGTCCATCTTCGTCGGTGGTGCCACCCACATACGGGTAGATAAACTCCCTCCAAACTTGTCCAGCAGTTTACCCGCCGCGCGGAAGTGACCAATGTTGGTCATACAGCTGCCGATAAAGACTTCATCAACACTGTCGCCTGCCACATCTGACAAACTACGCGCATCATCGGGATCATTCGGCGCGCATAGAATTGGCTCTTTGATGTCAGCCAGATCGATTTCAAGCACATGCGCATACTCGGCATCTTTATCTGCTTCCATCAAGCTTGGGTTTTCCAGCCACTGTTGCATAGCTTGAATGCGGCGCTCGATGGTACGGCGATCGCCATAGCCCTCAGAGATCATCCACTTAAGCATCACAATGTTCGACTCTAAATACTCAGCCACAGAGTCTTGCGACAACTTAACGGTACAACCAGCCGCTGAACGCTCCGCTGATGCATCTGACAGCTCAAACGCCTGCTCAACCGTCAGGTGCTCAACCCCTTCGATCTCCAAAATACGGCCAGAGAACTCGTTAATCTTGCCCGATTTCTCCACCGTCAGCAGCCCTTTTTGAATGCCAAAGTAAGGGATAGCATGAACCAGGTCACGCAACGTCACCCCGGGTTGCATTTCGCCTTTAAAGCGTACCAATACGGACTCTGGCATATCCAAAGGCATGACCCCAGTTGCCGCGGCAAACGCGACCAAGCCAGAGCCTGCCGGGAAAGAGATCCCGAGGGGGAAGCGAGTATGTGAATCGCCACCAGTACCTACGGTATCAGGCAGCAGCATACGGTTGAGCCATGAGTGGATCACACCGTCACCGGGACGCAGCGCCACACCACCACGGTTCATAATAAAGTCTGGCAACGTATGGTGGGTTTCCACATCCACCGGCTTTGGATAAGCCGAGGTATGGCAGAACGACTGCATGGTCAAATCAGCGGTAAAGCCAAGGCAGGCCAAATCTTTCAGCTCGTCGCGAGTCATTGGCCCGGTGGTATCTTGCGAGCCCACGGTGGTCATTTTTGGCTCACAATAGGTGTTCGGGCGCACGCCCTCAACGCCACACGCTTTGCCCACCATTTTTTGTGCCAAGGTAAAGCCTTTGGTGGAATCAGCCACCGGACGTGGGCGACGGAACACCTCAGAGGGCTCAAGCCCTAAGCTTTCGCGGGCTTTATCGGTCAGCCCTCGGCCAATGATCAAGGGGATACGTCCGCCCGCACGCACTTCATCGTACAGAATGTCCGTTTTTAGTTGGAAGGTAGATAGGACATCATCGGTGCCGTGCTTGCACACTTTGCCGTCGGCCGGATACAGGTCAATCACATCGCCCATGTTGAGCTTGCTCACATCAAGTTCAATCGGCAGAGCGCCCGCATCTTCCATGGTATTAAAGAAAATAGGCGCGATTTTGCCACCTAAACAAAAACCACCTGAGCGCTTGTTAGGGACGTTAGGAATATCGTGCCCCATAAACCACAACACCGAGTTAGTTGCCGACTTACGAGACGAGCCAGTACCGACCACATCACCGACATAAACCAGTGGATGACCTTTTTCTTCCAGCTTTTTCATTTGCTCGATCGGGCCAATCTCTCCCGGTTTATCCGGCTGAATACCCTCGCGCTCGTTTTTCAGCATCGCAAGAGCATGTAAGGGAATATCTGGACGTGACCAAGCATCTGGCGCGGGTGACAAGTCATCGGTGTTGGTTTCACCCGAGACTTTGAACACAGTCAGTGTCACTTTTTCAGGAATTTGTGGTTTTTCCAGGTACCACTCAGCGTTCGCCCACGACGCCATCACCTGCTTAGCGTAGGCATTGCCTGCTTTCATTTTGTCTTCAACGTCGTAAAACGCATCGAACATCAATAAGGTATGAGACAGCACTTTCGCCGCAATGGGCGCAAGCTTGTCATCATCAAGTAAGGTGATCAGTGGTTCGATGTTATACCCCCCTTGCATGGTGCCAAGTAATTCAGTGGCACGCTCGGGGCTAATCAAGGGTGATTGCGCCTCGCCTTTAGCTAGGGCGGCAAGAAAGCCAGCTTTCACATAAGCGGCTTCATCCACACCGGGTGGGATTCGGTTTTCCAGTAAATAAACGAGGGTTTCTTCTTCGCCAGCGGGCGGGTTTTTCAGCAGTTCTATCAAACTGGCGGTTTGCTCAGCGTTAAGCGGTTTAGGCACAATACCCTGAGCGGCACGTTCTTCGACGTGTTTACGGTAGGCTTCAAGCACGACTATTTCCTCTTTTCTCGGTCAGATCGTGTGATCCAACATCCTTGGAAAGTGTTAGTACTCGTATCACGCTTATCCGGCGAAGTTTATTAAAATTTTCCAGCAAGACGAGGGTTCGAGCACGTAACCGCTGCGTGAGGATAGCATTTTTAACCTAAAATTAAAATCTACTCGTTTTGTGAAACATAATACTTAGGTCGTAGTGACGCGGTACGCTAATCCACACCTCTAGGTATAAGTTACCCAGAGCCTATCGCGGTTGTCACTGATTCTACACCGCTTTTCGCCATCGCGCAGTGATCCGACTACCATTGCTTTGCGCCCTATCTCCCGCAAACGACGACACACTTTTACCGCTTTATGTTGAAAGCGCGAGTAAAGTGTCATTTTTATCAATAACCCTAAGCAAAAGCTTCAATTTTATTGTTTCATGGTCGATATATAACCAATCATTCACACATATCTGCTAACTTAGATGTTAGTGCCATAAACATCATCACATTTTTGTCACGCTAACCTATCGTCTGTTAATAGACCCAATAGAGAGAAGGGCATGAAGCTAAAGCAACTCACGATCAAACAAAAACTCGTGTTGGCATTTGTCTCCGCGGTGATCGCCTCCACCGCCATCATCAGTTATATGAGCTTAAGCCAAGCACGCGACATCATGGAAAAGCGCCTGTTAGAAAACGAGCTTCCCACCACCCTCACCCAGTTTAGAGATACCATTGATAGTGAGGTAAACCAGCTACAATCGGCCGCACGTCAGCTGGCTTCTAACCCGGTGATGCTAGATATCATCAACCAAGATATTACGTCTGCAGAAGAAACCCGCGTGATCAAACAGCTCAACGTATTACGTGAGCAATACGATTTGAATGATGCCTCCATTGCCAACCGCAACACCGGGCAGTATTGGAATCAGAACGGATTTTTACGGGTGTTAACGCGTGAAAAAGACAGTTGGTTTTACAACTTCCTCGACAGTGGCAATGCCACCATGGCCCAGGTATTCCAAGAGGATAATGGCGAGCTCAAACTGTTCGTCAACTTTCAACAGCTTAACGGTAAAGGATTAGCCGGTTTTTCACGCTCGTTGGAGGACATGACCCGCTTTTTGAATCAATTTAAAATTGAACAATCGGGTTTTGTCTTCTTGGTCAACGCTGACGGCCTAGTGCAACTGCACCGCGACACCAATCTAATGGGTGAGCAAACCTTAAGCGATATTTATGGTGGGCAAGCGCGCAGCTTGCTGCAAAAAGGCGATTTTAACCTCTTCGACACCCGTATTAATGGTGAAGAAGTCCTGCTCGCATCCAGTTATGTGCCCTCCATGGATTGGTTTGTTATCGCCGATGTCCCTGCCGAAGAGGTTTACGCGCCTCTCAATGAAACGCGCAATCAGATCCTGATGGTATCGGTCGTCGTCGGTCTCATTTTTATCGTCGTTGCCGTCTGGCTTGCCGCAACCATTACCAAGCCGATCCAATACGTGGCCAATGTGTTCCGTGAAATTGGTGAAGGTGAAGGGGATCTGCGCCAACGCGTGGATATCAACAGCCAAGATGAGATTGGTCAACTTGCCTCTGGCTTTAATAGCTTTGTGGAGAAAATCCATCGTTTAGTCTCAGACGTTGCCCGCACCGGTGGTGAGTTGCGTAGTGCGGCCGAGCAAGTGTCATCACAAGCTGGCGCCACCCAATCACAAAGCGAGTATCAGCGAGATCGCACCGTGCAAGTGGTGACCGCCATCAATGAAATGGGGGCGACCGTTAATGAGATTGCAGGCAATGCCGCCAGTGCTGCCAGTGCCGCCAACCAAGCCTCTGATGATGCAGCGAGTGGTCAAGGTGTGGTGACCCAAGCACGAGATACCATCGCTCGCCTGGCTGATGACATGGAGAATATGTCGAAAGTGATCAGCGCCTTGGCTGAAAACACCGATTCGATTGGCGGTATTTTGGATGTGATCCGCGGTATCTCTGAGCAAACCAACTTGCTGGCGCTGAATGCGGCGATTGAAGCAGCGCGAGCTGGCGAGCAAGGACGTGGCTTTGCAGTTGTCGCCGATGAAGTACGCAGCTTGGCCAGTCGCACCTCTGACTCCACCGACGAAATCCAGACTATGATTGACCGCCTGCAGCAAGAAGCGCGCAACGCGGTAGATGCCATGGAACAAAGCCGCACCATGACCGCCGAAGGGGTCAATGCTTCCGATGAGGCGTCACAATCGCTCAATGCAATCAACGAGCAGATTGTACAAATCTCGGACATGAACACTCAGGTGGCCACCGCGACTGAAGAGCAGTCCACCGTGGTCAACGATATTAACCAAAATATCGAAGAGATTAACCACAGCTCACAGCAAACCGCTGATACCGCCAACACCATGGCAGAAGCGAGTGAGTCACTGCGCGATCTTTCCCAACGTCTTGATACCTTGGTTGGGAGCTTTAAGCTTTAAACCATTCCGATGCTACCGACTGACGCACGAAGCGGGCCTTGGCCCGCTTTTTTTGTTCAGGACCCACAGGGGTTCACAGACATAAAAAAGCCCCGCATAGCGGGGCTGAGTCAGAAAAATATAAACGCGTGGTTTATTTCTTTTTCTTCGCTTTCGGGTTAGGCATATCTGTGATTGAGCCTTCAAACACTTCTGCAGCCAAACCAACCGATTCGTGCAAGGTTGGGTGAGCATGAACCGTCAGCGCGACATCTTCGGCATCACAACCCATCTCGATAGCAAGACCAATTTCACCCAGCAGCTCACCGCCGTTGGTACCCACGACAGCACCACCGATCACACGGTGCGTATCTTTATCGAAGATCATCTTGGTCAGACCGTCCGAGCAATCAGACGCAATCGCACGACCTGAAGCGGCCCATGGGAAGGTTGCTACTTCGTAGTTAATGCCTTCTTCTTTACACTCTTTCTCAGTTTTACCGACCCACGCCACTTCTGGCTCAGTGTACGCAATCGATGGGATCACTTTTGGATCGAAGTAATGCTTCTTACCTGAGATAACCTCTGCGGCCACATGGCCTTCGTGTACACCTTTGTGCGCCAACATAGGCTGACCCACGATGTCACCGATCGCATAGATGTGCGGCACGTTGGTACGCATCTGCTTATCAACATTGATAAAGCCGCGATCGTCAACTTCAACGCCAGCTTGGCCCGCATCAAGCAGTTTGCCATTCGGGCTACGGCCGATGGCAACCAAAACAGCGTCATAGCGAACAGGCTCTGCTGGGGCTTTTTTACCTTCCATGGTGACGTAGATGCCATCTTCTTTGGCTTCTACCGCGGTCACCTTGGTTTCCAGCATGAGGTTCATCTTCTTGCTGATGCGCTTGGTAAAGACTTTGATCACGTCTTTATCTGCCGCAGGGATCACCTGATCGCACATTTCGACCACATCAACCTGTGAGCCGAGTGCATGGTAGACGGTGCCCATCTCTAGGCCGATGATACCGCCACCCATTAGCAGCATTTTTTCAGGCACTTCTTTGAGCTCAAGGGCGTCGGTGGAGTCCCAAATGCGTGGGTCATCATGCGGAATAAATGGCAGCTCGATAGGACGAGAGCCGGCCGCGATGATGGCATTATCAAAGTTGATAGTAGTGCTTTCTTCCCCTTCGACTAACAGGGTGTTGGCGCCAGTGAAACGGCCTGTGCCATTGACGACTGTCACTTTACGCTGCTTGGCCATACCGCCTAAGCCACCCGTCAGTTGGCCAATGACCTTATCTTTCCAAGAGCGGATCTTGTCGATATCGGTTTGTGGCTCACCGAATACCACGCCGTGCTCGGCCATGGCTTTGGCTTCTTCAATCACTTTGGCAACGTGAAGTAGGGCTTTAGATGGGATACAGCCGACGTTTAGACACACACCGCCAAGGTTGTTGTAACGTTCAACCAATACGGTTTCCAAACCTAGGTCGGCACAGCGGAAAGCGGCGGAGTATCCAGCAGGACCAGCGCCAAGGACGACGACTTGCGCTTTGATTTCTTTACTCATTCTGACCTCGTTATAGTCTTATTCCCTGACAGGCTAAGAGCGGTAATTTTTTTATTGTTGTGGGTATCTGGGAGCCACAGTTTACAGCCATGTTAATGGGCTGAAAAATAAAAACCCATAGCCTGTGAGCTGCACAACAATTCCCGACCGACCTTTGACCGGCCAGTCGGGTTGTTGGTATTGCGATTAGAGTACCAAACGGCGAATATCAGACAGTAGGCCGTTGAGGTAGCTAATAAAGCGCGCACCCTCGGCACCGTCAATCACACGGTGGTCGTAAGACAGTGACAGCGGCAGCATCAGGCGAGGTTCAAAGTCCTTACCGTTCCATACTGGCTTCATTTCTGACTTAGACACACCCAAGATAGACACTTCTGGCGCATTAACGATTGGCGTAAACGCCGTACCGCCAAGGCCACCTAGGCTAGAGATGGTAAAGCAACCACCTTGCATATCAGAGGCCGTTAGCTTACCGCCACGGGCTTTCTTCGATACCACCATCAGCTCTTCAGATAGCTCGTGAATGCCTTTCTTATTCACGTCTTTAAAGACAGGCACAACCAGACCATTTGGTGTGTCAACCGCGATACCGATGTTGACATACTTCTTCATGATCAGGCTTTCACCGTCTTCAGACAGTGACGCGTTGAATGAAGGGAAAGCTTCCAGCGCTTTAGCAGCCGCTTTCATGATGAACACCAATGGGGTGATCTTCATGCCTGACTCTTTCTTCTTCTCGATCGCGTTTTGCTCTTTACGGAACGCTTCCACTTCAGTGATATCAGCGTTATCCCACTGCGTCACGTGCGGGATCATCACCCAGTTACGTGCCAGGTTCGCCCCTGAGATCTTCTTGATGCGAGACAGTGGTTTTTCTTCTGTTTCACCGAATTTGCTGAAGTCCACTTTCGGCCAAGGGAGCAGGCCAAGTGCACTGCCGTCGCCAGAGCCAGACGCGGCGCCAGATTCAAGACGCTTAAGCGCCTCTTTCACATAGCCTTGTACGTCTTCTTTCAGTACACGTCCTTTACGACCGGTGCCTTTGACTTTCGCCAAGTTAACACCGAATTCACGCGCGAGACGACGAACAACAGGTGACGCATGGGCGTATTCTTTGTTTTCAACAAACTCGTCTTTACCGGCGTCGGCTTTAGCTGCTGCAGGTGCTTCCGCTTTTGGTGCGGGTGCAGATTTTGCCTCTGCAGCAGGTGCAGGTGCCGCTGCTGGTGCCGCAGGTGCACTACCCGCCACCTCGAACACCATGATGTGCGAGCCGGTAGACACTTTATCGCCCGCGGCGATTTTGATTTCTTTCACTGTACCCGCAAACGGTGCCGGCACTTCCATTGACGCTTTGTCGCCTTCAACGGTGATCAAAGATTGCTCTTCTTCAACCGTATCGCCTACAGCGACCATGATGTCAGTCACTTCGACTTCATCACCGCCAATGTCAGGAACGTTGACGTCTTTTGATTCTGACGCAGCAGGGGCCGCAGGTGCAGCTTGGGCAGGTGCCTCGGCAGGGGCACTGCTGCCGACTTCAAACATCATGATCAAAGAGCCAGTTGAGACCTTGTCACCTGAAGCAATTTTGATCTCTTTAACAGTGCCCGCAAACGGTGCCGGCACTTCCATTGACGCTTTGTCGCCTTCAACGGTGATCAATGATTGCTCTTCGTCGACGCTGTCGCCTACCGCCACCATGATGTCGGTCACTTCAACTTCGTCACCGCCGATATCAGGCACGTGCACTTCTTTGATTTCTAATGCAGCCGCTGGTGCTGCAGCAGGGGCGGCGGGAGCCGCCTCTTCCGCAGGAGCGCTTGATGCGGCACCTTCCGCTTCAAAGATCATCATCAAAGAGCCGGTGGTGACTTTGTCACCCTCGGCAATTTTAATTTCCTTGACCACACCCGCTTGTGATGCAGGGACTTCCATGGATGCTTTATCACCCTCAACGGTGATTAACGACTGCTCTTCTTCAACCTTGTCACCCACGCTGACAAGGATCTCAGTCACTTCTACTTCATCCGCACCGATGTCAGGTACATTAATCTCGATTGACATTATTTCAGCCTCTTACGCGAACAGCGGGTTTACTTTGTTGGTATCGATGTCGAATTTCTTGATCGCTTCTGCGACCACTTTCTTGTCAACATCGCCACGCTTAGCCAGCTCATTAAGTGCCGCTACAACCACATAGCCTGCGTTCACTTCAAAGTGACGACGAAGGTTTTCACGGCTGTCTGAACGGCCAAAGCCGTCAGTGCCCAGTACTTTGTAAGATTCAGCTGGGACAAACGCACGAACTTGGTCAGCATAGTTCTTCATGTAGTCAGTCGCAGCAATCGCTGGCTCTGTGCCCATCACGGTTTGGATATAAGGCACTTTGCTTTCTGCATCTGGGTTCAGCATGTTGAAACGATCGACATCTTGACCGTCACGTGCCAGCTCGTTGAACGAGGTCACGCTGTAAACGTCAGACGCCACACCGAACTCATCGCTAAGCAGTTTCGCCGCTTTACGCACTTCGGTCATGATGGTGCCAGAGCCCATTAGCTGGACTTTCGCTTTATCGCCCGTGTAGGTTTCCAACTTGTAGATACCTTTACGGATACCTTCTTCCGCGCCCTCAGGCATGGCTGGCTGATGATAGTTTTCGTTCATCAGCGTCAGATAGTAATAGATGTTTTCTTGGTCAGGACCGTACATGCGACGGATACCGTCTTGCATGATCACCGCCACTTCGTACGCGAAGGTTGGGTCGTAAGAAACACAGTTAGGTACCGTGCTTGCCAAAATATGGCTGTGACCGTCTTCGTGTTGTAGACCTTCACCGTTCAAGGTAGTACGACCGGCAGTCGCACCCAATAGGAAACCACGCGCTTGCTGGTCACCCGCCATCCACGCCATGTCGCCAACACGTTGGAAGCCGAACATGGAGTAGTAGATGTAGAATGGGATCATGGGCAGATCATTAGTGCTGTAAGAGGTCGCCGCCGCTACCCACGATGACATCGCGCCTAGCTCGTTGATCCCTTCTTGCAGTACTTGGCCGCCTTCTTCTTCTTTGTAGTAAGACACCACACCGCGATCTTCTGGGGTATAAGTCTGACCCTGCGGGTTGTAGATACCTACTTGACGGAACAAGCCTTCCATACCGAATGTACGCGCTTCGTCGGCAATGATTGGCACAATGTTCTTGCCAATGCTCTTGTCTTTCAGCAATACATTCAAAGAACGTACAAATGCCATGGTGGTGGAGATATCACGTTTCTGCTCASACAGTAACGCCGAGAAATCGTCCAGTTTTGGCAATGTCAGTTCTTGCGTAAATTTCGGCAGACGCTGTGGGGTATAACCGTGCAGTGCCTTACGACGTGCGTGCAGGTATTCGTACTCGGCAGAGCCTTCTTCCAACTTCAGGTACTTCAGGTT
The DNA here is from genome assembly GCF_001995745.1 of Salinivibrio sp. ML323. Lineage (NCBI taxonomy): Bacteria > Pseudomonadati > Pseudomonadota > Gammaproteobacteria > Vibrionales > Vibrionaceae > Salinivibrio > Salinivibrio sp. ML323. The sequence goes on along the minus strand of NZ_MUES01000001.1, from coordinate 136,774 downwards.
TTGTACATCGTCGTCAGACAACAAGTCTTGTAGGCCAAGACGATCACGCATCGCGTGAACATGGGTCATGTCCATTTTCTTCACTTGGTGCGCGATGTTTTTCCCTTCAGCCGCTTCACCCATGCCATAACCTTTAACGGTTTTCGCCAAGATCACGGTTGGACGGTCATTGCACTCTTGTGCTGCTTTGAAGGCAGCAAATAATTTAGATGGCTCGTGGCCACCACGCTTAAGTGCAAAGATCTCTTCGTCAGTCATGTCTGCAACCAAGGCGGCTGTTTCTGGATACTTGCCGAAGAAGTGTTCGCGTACGTAAGCGCCATCTTTCGATTTGAACGTCTGGTAATCACCGTCAATGGTTTCATTCATCAACTGCAGCAATTTACCTGAGGTGTCTTTGGCCAACAATTTGTCCCAGCCAGAGCCCCAAACCACTTTGATCACGTTCCAGCCGGCGCCTTTAAAGAGGCCTTCCAGCTCTTGAACGATTTTACCGTTACCCATTACAGGACCATCAAGGCGCTGCAGGTTACAGTTAATCAAGAAGCAGAGGTTATCCAGTTTTTCACGGGCTGCGAATGACAGCGCACCGCGTGACTCTGGCTCATCCATCTCACCGTCACCGAGGAACGCATAAACACGCTGCTCAGAGGTGTCTTTTAGACCACGACCGTTGAGGTATTTGAGGAAACGCGCTTGATAGATAGACGCAAGCGGAGCCAGACCCATAGATACGGTAGGGAACTGCCAGAACTCAGGCATCAGTTTCGGGTGCGGATATGAAGACACCCCTTTGCCATCGACTTCCTGACGGAAGTTGTCGAGCTGCTCTTCGCTCAAGCGGCCTTCAACAAAGGCACGTGAATAGATACCTGGAGAAATATGACCTTGATAATACACCAGGTCGCCACCATCTTTCTCGTTAGGCGCACGGAAGAAGTGGTTAAAGCAGGTTTCATAAAATGCCGCCGAAGACTGGAATGATGCCATGTGGCCACCCAGCTCTAAATCTTTCTTGGACGCACGCAACACGATCATGATTGCGTTCCAACGAATGATAGAACGGATACGGCGTTCCAGATTCACATCACCTGGGTAAGCAGGTTCTTGATCAGCAGGAATGGTATTTACATAGTTGGTGGTCACGCCCGTTGGCATGTCAACACCGTCCAAACGTGCTTGCCCTAATACTTGCTCCAGAAGGAACTGGGCACGTTCTACACCTTCTTCACGAACGACTGACTCAAGAGCTTGCAACCACTCTTGTGTTTCAAGTGCGTCCACGTCATGTTTCATGACTTCAGACATGGCGATCTATCCTTTCGTTGATTGACTCGTACAAAACAAACGTTGTCGCAGCTGCAGTGCCCTTCGCGTTTCTATCGGTGCGAATAAGGCGACTCCAACTCGTCCTTGCGTTGTTGAATTCGACGTAGAGACCGTTCGCGACGGCTTTCTTCTCGACCAAGATCCAACAGAGTTTCCTCAATGTAAGCCAAGTGCGCATGCGACGCTTGCCTGGCTTTTTCTGGTTCACCAGCGGTAATCGCATCCACTATCTCAGCTCGGTGTCGGCTGACGTTTTCCACCGTCTCTTGACGGCGATAAAGTAGCTCAAAATTTTGCAAAATATTCTGTTCCAGTAACGGCGCGAGACTGCGCATGATGTGAAGTAACACCACATTATGCGCCGCTTCCGTTACGGCAACGAGATACTGCATCACAGCCGAGGCTTCTGCCTCTAAGTCCCCATTTTGTTGTGCTTGACGAATGGCGTCATGACAGTCTTCAATGCGAGAAAAATCCTCTTCTGTTCCCCGTAATGCGGCAAAATAAGAAGAAATACCCTCTAAAGCATGCCGTGACTCCAATAAGTCAAGCTGGGTTTCTGGATGGTCCGCCAATAACTCTAGCAATGGCTCAGAGAAGCGTTGCCAAAGGCGTTCACTGACAAAGGTGCCGCCACCTTGCTTGCGCGTCAGTAGCTTTTTGACTTCAAGCCGTTGAATCGCTTCGCGCACTGACGGGCGAGACACATCAAATTGCGTCGCTAACTCTCGTTCAGGCGGTAACGTCTGGCCTGGAGACAAGGTCCCTTCCAGAATTAAGCCCTCGAGCTCTTTTTCAATTACATCCGAGAGTTTAGGTTGACGAATTCGCTGATATGCCATTGTATTTATTGACCATCTGCCCTCCCAAGCTTGGCGCTTAGCTGCAGAAACTGACTGATTGTAAATTGGTAAGACCAATTACTTTATTGATCCCTAAAGTTACCAGACAGCGGGTATTCTGTCCACCTGAACTTTGATTGACATCATGGAAACCTGTGTATTTTTAGCCTGACAGCCATGAATACCCCGCCCCCTTTAAATTGGTCAGACCATTTAATTCAGTCAATGCAATAGGCATCTAAATCAGTGCGTGTAACTTTTTCCAGTCAAACGCTACCCCAGGATCCGTTTTACGGCCTGGGGCAATATGTTGGTGTCCTGTGATTCGATCACGAGTAATGGCTGGGTAGGACTGCATCAGCGTCTGCGTGATCGCCGCTAACGATTGGTACTGCTGATCGGTGTATGGATGTGTGTCTGTGCCCTCTAGCTCAATACCGATAGAAAAATCGTTACATTGCTGCCGACCGTCAAAACACGAAGCGCCAGCATGCCATGCACGCGCACTGAATGGTACAAACTGGATCACACTTCCATCTCGTCGGATCAGTAGGTGGGCGGAGACGCGAAGCGATGCGATCTCGGCAAAGTAAGGATGTGCCGAGGGGTCGAGATGCCCCTGAAAAAACTGCTCAATATAGGGACCGTCGAACTGACCGGGCGGCAGACTGATGTTGTGGATCACCAGCAAGGAGATATCCTTGCTATCTGGGCGTTGGTTATGATGAGGAGACAGACAAGCGCGCGCGCCTACTAACCAATGATTGTCAATCTGTGAAAAAGACATATCCGATCCACGTGAGCAAAATCGCTACTTTATCTGGTCAGTCGGAAGATTGGAATACAAGCAACAACGCGCTTCAGGGTGATTTTTGGCGTAATACATGGCGGCATCGGCTTGATTCATCATTTGCTGTAGCTCGAGCCCATCCGTGGGGAAGCAACTTACGCCGATGCTAATGGTCAGTGACAAGGAGGTATCGGCAACCTGTATTGGCGCGTGTATTTCTTCTTGGATACGGGTGATCACTTCATTCAACGCCGATTTATTCGCTAATAAGTCCAGCCAGACAATGAACTCATCTCCCCCCAAGCGGCCAACCAAATCAGAGCGACGCACGCATTGTTTCAAGCGATGACCGACCACTTTGAGAAGCTCATCACCGACCCCATGTCCGTAGGTGTCATTGACTTGCTTAAAATCATTTAAATCAATGAATAATAACGCCGCATTGGTTTGGGCGCGATTGGCCCGCATCACCGCCACCTCCACATGTGATTGAAACGCACGTCGGTTAAAGAGGCCCGTCAACTCATCGCGCTCAGCCAGGAATTTGAGTTGATGCTGCTGCTCACGAAGCTGTTGCGTTTGCCGTGCGACTTCTTCGCTCAACTGCTTTTTGTCCACCATGGTGTGGCTTAGCGCACGTTTCATCTCGTTGACATGATCAGCCAATTCAGTCAGCTCATCTTTATCAGTCAAGGTTAACTCAGTGGTTAAATCACCTTGCTTTATTTGTGTAATCGTCGAATGCAATGCTTTTAGACGGTGCGTTAACCGCCGCCGCAAGCTGGTCACAAACATAGTTACCAACAAGGCTAACACCACCAGTACGCCGCCATGTACCACCAGCAGGGTTTTCTGTTGCTGCCCCGACTGGTGCATGACCTGCTGCCGTACCGAAAAGGCCGTTTCACTCATCGCCTGTAGCAACACATTGAAACGTGAGAACAGCATCAAACGCCCTTCATCCACGGAAGGGGCAACGCTTAACTGCCCGGCTGTTACTGACAGTAGGCGGTCAATACTGTTTGCCGCGAGCCGGATTGACTGCGCGGACTGCGGCGGTAACGCAAGTTCATCGCTGTCTAACTGCGCACGCAATGCATGGGTTGACTGATTCACATCTTGGCGCGTTTGCGCACTGGGATATTGACGATACAACCATAGACGGCCACGCAGGCTATCAATCTGAGAGTGTACCGCCATGATGCTGTCTAACCGTGACTGAATTTGATTTTGTTTATAAAAAAGTTCAACCGTAATTAACAGCGTAATAAAGGTGAGCGCCGTACAGGCATACACAACTATACTGAGCTGCTGACCGATCTTCATTCTAATAAACTCACTTTTTGCGTGGCCTCAACCAAGGGGCCCGGGTTGAGTATATGGCGGAATGACGGCGTGCTCCCTTCCACTAAACCCGCTTCTTGCGCCCATCGCGCTTGGTTTTTTAACCGCAGTAGTAACGAATCATTCAATGAAAGGCGGAATAAGTAATCTTGCCATAGCCAGCTGAGTTTATCGTCTGACATGTCAAGATACGCGGAGACCTGTACTTTAGCCCGCTCTGGATGTTGATGAATAAAGTTCACCGCGTCATCTAGCGCACTGACAACCTGTTGCATGTCCTGGTGCTGCTTGTTGACTAACAAGCGATCACTGACTAACAGAAAAGAGAGGCTGTGCAGACCTTTACTATCAAGCGAATGCACCGGCTGGTTGGACTGCTTGAGGAGCTGATAGCCGTAGGGCTCCCATATGGCTATCACATCCACCTTCTCGTCGAGAAGCGCTTTGGGCAGTGCTTCGGGAGGATAGCCAACTTTTTCCACCCGCTCTCTCGGAATGTCGTGCAATTGCAGCAAGGAGTCAAAGAAATACTCACTGGCACTCGACGCAACAATGCCCACGCGTGCATTGTCGAGCGCGTGCGCCAACGAGCCGCTAATCTCACGGTCAATAGACCAGAGTTTGACATCGTTATCTGACTCGACAAAGCTGGTTAGCACATTAAAATCATCGCGCTCAAAACTGTTAAACATCACCACCGTCTCTGAGGTAGTCGCTAAGTCCACCTCTCCTGACATTAAGGTTTGAAAACTCTTTACCCCGCCATGGACAGGCTTAAGCGTCATCGCAATACCATGCTTTTTAAATAGTCCCTGCTCTTTAGCCACAATAATCGGGGCAGACAGGGGGGTGAGCGAAACCGCAATAGCCAGTGATSATAATGGTTCGGACACAGGCTGCCTGAGTTGCTGCCACGTACGGAACCCAATAAACGCAATCGCTATCATGGCCACCAGGGCTAACCCTCGCTTCATCGCATCCCCTCTTTGACTGTTCCTGCCCAAAGTGTAGACAATTTAAAAGACAGACTATGATCAAAAAGGTAGACGAACGCAGGGAAACGAGAGAGAAAAGCTGCATTTCGTTATCACCAGCGTTATCATTCGACCACTTTTTTGATGACCGCGGTAAGCCATGATGACATCGACCCCTTTTCATGCTGTCCATGACAGCGAGCGCCGCCTGGCCTATCTCACCTCTCACCTCCGCGCCGACGTGACCCGCGCGGTGACCGACGCACTGCGAGAAGATCTGGGTGGCGACATCGACCCCAGCAAAGACATCACCGCTAGCCTGATCCCGGCCGATTCGGTATCCACCGCGACACTGATCACCCGAGAAGATGGCGTTTTCTGTGGCCGTGCCTATGCGGATGAAGTTTTTCATCAACTCGGTGGCGACGTCACCTTGACGTGGCATGTTGCCGATGGCGACGCCATCACCGCTAATCAATCGCTGTGTACCTTACAAGGTCCCTCGCGTGTTTTGTTGACCGGTGAACGCAATGCGATGAACTTTATCCAGACCTTGTCAGGCTGCGCCAGTAAAACGGCAACCTATGTGGCAGCGCTCAACGGCACCCACACCAAATTGCTCGACACGCGTAAGACCATCCCGGGACTGCGCAGTGCACTCAAATATGCTGTCGCTTGTGGCGGCGGACACAATCATCGTATTGGTGTGTTTGATGCGTATTTGATCAAAGAGAATCATATTCTCGCCTGTGGCGGGATTGCCAATGCGGTGCAAGAGGCTCGTCGTCTGAATCCAGATAAACCGGTGGAAGTAGAGACAGAAAATCTGGATGAGCTAAAACAAGCCATTGAGGCCGGCGCCGACATTGTGATGCTGGATAACTTTAGCGTGCCGATGATGCGTGAAGCGGTGGCGTTAAACCAAAATAAAGTGGCGCTAGAAGTCTCGGGGAACGTCACGCTCGAGACATTGGCAGAATACGCCGCCACCGGAGTGGATTATATTTCCGTGGGCGCGCTTACCAAGCACGTGACTGCGCTCGATTTATCCATGCGTTTTCACTAACACGTACGCTCACTCAGCGTCGACCAGGCCGCCCACGATGGGCGGCCTTTTTATCACTCTTTCGTGACAAAAATTTTGTGGTGAGTCGAACACTACCTTAGAAAAAAATACTGTTACATCCAGCTTTTATCCTTCAGTCTCAAACTCATCTCTCCCCTCTTTTTTGCGCCACGCTCACAAGCGTAAAGTCGCTGCACTCGCGGCCACCGCGTTGGCGGCCGACCATCATTAAGAGGAGATATAGGATGCAAAAGCAACAAGGGTTTAGTTTGATTGAGTTACTGGTGGTATTAGGCATTATCGGCGCCCTGACTGCCATCGCCATTCCTCAATACCAAAAGTATCAAGATAAAGCCAAAGTCACTGCCGCGATTGCCACATTAACCAATATGCGCTCCGTGGTAGAAGCAGAAATTATGGAAGAGGGCGCGTTCCCAAAAGACGACAAAGAAAAAAAAGAAAAACTTGGAATTCCTGAAGATATAACACTTACAGGCGACGGTGAGGCTGCGCATGGCTCCATGACATTAAAGATTAAGAGCCTTCCAAAAAGTGCGGATATTAGCTCGGATAAGCTAGTCACATTGCAGCGTAAAGAAAGTGGGGGATGGAGCTGTAAACAACCTCTTGAAGAAGAGGTTAACAACTGCAAAAGTTCGGTTACAGGCAATGGCAATGGCAATGGCAATGGCTAAGTCTAACTGATCAATCCGCAACCTAGCACACACTTGTGCTAGGTTTTATATGCATTGAAAAGCGTTATTTATGATCCCAACCGCTCAGTTGTATCAAGCCGGTTTATTGACCGATGCCCAGCGCCATGCGTTGGGCATTGGCGATGGCACACCGCTTAGCGTCTCCCGTTTACTCGATGCCGGGGTTGACCCCACCGCGCTCGCTCACACCCTCGCGAGTCAGCATCACCTGCCTTTTTCGGAAAGCCATCAGTATCCGTTTAAAGACACCTGTTATGCCCTAGATAGGCGCGATTTGATTCAGCGCCATCAAGTGTTGCCGCTTGCTCAGCAAGGCCAAGAGCTACTGCTCGGCGTCAGTGACCCAGATAACACAGAGGCGGTCGCCGACTTTCGCTTTTCTACTGGGCTCAATGTCCGGTTAGTGGTACTCAGTCAGCCGGATTTGAATGCCGCTTTACGCCACTTATACGGGGCAGATATCGATGGCACCGGCGATGGCATCACCATCAGTGATCAAGACTTAGCAGCCCTGACCGTCACCGATAGCCCACAAGAAGACAGCGCTGAGCTACAAAGCGATCAGGCGCCGATCAGTCGTTATATTCAACAGATCTTGGTGGATGCGGTGCGTAAAAACGCCTCCGACGTACATTTCGAGCCCTTTGAGCATCACTACCAAATTCGCTTTCGCCAAGACGGTTTATTGCACACCTATGCCCACCCTCCTGCGGGAGTCTCGCGGCGGCTGTCGACTCGACTCAAAATCTTGGCCCAACTCAATATTGCCGAACGACGGTTACCACAAGACGGGCGCATTAAGCTGACCCTCACTGCCGATCACACCGTCGATATGCGCGTATCCACCTTACCGACCGTTTGGGGCGAGAAGGTGGTGGTTCGCTTGTTGAATAATTGCCAGCAGCAACTGACGCTACATGATTTAGGCTTAACCGAGTGGCAGCGCCAGCACTATCAAGACGCATTGGATAGACCGCAAGGGATGGTTTTGTTTACCGGCCCAACGGGAAGCGGCAAAACCGTCTCTTTGTATAGTGGGCTTAGGTATCTCAACCAGCCGCAGCGTAATATTGCCACCGTCGAAGATCCGGTTGAGATCCAGCTAGAAGGCATCAATCAAGTAAATGTTAATCCTAGCATCGGTTTAGATTTCGCCACCGCACTCCGTGCCTTTTTGCGCCAAGATCCCGATGTGGTGATGGTGGGAGAAATACGCGATCTCGACACCGCTGAAATCGGGATCAAGGCCGCGCAAACCGGTCATCTGGTGTTATCAACGCTGCATACCAATTCGGCGGCCGAAAGCATCACCCGTTTATCCCACATGGGCATTGCCCCCTACAATCTTGCCAGCTCACTGACCTTGGTGGTGGCTCAGCGTTTGGTACGCCGTTTATGCCCTGTTTGTAAACAGCCGCACCCGTCTGATGACCCACGCCTTCAGTACTTAGCCAACCTCTATCCAAGCTTAACCCCAAGCACGCTCTACCAAGCTAATCCCCACGGCTGTTACCAGTGCTATCAGGGTTATCAAGGGCGGACTGGGGTGTACGAAGTGCTTCCTGTGACCGAGACCATTGCCAGCGCCATTTACCGAAATGCCAGCGCGGTGGCACTCACTCAACTGGCCACCGAAGAAGGTATGTGGCGATTGGCCGAGTCTGGGGTTGCCAAACTCAACCAAGGGATCACCAGCATCCAAGAGCTTACCCGCGTTATTCAGCTTGCCTAAGGAGTCTGCATGGCCAAATCCACCCTGTTTATCTTTCATTGGCGTCAAGCCGCCGCCCGTGGTGAAAAAAAAGGCCAGGTGTTCGCCTATACAGAGCGAGACGCACGCCAAGAGCTCGCGAACCAATCTATCGTCCCCAGCCGCCTCATACGCCGTCGGCTATCGAGCTTTCAGCAGCGCCGTCATAAAGCCAAGGCAGCGGATATCACCCTGTTTTCACGCGATCTCACCACCTTGCTTGAGTCTGGGATCCCTATCTTACAAGCCCTGAACCTCATGGCGCTCAATCAAGTCAAAGCCGAAATGCGCTTGCTGGTGCGTCATATTCGCCAGCAACTGGAGGCGGGAACCAATTTGAGTGAGGCGCTAGCGCACGCGAGCCCCTTGTTTGATCGCTTTTATTGCGATTTGGTCGCAACGGGTGAGCAAACCGGGCAACTGCCGGAGATTTTTGCTCGCTTAACCCTATACCGTGAAAAGCAGGCGTTACTTCGCAGTAAAGTCATCAAAGCCATGATTTATCCCAGCATCGTGGTCAGCGTGGCCTTGGGCGTCAGTGCCTATCTGCTGGTGTTCGTGATCCCGAAGTTTAAACGTATTTTTGATTCCTTCGGGGCCGATTTGCCTTGGCTGACCCAACAAGTGCTCGCCTTATCCGACATCGTGAGCCAGCACGCATTGACCATTACGCTGGTCGTGGCGGGTCTTGCCGCCGCGCACCAGTTGCTACAGCGTAAAAACGCGACCTACCAATATCACTATCATCGCTGGCTACTCCGGCTGCCCGTCATTGGTGAAGTGGTGAGCAAAGCCTGCATCGCCAAGTTTTCTCGCACCTTAGCCACCACGTTTAGTGCCGGTATTCCGTTACTCTCTGGCTTACAAGCCGCGGCGAAATCCATGACCAACGCGTATTATGTCCACGCACTCAAGGCGGTGTATCAGCACACGGCCACTGGTATTCCGCTTTATCAAGCCTTGCGTGACAGTAACAGCTTCCCCGTGATGGTGACGCAAATGGTGATGATTGGCGAAGAGTCGGGGTCGCTCGATAATATGCTCAACCGCATCGCACAAATCTATGAAGCCGAAGTCGACAACACCGTAGACAACCTCGGTAAAATCATCGAGCCCCTGTTAATTTTAGTACTCGGGCTATTGATTGGCGGCTTAGTGGTGGCCATGTACTTACCCATTTTCAATCTGATGTCTGTTCTTGGCTAGCCAAGATAGAGTCTGACACCGCAAGGCGCTATGATGCGCACAAGGTTAATGCCCAGAAGGTCCCATGTTGATATTCTCATCACCGTTATTCATTTTTTTTGCTGGCTTATTTGGTCTGATTATCGGTAGCTTTTTAAATGTGGTCATCGCACGCGTGCCCATTATGATGGAACGCCGTTGGCGTCAAGAATGCTTGGCGACGTTTCCCGATGCTGACATTGACGCGCCTGATGCGCAGCGCTTTGATTTGTGTTTTCCCGCCTCACACTGCCCAAAGTGCCAGCAGCCGATTGCCTGGTACGATAATATTCCTTTGCTCAGTTGGCTGGTGTTAAAAGGCCGCTGCCGTCAGTGTGGCACGGCGATCAGTCCACGCTACCCACTGGTCGAGGTCACCAGCGCTATTGTCTGTGTGTTACCGGCATGGCTTATTTCCTCACCGGCATGGGCCATCGCGGTGATGGCGGCCAGTCTCACCTTGCTGGCGCTGACCCTCATTGATTGGGAAACCTTGTTACTGCCCGACCAACTCACCTTACCCTTAATGTGGGCCGGAATCGGCCTCGCCCTCAGCGGCATCAGTCCCGTCACACTCAGTGAGAGTGTCATTGGCGCCATGGTTGGTTATCTGAGCCTGTGGAGCCTCTTTTGGGCATTCAAGCTCACCACTGGCAAAGAAGGCATGGGCTATGGTGATTTTAAACTGTTTGCTGCTCTGGGCGCTTGGGTCGGTTGGCAAGCTTTGCCGCTACTGATTTTATTCGCCTCACTCAGTGGCGCTATTGTTGGAGGATTATTGCTTCGCCAACAACAAAAGAGCCTGCAGCACGCGTTTGCCTTTGGCCCCTTTATTGCCGTCGCAGGTTGGCTAAGTCTGCTTTGGGGCGATAGCCTGTTACACTGGTATCTTTCACACATTCTAGGAGTGCGCTAATGACCGTTGTGGTCGGGTTAACCGGAGGGATTGGCAGTGGTAAAACCACGGTTGCCAATCGTTTTGCCGCCAAGGGCATTGATATCATTGATGCCGATGTGATCGCTCGTGAGGCGGTTGCGCCCGGTAGTGACGGTCTGGCCGCGATTGTCGCGCGTTTTGGCACACCAGCATTAAACCCAGATGGCAGCCTAGATCGTGCCTGGCTTCGTGAGCGGGTGTTTAGTCATCCAGACGACAAGCAATGGCTCGATAACCTGCTTCACCCCATGATCCGCCAACGCATGATCCAAGCCTGTGCGCAGGCCAGTTCAGCGTATTGTTTGCTTGTGGTGCCCTTGTTAGTAGAGAATAACCTGACGTCATTGGCGCAACGAGTGCTGGTCGTCGATGTGGACGAGCAAACACAAATCGCGCGCACGCTCGCCCGTGATCACGTGAGTGAACAACAAGTTCACGCGATTTTGGCCGCACAAGCCAGTCGCTCTCAACGCCTCGCCGTCGCCGATGATGTGATCGATAATACGCAAACCGAAGCGGAACTTGATCGACAAGTTGATGCCTTACATCACACGTATTTAACCTTGGCAACCCAGGCAAACGCCGACCCATAGTCGGACAGGACAGCTAAACGCTTATGACCAGCCTCACTTTGTATGAACACCCACTCAATGAACAGGTGCGAATTTACTTGCGCCTGGAGTACCTGCTCTCTCAACTGGACGAAGTGAGCGGGCTTTCCGCACCCTGTCATCATATTCAATTTTTCCGCAGCCTGTTTGATCTACTGGAGATTTTAGATCAAGTGCAAGTAAAAGCGGATCTCGCCAAGGATTTGGACAAACTCAAGAAAAAACTCAAAGCCTGGACTGACGTGCCCCAGGTTGATCAGGCACAGCTCAACCAGTTGCTCGATCAACTCGCCGCGCACCAGCGCGCGGTATTACAGGCAAAACGCTTCGGCCAAGCGTTAAAAGAAGACCGTTTTTTAACCAGTATTAAGCAGCGCTTTTCGATTCCAGGGGGGAGCTGTAGCTTTGATCTCCCCAATTTCCACTACTGGCTCCATCAACCACTGGCCGCACGGCAAAGTGCGATTCAGACCTGGATGGAAACCCTGGCACCATTACGTCACGCTTTGGCGTTCTGGCTGCAACTCACACGTGAAAGCGCACATGGCGGTACCGCGACGATTCAACAAGGTTTCTACCAACAAGAAGCGGATGGCGCCTGCTTAATTCGGCTTAAGATATCCCCTGATCTCGGGGTTTATCCGTTAGTATCTGGGCACAAAAACCGCTTCGCGATCCGCTTTATGCCATTTGACGACGATCACGAGGTCGCCGACAATATGTCTGTTCATATCAGTGTTTGTTAAGGAGATCCACGTGAGTGATGCCCCTACCGTTGTCAAATGTCCAACATGCCAACAGCCTGTGGTTTGGGGAGAAGTTAGCCCGCATCGTCCATTTTGCAGCAAACGCTGTCAGTTGATTGATTTGGGCGAATGGGCCAGTGAAGAAAAAGCCATCCCCGGGGCCCCTGACCTTTCGGATGATGACCTCTGGTCAGAAGGGCAGCACGAGTAAACGTCCTGCCCTATTCCCTGTTCTACGATACTTTTCTCGCGCTCAGAATCGAGCGCGAATTTTTTCTAATACCGCATCGTTGGCGTCGGGAAACGGATAATGATCCAATTCGGCAATCGGTGCCCAAACGCCCTCTTGTCCTTCACAGCCTTGCGGCTCGCCCTCAAAGTCAGAGACCAAGAAAAAATCCAAACTTAATGCTTTGTCGGGAAAGTCAAAGTCTAACGATATAAAGGGGCTGACCGCTTTTGCCGTAATCCCAACTTCTTCGTTTAATTCTCGCAGCAATGCGCGTTGCGGGGTTTCACTCCCTTCAATTTTTCCGCCCGGAAATTCCCACTTTCCCCCTTGATGGGCGTGAGCATGACGGCGAGTGATAAAGACTTTGTCTTGTGTCGGATTAACAATAATGCCAGCGGCAATACTTACCCGTTTCATAGTCTCTCCTGATAATAAAAAAAGGCCGATAAACGGCCTTTTTGATAACGCATAGTCAGGGCTTAGATTCTACCGTGACATTGCTTAAATTTCTTCCCTGATCCACAAGGACAAGGCTCATTACGGCCGACTTTACGTCCATCGCGCACCACGGTCTCGTTGCCGCTGCCACTCTGTTCGGCGCTGTCGCTATCGTCAAACTGGTTATCAGCTTGCGCATGGTTAACTTGCTGCTTTTGCGCGGCCTGCTCAGCACGTGCTTTGCGCTCAGCTTCCATACGCTCAACGTCATCCGGCTGTTGCACGCGGACACGGCTGAGCGTTGTCACCACATCGGTTTTTAGCGCTTCCAGCATGCCCTCAAACAGCTCAAACGATTCGCGCTTGTACTCTTGTTTTGGGTTCTTTTGTGCATAGCCACGTAAGTGAATACCTTGACGGAGATGATCCATCGCCGCGAGGTGCTCTTTCCAAAGCGTATCCAAGGTTTGCAACATCACCGCTTTTTCAAAGTTACGCAGGGTTTCTGCCCCTACCGCCTCTTCTTTACCTTTATAAACCTCAATCAAGGTCGTCAGTATGCGTTCGCGCAGCAACTCTTCGTACAGCTTGTCGTCTTCATCCAGCCATTGCTGAATCGGTAATTCGAGATCAAAGTCCGCTTTAAGCCGCTTTTCCAGCCCTGGCACATCCCACATTTCTTCCAGCGACTGAGGCGGAATGTATTGGTTAACAATGTTATTAACCACATCCTCGCGGTTGTGATCGATCATTTCGCTGATATCTTCAGAAACTAGGAGCGCATCACGTAGCTCGTACACCACTTTACGCTGATCGTTAGCAACATCATCAAATTCAAGCAGTTGCTTACGAATGTCAAAGTTACGCCCTTCCACTTTGCGCTGCGCGTTTTCAATGGCTTTGTTGACCCAGGGGTGCTCAATGGCTTCGCCTTCCGCCATCCCTAATCGTTTCATCATGTTAGAGACTTTTTCTGAGGCGAAGATCCGCATCAAAGAATCTTCCATCGACAAATAAAAGCGGGTTGAACCTGGATCACCTTGACGACCGGCACGACCACGTAGCTGGTTATCAATACGACGGGATTCATGACGCTCAGTACCAATGATATGCAGACCACCCGCTTCAACGACCTGGTCATGAAGCTGCTGCCATTTTTCTTTTGCCGCTTCTACTTGCGCTTCCGTCGGGTCTTCGACATCACCCAGCACTTGTTTCCAGCTGCCACCCAGCACAATGTCAGTACCGCGACCGGCCATATTGGTGGCGATTGTCACCGTGCCTGGGTAACCGGCTTGCTCAACAATATCCGCTTCATGGGAGTGGAATTTAGCGTTAAGCACCTGGTGCTTGATGCCGTCTTTTTGCAGTGCATTGGACAGTAATTCAGATTTTTCAATCGATACCGTTCCGACCAATACCGGTTGGCCCGCTTCGGCGCGCGTTTTGATATCTTCAGCAATCGCGGCAAACTTTTCATTTTCGGTCATATAGACCTGATCGGCGTGATCTTTACGAACCATAGGCCGGTTAGTCGGGATAACCACAGTGTCTAGGCCATAGATAGACTGAAACTCAAACGCCTCGGTATCCGCGGTCCCGGTCATGCCTGAAAGCTTGTCATACAAACGGAAGAAGTTTTGGAAGGTGATCGAGGCCAGGGTTTGGTTCTCGTTTTGAATTTTCACCCCTTCTTTGGCTTCCACCGCCTGGTGTAAGCCTTCCGACCAACGACGTCCCGGCATGGTGCGTCCGGTGTGCTCGTCCACGATGATCACTTCATCGTCTTTGACAATGTAGTCAACGTCGCGCTCAAACAAAACGTGGGCGCGTAATGCGGCATTAATATGATGGATCAGGCTGATATTCGCCGGTGAGTACAAGGTATCGCCGTCTTCCATCAAGCCGTTTTTCTTGAGCAAGTCTTCAACGAATTCTTGACCATTTTCGGTCATGTACACTTGCTTGGCTTTTTCATCAACCGTGAAGTGGCCATCACCTTGATAGTCTTCGGTATCTTCTTGCTCTTGCTGTTTCAAGCTTGGGATCAAGGCATTGATACGCTGATACATCTCAGAGCTGTCTTCCGCTGGCCCAGAAATAATCAGTGGCGTACGTGCCTCATCAATGAGGATCGAGTCAACCTCATCGACAATCGAGAAATAGCGATCGCGTTGCACACGGTCTTCTGCGCGAAACGCCATGTTGTCACGCAAATAGTCAAAGCCGAACTCATTGTTGGTACCGTAAAGTACATCACACGCGTAAGCGGCTTTTTTCGCCTCCGGCGGCATGTTGGGGACATTGACGCCCACCGTCATTCCTAAAAACTCAAACAACGGACGGTTGGTTTCGGCATCACGTTCCGCCAAATAATCATTCACCGTCACGATGTGAACCGCCTTTCCGGTCAAGGCGTTCAAATAAGAAGGTAGCGTCGCGGTCAGGGTTTTACCTTCACCGGTGCGCATTTCCGCAATCTGGCCATTGTGGAGCACGATACCACCGACCATTTGCACGTCAAAGTGGCGTAGGCCAAATACACGCTTAGAGGCTTCTCGTACAGTGGCAAAGGCTTCAGGAAGGAGATCATCAAGCTCGGCACCTTGATCAAGGCGCTCGCGGAATTCAACGGTTTTCGCTCTCAGCACATCATCATTCAATGCTTCAAAATGGGGTTCGAGTTTGTTGATTTCATCAACAACTTTTCTCAGCCGACGCAAGGTGCGGTCATTACGGCTTCCGATAACTTTAGTCAGGACTTTCGATAACATGGCGTTGCCGGTACTCTTTTTAATGGTTTTCCCACATGGGCGGCCGCTACACTGCCTCTATGCTGGCGTGTTTCAGTTCAAACGCAGGTTGGCTTAAGCTCATCGATTCAACACAAGATGCCAAAACGCATCTACCTTAAGTGGAGCCAAATCGGACAGAATTCAAGGGCGATGACGCCACTTCACAACGATTTCCACGTGACTGAATGTAAATGTGGTAGATGGCACGGAAAAAATACGCCACCATCGCCTTACCCATGCGACACTTACCTGTGAATGGTTTTTTCACTCTCTGGTGATCACCTCAGGACATACCGGTATATCAACGCGGTAGGCTACATGCCGAGGTGGAGCATCTATGATAAGGTAAATTACTTTCACATCCTATGACAAATCCAATACTCAAGGGATCAATTAGCGAAAATTAGACGCTGTGCGCCCGTTCAGGCGCCGAATTGATGATAAAAAAGGCAGTTATTGCGCGATGAGAGACCACCGTCCCCGCTCTACCCTCCATCTGTTGGAGAGCGACCCCAATAATATTGCTCAGCGAGCGGTTGAGCTTGCCAAGCTAAACAAGCTGATCTTAGCCTTGTTACCCGGTGAGACATCAAAAGCCTGTCGCGTCGCCAATTATCGTGATGGCGTATTGGTGGTAGAGGCAGGCAGCGCCGCCTGGGCGATGCGACTGAACTACGAGCGACAGCATTTATTGTCGGTATTGCGTAACAAAGGCTTGGCCAGCCTTACCACCATTGAAGTGAAGATTAACCCGGCACTCGCCGCTGCCGACCGAGAAGACAAAGAGGCAGCGCCGCCCCGCCACCTTAGCCAAGCCTCGGGTGAGTTACTGCGTGCGCTGGGTGAAGGCGCCTCGCCTAAGCTAAAAGCACGGTTCGAGGCGTTGGCTAAACTCGCTGAAGATCAAAAAAAGCCAGAGTGAGCTCTGGCTTTCTATCTATCAATCTCTGGGTATTAGCGGTTTATTCTGCCTCAGTGTGGTGCATTGCGCTGTTACCGTGCAAACGCCTACCGTATCAGACAGGGCTTAGGCCAAGACCATCCCCGGTTCGGCAAATGCCACTGGAGAAGTCTCTGTTTCTTCAAACGTGACCCACTCCCACGCTTCTTGATCGGCCAAGACCGCGCGCAACAGTTTGTTGTTCAGTGCATGGCCCGATTTGTACGCGCGCATCTCACCGAGGATACTGTGACCACACATGTAAAGGTCACCGATAGCGTCCAACACCTTATGCTTGACCAGTTCGTTGTCAAAGCGCAGGCCTTCTTCATTCAAGATACGATAATCGTCCAGCACGATGGCACAGTCAAAGCTACCGCCCAGACACAAATTTTGTGACTGCAGGTACTCGATGTCACGCATAAAACCGAAAGTACGAGCACGGCTCAAGTCTTTAATAAAAGACTGGCTTGAAAAATCTAGCACCAGGTTTTGTTGCTCAGATTCAATCGCAGGGTGGTCGAATTCGATAGCAAAATCAAGGCGGAAGCCGTTGTATGGCAGCAACTCCGCCCATTTGTCATCGTCTTCAATGCGAACRGGCTTTTTAATGCGAATGAACCGTTTTGGCGTGTTTTGGACGTCGATACCCGCAGACTGCAGCAAAAAGATGAACGGGCTTGAACTGCCATCCATAATTGGAATTTCTGGCGCGTCCACTTCGATAATAATGTTATCGATCCCCATGCCTGCAATCGCTGCACTGAGATGCTCAACGGTTGAGATGCGAACACCCGCGTCATTGACTAAGGCGGTGCACAACATGGTGTCGCGCACATCCTCAGGGTTAGCCGGAAAATCTACCGGTGGCTCCATGTCTGTGCGGCGGTAAATCACACCGGTATTGGCAGGAGCCGGACGCAGAGTAAGCGTAACCTTACGCCCGGAGTGGAGACCCACACCAGTCGTTTGGACCATACTTTTCAATGTTCGCTGTCTAATCATCGGCTTATCTCAACTTTTTCTCAAAAAAGTGTGCTCTGCGTCACTCATTACCCTGTCACCTTAGACAAGGGGAGCGTGATGGTAGCACATCACTGGCTACAAACCAAGCAATTGCGATTAGTCAGCTTGTTTACGCAAAAACGCAGGAATATCGAGATAATCATGCTCGGTCTGCGATTTTGGTGCTGCATTCGAAGACGATGCAGCAGGCTGCTCTTTCGCCGCAGGGTTTGCACTTGCCGCCTGAGGTTTCTCTTGCAAAGGCTGTGCCTTTTTCGGCTCTGCCTGTGCTTGCCCAGACTGTGAGTTGGTCACCAAGGTGATATCTGGCTTACGCTCATTACCAATTCCGGTGGCCACCACAGTCACACGCAGCTCGTCGCTCATCTCTGGGTCCATCGATGTACCGATCACCACAGTCGCATTGTCTGATGCAAACGCTTTGACGGTGTTACCCACAGTCTCGAATTCATCAAGACGCATATCAAAGCCTGCGGTAATATTCACCAGCACACCGCGCGCACCAGCTAAGTCGATGTCTTCAAGAAGCGGGCTAGAAATGGCCATTTCTGCTGCCTCTTCCGCGCGATCTTCGCCGGTTGCCACGCCGCTGCCCATCATCGCGTGTCCCATCTCTGACATCACAGTGCGGACATCCGCAAAGTCGACGTTGATGTGACCTGGGCGCGTGATTAACTCGGCGATCCCTTGCACGGCGTTGCGTAGCACGTCGTTTGCCTTGGCAAAGGCATCGAGCAATGTAATCCCACGACCTAGCACTTTAAGCAGTTTTTCGTTCGGGATCGTAATCAGCGAGTCAACATGTTTTGACAGCTCTTCGATACCTTGCTCTGCAAACGCGAGTCGCTTTTTACCCTCAAAGCTGAATGGTTTAGTGACCACAGCAACGGTCAGGATTCCCATTTCTTTCGCGATTTCCGCGATAATGGGGGCTCCGCCGGTTCCTGTACCACCGCCCATTCCGGCTGCGATAAATACCATATCGGCACCTTCGAGCTCAGCTTTAATCGCATCGCGATCTTCAAGGGCAGAATCTCGACCTACTTGTGGGTTTGCCCCCGCGCCTAGGCCTTTAGTGATATCACCACCAATTTGAATAACCGTGCCTACGCTGCTTTTACGCAGTGCTTGGGCATCCGTATTAATGCTAATGAAGTCAACCCCTTCGATTGACTCACGCACCATATGTTCAACGGCGTTACCACCGCCACCGCCAATGCCGACGACCTTAATCACCGCATCGTCAGACATTTCCATCATCGGTTCAAACATGAGTTCTCTCCGTCCTTCCTGTTCGCATCAGGGTTAAAATTCTTTCTTAAACCAGCTACTCAGCTTGTTTATCCAGCTAGCCACAGCCCGCTTTTGTTCTGGTTCACTCGTTTCTGTCAGCAAGCTTTCTTTACCGTAGTGTAAAAGCCCAACCGCGGTTGCATAACAAGGTGCTTGCACATAGTCGGTCAATCCGGTGACATTCCCCGGTTGCCCCACTCTCACTTGGTTTTGGAAGACGCGCTCTGCGCATTCTACCAAGCCGTGCATTTGTGATGCGCCCCCGGTGAGCACAATTCCCGCTGCCATTTGATGTTTAACACCATCGCTACGCAGCTTTTCTTGGATAGCGACCAGTTTTTGGTTCACCAGTCCTAAAAGCTCTGAGCAACGCGGCTCAATCACCTCTGACAAGGTTTGTCGCTGCAATGTCCTTGATGGGCGTCCTCCCACACTTGGGACATTCACTTTGGCGTCCTTGTTCACCCGCTCACTCAATGCACAGCCATATTTCACTTTAATGTCTTCTGCATCAGCCAGTGGTGTGCCAAAGGCATAGGCAATATCACTGGTAATCACATTGCCCGCATACGGGATCACCTCGGCATGGCGAAGGGCACCGCCTGTCCACACAGCCAGATCCATAGTGCCGCCGCCGATATCGACGACACAGACACCCAACTCTCGCTCATCCGGTGTGATCACGGCATGGCTTGCTGAAAGCCCGGAGAAAATCAGTTGATCAACGCTAAGACCACAACGTTCGACTGCTTTCTCAATATTTTTTGCGGTGTCATTGTGACATGTGATGAGGTGCACACTTGCTTCCATCCTCACCCCGGATAAACCGAGCGGGTTTTTGATCCCTTCTTGATAATCAATTTTGTATTCTTGTGGGATCACATGCAGCACGCGCTGCTCATCACTGATTTTGACCGACTTCGCAGTGTGAATCACATTGTCTATGTCGTCTTGGGTAACATCTTCATCCGATATTGTCCCCATCCCTCTCTCAGTTTGGCAGTGAATATGCTTCCCTGACAAAGAAAGATAGACAGAGCTGATTTGGCAATCTGCCATCATCTCGGCTTCATTCACCGCACGCTGAACAGATTTAACCACAGACTCTAAGTCGTTAACGCCACCTTTATCCATTCCGCGAGAGGGACTACTGCCCACCCCCAGCACATTGATGGTGCCATCTGGCAGCACTTCACTGACCAGGGTAGACACTTTGGACGTCCCTATATCGAGCCCAACTATCAGTGACTTGTCTGTCGTTTTATTCATTCAACCATCTCTTAATTTCGGCGATTCGCGTCGTCTGCCTCTGTTTTCCAGCCTACCGCTGCCCCGGTGTCATAACGTAAATCGACATACGCAATGGCTTTATTTTGTGCCTTTATCCGCGGATATAAATGGACCAGTCGCGCAAGCCTTTCTTGTCGCGCCTTTCGCCCTAACTCAATCCGTACGCCATCTCGTGTCACAATACGCCATGAGCGCCGCTTGTTGAGTGATAACGCCTGAATCGATAAGCCAATTCGCTGTAATTGACGTTCGAGCTCTCGACTCGTGTGCAATACTTCTTCCGACGTGCCGGTATTACCGTGTAGCGACACCAGCTTTTTATCAGCGACATCTTGCGGGGCACCATTGAACACCGCCCCGTCTGGCGTTAGCAATTTTTGCCCATTCCAAATCGCACTCGCCCGGTATTCGGTGATATGTACCTTTAAGGTATCGGGCCACTGTTTTCTTACCGCGACCTGTTTCACCCACGGGAGCGCCTCAATGTTCGCTTGGATGCGATTCACATCCTGCAGCATAAAGCTTTTTAGCTCGCCGCCTGATAACACCGCTTTGCGCACTTGTGCCGCGGTCACATGTGTCTGGTCACCTTCCATCACCAGCTGCGATAAGGGGAGCTGCTGCTCATCACTCATCCAATCAATCACACGTATCACCCCCAGCAACATCAGAGTGATAACCCCAACCAGGAATGCGAGTGATGCGCCTGTTTGCCGATCCAGTTTTATCACTGTTTGTACGCGTGTCAGGGCATTGACCATGCTCATACCTATCTTATCGCCTTGTGTCGATATGACTTGACACTCACTGCGAAAAAACCGACTGATTATAGCGATCCCGCGTGACGCTCTCCAACCTAGACGTGCACTTTCATCACTAAGTTGAGATCGATTGCGCGCCATTTTCCCACAAAGACGATAAAAACCGATGTTTATTCTGGTAACCACCGATATTGACCGCTCTTTTTATCTCGTCAGCGACGTTTTATTGCGCCATTTTAGCCTTGTCTAGCTGCTTTGCCGCTAAATTTTTTGCTATTTTACCAATATCACCCGCGCCTTGTGTTAAAACCAAGTCATTAGGTTGCAGCACGTTAGCCAATGCCGAGGGTAAGGCCTCTGCATTAGGCACAAAAATAGGATCTAGCTTACCGCGCGCGCGAATGCTCCGACACAAACTTCTACCATCAGCCCCTGCAATCGGCGTTTCTCCCGCTGAGTACACATCCAACATCAGCAACACATCCACTTTTTCCAACACATTGGCAAAGTCATCATAAAGATCGCGCGTGCGGCTGTAACGGTGTGGCTGAAAAATCATCACTAAACGGTGCTCTTGCCAGCCTGCGCGTGCCGCTTTAATGGTGACGTCCACTTCACTGGGGTGATGTCCATAATCGTCCACCAGCAGGGCGGTCCCCTCATCCACGGCAAACTCACCAAGTTGATCAAAACGCCGCCCTGTGCCAGCAAAATTGGCCAAAGCACGTAAGATTGCGTCATCATCGACACCATCTTCCGTGGCAACCGCAATCGCCGCTGCCGCGTTGAGCGCATTATGTTGGCCGGGTGTATTCAAACGAATGGTTAGCGTTTCCCGATGAGGACGTGTCACTTTAAATACACCACACTGCCCATGCTGTTGGTAATCATGTAAACATATATCGGCATCGTGCGAGAACCCGTAGGTGATCACTTGGCGTCCAATCGACGGGATCAGCTCACGAACGATCGGGTCATCGATACACACCACCGCCACCCCGTAGAACGGCAGATTATGGAGAAAGTCGATAAACGTCTGTTGCAACTTTGCGAAGCTACCACCATAGGTATCCATATGGTCTGCTTCTATGTTGGTGACAATCGCCACCATTGGCTGCAGGTGTAAAAAAGAGGCATCACTTTCATCCGCTTCGGCAATCAGATAACGACTGCTGCCTAACCGCGCATTGGTGCCTGCACTTTTTACCAATCCCCCATTGACGAAGGTGGGATCTAACCCTGCCTCAGAGAAAATTTGTGTGACCATCGCGGTCGTCGTGGTTTTGCCGTGGGTACCGGCAACGGCAATGCCGTGCCGATAGCGCATTAATTCGGCAAGCATTTCTGCCCGACGCACCACAGGAATGCGCGCCGCTTTTGCCGCTTCCACTTCCGGGTTATCGAGTTTAATGGCTGTCGACACCACCACAACACTGGCTTGTTCGACATGGCTCGCTTGATGCCCGATAAAAATCTGCGCCCCCATGGATGCCAATCGCTCTGTGACGATATTCTGTGCAAGATCCGAGCCGGTTATTTGGTAACCTTCATTAATCAGCACTTCAGCAATACCACACATGCCTGCACCGCCGATCCCCACAAAGTGGATCCGCTTAACCCGGCGCATTTCCGGGATCATGGTGCGAATTTTTTCCAGCTGCTGATTATCCAATTTACCCATTCTCTATTCTCTATTTGTTGGCGTGCGTGACGATAACGTCCGCGACACGGGCATCTGCATCAATGATGGCCGCCTCTCTAGCCGCCCTTGCCATCGCTAACAAGCGTGGGCGGTCAAGCTGGTTGATTGTCTCAGCCAATGTGCTCGCTGTCAGTGATGGCTGTTCAATCATTAAAGCCGCACCACGGGCGACTAAGTAATCACCGTTGAGTGCTTGTTGCCTATCGGCATGCATAAAGGGGACGAAAATCGCCCCAACGCCAGCCGCCGCCAGCTCAGACACCGTCAATGCTCCGCTGCGGCAAATCACCACATCCGCCCAAGCATAAGCCTCGGCGACATCATCAATAAACTCACTGACTTCGACGTCACTGACACCGGCTTGTTGGTACGCATCGCGTGTCGGCTCAGCGTTGTGCTTGCCTGCTTGGTGGCGAACCGTGACCGCTTGCTCGGTGAGCGCAATCGCCTCTGGAACCGTTTGATTAAGGATCCTCGCGCCCTGACTGCCTCCCATGACTAAAACGCGCAAGGCGCCTTCTCGCTCACTAAACCGTTGCTCGGGGGCAGCGATATCACACACATCTCGACGTACTGGGTTACCGACCACTGTCTTGCCATCGAATGCGCCTGGAAACGCTTGTAACACTTGTTTGGCGACTTTCGCCAGCCAGCGATTGGTTAGGCCTGCCACCGAATTTTGTTCATGCAAGATCACGGGCACGCCACTTAACCACGCGGCAATCCCACCTGGGCCACTGACATAGCCCCCCATGCCTAATACAGCGTCGGGTTTAAAGCGCTTGATCACTTGCCGCGCTTGCCAAATCGCACTGACAATCATCCAAGGGGCTCGTAGCTTGCGCATCAGCCCCGATCCAATCAAGCCTTTAACGCGAATAAATGCGATCTCGATACCATATTTAGGCACCAAATCGGCCTCCATGCGATCCGCCGTCCCTAACCAGCAGATCTCCCAGCCTTGATTTTCTAAATACTTAGCGACCGCGAGCCCTGGAAAAACATGGCCACCAGTGCCCCCTGCCATCACTAATAATCGTTTTTTACTCATTATTCTGTTCTTTACCTTGATAAGGGTTTCTTTGGTGCGCTTGCGACGTGGCTAAGCGGTACTCGTGATCAATGCGCAATAGCAGTGCCACTGCCACCGCCATGATGACCAGACTGGAGCCCCCATAACTGATCAATGGCAAAGTCAAGCCTTTGGTCGGGAGCATGCCAGCGGCAGCGCCTACGTTGACCATGGTTTGGAACGCAAACCAGATCCCAATCCCGAAGGCAAGAAAACCGCCAAAGAGTTGGTTTTGCTCAAGGCAACGCTTACCAATAAATAAGGCTTTAAACACCAAGTAGAAAATCAAACACAAAATGACGCTGACACCCACCAAGCCAAGCTCTTCAGCAATCACCGCAAACACGAAATCGGTATGCGCTTCTGGCAAATATTCCAGTTTTTGAATGGAATTACCGAGCCCTTGTCCAAACCAATCCCCGCGCCCAAATGCCATTAAGGATTGAGTCAGCTGATAGCCACTGCCAAACGGGTCTTGCCAGGGGTCTAAAAAGGCGGTGACGCGGCGTACCCGGTAAGGCTCAGCGACAATCAAGCCCCCGACCAAGGTCAACCCGGTGATCAGCAGTGCAATAAACTGCCACAGCTTGGCCCCTGCGATAAATAACATCCCCACGGTGGTGACAAACATCACCACCACCGAGCCTAAATCAGGTTGCGCCAACAATAAGCTTGCGAAGAACAACAGCACCGCCAAGGGCTTAGCAAAGCCACGAAAATGTTCACGCACCTCACCATGGCGGCGCACCAGATACCCGGCTAAAAAGACAAATAGGGATAACTTGGCGATCTCCGCTGGCTGAATATTGATCCCAGCCACAGAGATCCAGCGTGCGGCACCATTGACAGACCGACCCACGGCAAGCACCGCCAGTAACAATAGCGACGAGAGCAATAACATATAGCCGCTATAGCGCTGCCACCAATGCACGGGGATGTACATCACTAGCACGGCGGCGGCGATAGCGACCGCCAGATAAAAGGCATGACGTTTGGCAAACAAAAAAGGCGCATCCGCCAGCCTAAGCCCCACTGGCAAGGAGGCCGAGGTCACCATGACTAACCCAATAACCATTAACAGCAGCGACGTCCAGACCAATTGGCGGTCATACAACACGCCCGGAGACGGCGTCCGAAGCCACTGCCAGCAGAATTGAGGAAGTCGGCTTACAGTCATGTCTGCCTCGCGATCATCGATTCTACCTTGGCGATAAAAGCATCCCCACGGGCAGCAAAATTAGTGAACTGATCCAAGCTTGAACAAGCGGGTGATAACAGCACCATGTCGCCGGCACAGGCTTGGTAAGCCGCTGCATCGACCGCTTGGTGCAGCGTTTCCACACACTGCGCCGTGTTATCGAGCGCCGCCAGCTGCGTTTTATCTTTGCCAAAGCAGTAAAGCGACACGTCCAGCGTCGCCAAAACAGGTTGCAACAGACTAAAGTCGGCGCCTTTACCATCGCCCCCGACCAACAGGTGTAACCGCCCTTCAATATCTAGGCCATCGAGTGCCGCTAGGGTGCTGGCCACATTGGTAGCCTTTGAATCATTGACCCACAGCACGCCCTGATGCTCGGCGACTTTTTGACAACGGTGCGGGAGGCCAGCGTATGTACTGAGTGCTGCTTTTTGCCCTTGCTGACTAATGCCGACACTGTCAGCCAGCGCCATGGCCGCCAGCCCATTGGCCACGTTATGACGGCCCACCAGTCCCAGTGAAGAGACGGGAAGCAGTGGCTGGCCGTGTGCCGCTAACCATGCCTCACCTTGGTCGGTGATAAGGCAATAGTCACCTTGATGAAAACCAAACAGACGCATGGAGGAGGCGGTGTTCGTTTGCAGCGCATGGCGCGTTTGCAGACCATCGTGCGTTTGCGGATCATCGGCATTGGCGATCAGGGTAGTCGCATGGGTGAAAATACGGCACTTGGCGCCACGATAATCGGCCAAGCTGTCGTATCTATCCATATGATCTTCAGAGAAGTTCAAAAAGGCCGCGCCATCTAGAACCAGCGAGTCGGTGGTTTCGAGTTGAAAGCTCGACAGCTCCAACACATACAGCTCGTGACCGCGGTCGAGCAAATCCAACGCCGCGACACCGATATTGCCACCCACTCCGACGTCAATACCGCTCGCTTTCGCCATTTCGCCCACTAGCGCTGTGACGGTGCTTTTGCCGTTGGAGCCAGTGATCGCCACGACCGGCTTATCGCAGTACCAGGCAAATAGCTCAATGTCTCCCACAATAGGCGTTCCTGCTGCATGGACTGGCGCCAACGCTGGCGTCTGCAGCGATATCCCTGGGTTAGTAACGACCAAATCGGCATCGACTAACCACTGCGCCTGCCAACTGCCTGTGTGCACCTCGACCTTATCTGGCAGTTGGTCTTGCCCCGGCGGCTGCGTGTGCGAGTCCATCACGCGGATACATGCCTTAGGGTGATGGCGCGCAATAAAACGCACCACCGACAGGCCGGTCACGCCCAAGCCCATCACGACGATATGGCGAAACTCGGTTAATGAATGCTGGCTCGCGGCTGGCATGATTAGCGTACCTTGAGTGTAGCCAGCGCAATCAGCACCAGCATCAACGAAATGATCCAAAAGCGCACGATCACTCGCGGCTCCGGCCAGCCTTTTAGCTCATAGTGGTGATGAATCGGTGCCATGCGGAAAATGCGCTGACCACGCAATTTATAAGAGCCGACCTGTAAGATCACCGATACAGTTTCCATCACGAACACCCCGCCCATGATGATCAGTAGCAGCTCTTGACGCACCAATACCGCGATGGTGCCGAGCGCGCCGCCTAATGCCAGCGAGCCCACATCCCCCATAAATACTTGCGCCGGGTAGGTGTTAAACCACAAAAAGCCCAGCCCCGCCCCGACAATCGCAGCACATACCACTACCAGCTCACTGCTGTATTGGATATACGGAATATGCAGGTAGCTGGCAAAGTTGACGTTCCCGGTTGCCCACGCAATAAAGGCAAACCCACCGGCGACCATCACGGTGGGCAAAATCGCCAACCCATCGAGGCCATCCGTCAGGTTCACCGCATTGCTGGTGCCGACAATCACAAAGTAGGTAAAGACCACATAAAACAGGCCAAGTTGCGGCATCACATCTTTGAAAAACGGCACCACCAACTGAGTGGCTGCGGTGTCCTTGCCGTGCGCATACAGGGCAAACGCCACCCCTAACGCAATGGCGGATTGCCAGAAATACTTCCAGCGCGCGACCAAGCCATCGGTATTTTTGCGCACCACTTTGCGATAATCATCGACAAAGCCCACCGCGCCATAGCCGAGCAGGACAACCATCACCGCCCACACATAGGGGTTAGCTAAGTCTGCCCATAAAAAGACGGTTAAACTGATGGCAGCAACAATCAGCACCCCGCCCATGGTTGGTGTGCCTCGCTTGCTAAAGTGAGACTCCGGCCCTTCCTCACGAACCACTTGGCCAATTTGCATTGATTGTAGGCGTTTAATCAAACGCGGCCCTGCCCATAACGAGAACACTAGTGCGGTTAAGGCACTCACAATCGCTCGGAACGTCAGGTATTCAAACAACCGCATTGAGGGGAAAAGGTTTTGTAGCACCTCCGCTAACCATAAAAGCATTAGCAAGCCTCCTTGATAGCGGCAACAACGGCTTCCATCGCCATCCCGCGAGCGCCTTTAATTAAAATTGTGTCAGGTGTCTGTGTGTTTATCATGGCTACTACGTGCGCAATGAGCGCCTCTTTACTATCAAAATGGTCACCGCCACAGCGTTCGCTGATCACACGGCTATCGTTTCCGGTCGTGAACACGCGGTCTAACTGTGCTTTTTCAGCATGCTCTCCCACTTCACGGTGCATTTGTTCACTGTATTGCCCCAGCTCAGCCATATCGCCCACAATAAGCCAACGCTCCCCTGGGTAGCTAGCCAGCACATCAATCGCGGATTTCATTGCCGGCACACTGGCGTTATAGGTGTCATCAATCAACCTCAAGCCTGGTCGAGGCTCAGTGACCTGGGTGCGCCCCGCGGCATTTTCCATCGCTGCTAAGCCGCTCACCACATGGTCTAACCCCACGCCCGGCAGCTGCATCGCCGCGCAGCCGGCCATCAGTGCATTAGTGATATTGTGCACCCCGGGCAATGGCAAGGTGACCGTTTTTTGCATCTGGCCATCATTTAAGGTGATTTGATAACAGCCGGCATCGGTGAGCATGCTATCTATCAACTTCAGTGGCGCCGCTTCGGTGTCAGTGACAGGGATCACCTGCTTGTCGGCCAGCACCGCTTGCCACTTTTCGTCGCCGTGGCTATGTTGATTCACCAGTGCAATGCCACCTTCTGGCAAACCTTGGTAGATCTCACCTTTGGCAATCGCCACTCCTTCCATTGAGCCAAACCCCTCAAGATGCGCGGCGGCAAGGTTGGTTACCATAGCAATATCCGGTTTCACCAACGACGCGGTGTAGGCGATTTCGCCAATATGGTTCGCCCCCAGCTCAATCACTGCATATTGGTGCTCAGGGGTCAGTCGAAACAGGGTCAATGGCACCCCAATGTCATTATTAAAATTGCCCGCAGTAGCTAGGGTCGGGCCTTTTTGTGCCAGAATAGCTGCCAGCATTTGCTTTACCGTGGTTTTGCCACAGCTGCCGGTGATGGCAATGCTGGGTACCTGACACTGGCTTTTTACCCACGCCCCGAGTTGGCCAAGGGCAATACGCGTGTCCTCCACCCGCAATTGGGGTATCGCGACATCCAGCGGACGATCGACCACTATCGCCGCTGCACCAGCCGCTTTAGCTTGCTCTGCAAAGTCATGGCCATCAAAGCGCTCCCCTTTTAAGGCAACAAACATCGCCCCTTCGCCAAGCTCGCGGGTATCTGTGGTGATCGCACCAATCTGGTCATCTTCAGGCACAAGCTCTCGGTGCAATATCGTCGCGTTCACCGCGTGGGCGAGGGTATCGAGTGAGGTCCGAATCATGATAACTCCTTGAGTTGTGCCGCCACCGTCTCTCGGTCGGAATAATGCACCTTGCCGTGCGCCAAAATTTGGTAATCTTCATGACCCTTGCCTGCAATCAGGACAATGTCATCAGTGTTCGCTTGTTGAATGACCTGAGTCACCGCGTCGGCACGATCATGCTTCACCCACGCGCGCTCTGGCGCCAGCATCCCCGTAAGCATGTCTTGGGTAATGGTCTCGGGGTCTTCACTACGTGGGTTATCATTGGTCAATACCACATGATCGGCGTGCTGCTCCGCCAAACGGGCCATTAACGGCCGCTTGCGTGTATCCCGGTCGCCGCCGCAGCCAAAGATGCACCACAGCGCGCCTTTACAATGACGTCGCAACGCAAGCAGCGCTTTCTCCAGCGCAWCGGGCGTGTGAGCATAATCAACCACGACGGTCGGTTTGTCAGCAGCGAGAAAAACCTCCATCCGCCCTGTGACAGCTTGCAACTGCGGGGCCACCGCCAATAACGGCGCTAATGGGTAGCCCAGCCCCAATAAGGTCGCCAAGCTCACTAGCAAATTGCTGACATTAAAATCTCCCACTAATGCGGCATGGATCTCGCCTTGTCCCCAAGATGAGTCGATCTGCACCTGCACACCGTCGCTGGCATAGGCCACCGAGGTCGCGCGCACAAATCGGCCTGTGTGGGCTTCCAGTGAAGCTGCGTCCATGGCGACCGCGATAGCCTCTGGCCATTGCTTGAGCCAGGTGCGACCAACACTATCATCCGCATTGATGACTTTAAGTGGCGAGCCTAACGCAAACAGTTGCTTTTTCGCCTCGGCGTAGGCGTCGAGAGTGCCGTGATAGTCAAGGTGATCATGACTTAAATTGGTAAATACCGCGGCATCAAAGGCAAGGCTGGCCACGCGCCCTTGCACCAAACCGTGCGATGAGACTTCCATCGCGACATGGCTGGCCCCTTGCTGAACAAAATCGGCTAATTGCGCTTGAATACTAATCGCGTCCCCAGTGGTGTTGTCAGCGGCTTTCAGCGCACCAATAAAGCCGTTGCCCGTGGTACCCATCACCGCCGTGCGTTGATCGAGCGCGTCAAGCCACTGAGCAATCAGTTGCGACACCGTGGTTTTGCCATTGGTTCCGGTGACACCAATCAACCCGAGGTGTTGCTGAGGATCCTGATAAAAGCGCGCCGCCATCGCAGAGAGCGCATGAGGTAACGCGCGCAGGCTGATCACTGGCACCTGATCGCGCCAGGCTATCTGGTCGTTTTCACCTTGTTGCACCACGGCCACCGCGCCTGCCTCAATCGCAGCCTGAATAAACTGGCGACCATCGACCTGATGGCCTTGCACCGCCACAAACACATCGTCATCACCGACGCAGCGACTGTCGAGTGTCATCTGCTTGACTGGCACGCTCGGCGCATCGGCCAGCCACGGACTCAGCCATTGGTTTAAATCATTCATTCTGGTTCACTTCACTTGCATACTTAGCCACTTGCAACTCAGGGCCTGTGCCCGCATCCGGTGCAATGTTTAAGATCTGGAGCGCGCTTTTCATCACATCAGAAAACACCGGCGCCGCCACCTGGCCACCATAATACTTGTCGCCTTGTGGCTCGTTGATCACCACCACCATCGCCAGTCTGGGATCACTAATCGGTGCCAGGCCCGCGGTATAACCGATATACTCATCGCCATAACCGCCCGCTACTGCCACTTTCGCGGTACCAGTTTTCGCCCCGACTCGGTAACCGTCCACCGCAGCACGGCGTGCGCTCCCGCCTTCTTGGGTCACGCCCTCTAGCATTTGCAGCACTTTATACACATTTGCACGCGAGGCGACTTGTTTCCCTTCAGTCACTCCCTCGCGCTTTAAAATACTCAGCGGTCGATTAATGCCCAACGAGCCGAGCGTGGCATAGGCACGCGCCAGTTGCGCCGGCGTCACTGACAATCCATAGCCAAAGGCCAGCGTCGCCCGTTCAAAGTCTGACCAGCGGCGGCGTGAGGGGAAGTGCCCTACCGATTCACCTACCAACTCGACGCCAGTACTTGCCCCGAGGCCAAAGCTACCGTATTCGCCCAGCAGGGTTTCCACGGGCATCGCCAACGACAGCTTACTGACACCGATGTTGCTCGATTTTTTGAGGATCCGTGCGAGATTGGCTTTACCCACTTTGGAGACATCCCGCACGCGGCTGCCCCCGATTTGCATGATGCCATTACCGGTATCTATTACGGTGTCCATATCCGCGACCCCGTTTTCCAACGCAGTGAGCACCACAAAGGGTTTCATGGTTGAGCCCGGTTCAAACACATCAGTAATCGCGCGGTTACGCATATTAAAGCTTTTCAGCGAGCTGCGGTTGTTAGGGTTATAGGAGGGGGCGTTCACCATTGCCATCACTTCGCCGGTTTTGACATCCACCATCACCAACGAGCCGGACGTGGCGCGATAATCAGCCACCGCTTGCTTAATCGCACGATAAGCGATGGCTTGCAAACGCTGGTCGATACTGAGCGTGAGCGATTGACCTTCCTTTTTGTCTTCAGTGGCAATATGTTCAACCACACGACCAAATCTGTCTTTGCGCACGGTGCGCTTGCCATGCTCTCCGGCAAGCCAGTCATCAAACCGGCGTTCAATCCCTTCCAAGCCATGACCGTCAATGCCTGTCATCCCCACTAAGTGGGCACTCACCTCAGCACTAGGATAAAAACGGCGAGACTCGGCTTTCAGTCCCACGCCGGGCAAGTCAAGCTTGTTTACATACGCAGCCATCGCTGGACGCACTTGGCGCTGTAAATAAATAAAACGCCGCTTGCGATTCGCTTGAATTTTGTCAATCAGCGCCTGGCGGTCTAGGCCCAGTACATCAGCCAGCGCGTACCAGCGTTCAACGTTGTTGAGCCCCTGGTGTTTAAATACGGTCACCGGATCGGCCCACACCGCTTGCACGGGGACACTGACCGCCAACGGCTCACCTTGGCGGTCTTCAATCATCCCACGCGCGGAATGCACTTGTTCAACCCGTACTGAGCGCAAATCCCCCTCATGACGCAGCCTATCGGGCTCAATCACTTGGATATACGCCGCACGTGCCACCAGTGCGACTAAGGCCAAGGCGATAAACGCGCAAATAAGGCCAAAGCGCCACTGGATCAGCACAGGTGGCGCTTTCGGTGTACGGCGATTGGCAGGCTTGCTAGAACGTTTTTTCACCGGCTATTACTCAAAGACCGTTTTACGATCACTTCGTTATCACTGGTTGGTCGAATCATGCCAAAATCCTCACGCGCGACGGCCTCCACATGGCTGTGTTCTGATAACGCGTTTTCTTCCAGCAATTGATTTCGCCACTCCACTTCAAGCGTTTCGCGCTGCTCAAGCAGCGCATCTTGTTTGGCAATCAAACTACGGGTCGATTGGGTCATCGACACCACAGCGATCGCTGATAGCAACACCGCCACCAACAACCCCAACGGCAACTTACCGATGGCCAGCACGTCCTGACGAATCTGTTTGGCAAGGCTGGGGCGCGGCTCCATGATTTACCCTAGTTTCTCCGCGATGCGTAATACCGAACTACGCGCACGTGCGTTTTGCGCCACCTCATCAGCTGACGGTTTAATTGCCTTACCAATGGGCTTCATCGCTGCCGAGCCAAGCTCCGCGATCTGCGCTTCAGTCAAAGGCACGCCTTTGGGCACGTCTGGGCCTTTACTTTGTTTGCGAATAAAGCGCTTCACCATGCGATCTTCTAACGAGTGAAAGCTGATCACAGACAAACGGCCACCGGGGGCGAGGCTTGCCAGCGCCCCTTGCAGTGCTTGCTCAATCTCATCCAATTCACTGTTGATATAAATGCGGATCGCTTGAAAACTGCGCGTCGCTGGGTGTTTTTTCTTTTCTCTAAACGGCACCGCATGATCAATCAGCTTGGCCAGCTGGTTAGTGGTAGTAAGCGGTGTCGCTTCTTCGTCCTCACGATGACGCACAATCGCGTTGGCAATCCGGCGGGCAAAACGCTCTTCACCAAACACTTTTAACACCCACGCAATGTCGTCTGGGCTAGCGGTTGCTAACCACTGCGCGGCTGACTGGCCGCTACTGGGATCCATGCGCATATCTAAAGGGCCGTCATGCATAAAGCTGAATCCACGGCTAGGATCGTCCAGCTGCGGAGACGACACGCCCAGATCGAGCAAGATGCCATCCACTTTTTCACTCAAGCCCCGGTCACGCAGATAGGCCTCGATATCAGAAAAAGGACCATGAATAATTTGAAAGCGAGGATCGTCAATGGTGCTGGCTTCTTCAATCGCGCGAGGGTCGCGATCAATGGCGTACAAACGCCCGTTTTCACCCAGCTGCGATAAGATATGGCGAGAGTGACCGCCGCGACCAAAGGTACCATCGACATAAATGCCGTCTGGCTTTATCGCGAGGCCGTCTACCGATTCGTTCAATAGGACGGAAACATGGGTATACTGTTCTGACATAAGTTCACTTCATTATTTACAGAGAGAGGTCAGCTAACCGCTCACTGAGCATCGGGGTTGATTCCGCCTGTGTGTCCATATCCTGGCGAATTTGTGCCTGCCATGTCTGCTCATCCCAAATCTCAAACTTATTGAGTTGGCCCACCAGCATCGCTTTGTCCTCAAGCCCGGCGTACTGGCGCAACGTCGCGGACAACAATAGCCGGCCTTGGCCATCCATCTCACAATCAAAGGCATGGCCGAGTAGCAAGCGCTGCAAGCGTCGTTCTGCCGGCTGAAAGCTCGACAGCTGTGCAAGCTTGTCTTCTATCACTTCCCACTCCGGGACGGGATACAAGGCCAAACAGGGGAGCTGGTGATCGATCGTGCACACAAACTGGCCGTCACAATGGGTAATTAAGCCATCGCGATAGCGAGTGGGTAGGGCGAGTCGCCCTTTCTTGTCGACCGATATGGCACTGACGCCGCGTAGCATGGCGCTATTTTCCCTTTTTCACCAAGATTATCCACTTTACACCACATTTTCCCACCCAGAAGTGTACGTAGCAGGTAAAAAGAAAGTCAAGCAAGCCATGACAGTGACAAAGATCACACTTAGGGAGATTAAACAAGATATTTCAGCGGGTTAATCAGTCGCTAAGCCAACCGATCACATCAGGTTATAACCAAATCGTCTGATTCAAACGCTGAAAAAGAGAGGGCGAGCCCAAAAGGCTCGCCCGATAATGAGGTGAGTTGGCCTGTAAGCCGGGTTCTGTACCGTAAAAACGGCGGTAACCATTCGTCTAGGCCTGCAATCACTCACAGGCTCCAGCAACCTACCCGTCCCCAAACGCGGGCCGCGCCAATAGGGACCTATTTGGTCTTGCTCCGGGTGGAGTTTACCGTGCCACGCACTGTTGCCAGCCGCGCGGTGCGCTCTTACCACACCCTTTCACCCTTACCTGTGCTCCGAAGAGCCATCGGCGGTCTACTCTCTGCTGCACTGGTCGTAGGCTCGCGCCTCCCAGGCGTTACCTGGCACCCTGCCCTGAGGAGCCCGGACTTTCCTCCCCTTCATCAGTCTCCCGTGGGACATCAATAAAGCAGCGGTTACCCGGCCAACTCGAGCGGGGGAGTATATAGAAGAATCACCACGCAAGCCAGTGTAAATCACGCTTAGCTACAGATTCTCCAAGCCCCACTTATAGAGTGCGTTCTTTTTAACCGAATACAATTCCGCGACTAATGCCGCTGCCTTTTTCAGGGGTAGCTCAGCGGCCAATAAACCGAGGGCATGACACGCCGCCGACGGCAACGCGCTTTTATCGGCACGATAACCCGCTACCAATAGCACCATTTCACCGCGTAGCCGGTTGGCATCCTCATTTAACCACGCAATCAGTTCGCCTAACGGTGCCCCATGAATGGTTTCAAAGGTTTTGGTCAGCTCACGCGCCAATACCACGCGCCGATCCTCACCCAACACTTCACGCATATCCGCTAAACTGTCGCGAATCCGGTGCGGCGATTCATAGAAAATCAAGGTACGAGGATCATCAGCCAAAGTGCGGAACGTATCCTGACGTGCTTTTGTCTTAGGCGGTAGGAACCCTTCAAAACTAAAGCGGTCTGAAGGCAAACCAGAAGCACTTAATGCGGTCACCACCGCGCAAGCGCCTGGCAAAGGCACCACGCGCACACCCGCTTCACGGCATTGCGTGACCAGATGGTAGCCAGGGTCGCTAATCAACGGCGTTCCCGCGTCCGAGACTAATGCAACTGACTGGCCTTGTTGCAAGCGCGCTAATAATGCCGCCGCTTTTTGCTGCTCGTTATGCTCATGTAAGGCAAAGGTCTTCGCATTGATAGAAAAATGCGAGAGCAATCGTGCGGTGTGACGCGTGTCTTCGGCAGCAACCAGATCCACGCTGGCTAACACATCGAGTGCACGCTGGGTAATATCCGCCAAGTTGCCTATCGGTGTTGGCACAATATATAGCGTGGGGTGAGCATGGTCGGATAGATTTGCATCAGTCATTTGTTTAACAACCCTTCGGCGATTAAGATAGGGGCAACGTTGTCACGGTTGAAACATGTTCATGGTTAAACTTACCCAGAAGCGTCAAAGTGTAACACGACTTATCACCCCTGTAGCCCTAGCGTTAGCGCTGGCTGCATGTAGTGCACCGACGTCTACGCCAACGGCGCGTGATGTCATCAGTCAGCCGGCAACGGAGAATTCGACATTTTATCTGTTGCAGGCAGAAACCAGCCAAGGTGAGAAGCAAAACGACTGGTATCTACTGGCGATCAAAGCACTCATCAACGAGCAACAGCTAAACCAAGCCGACGTGCTATTGCAGCGCTTGTCGGAGCGCCAACTCAACACCGAGCAACGTATTGAGTGGACCTTGGCACGTGCGCGGCTTTTCGCACAAACCGGCCAACTCACCCAAGCCGATCAGGTACTGGCGCTGTCTCCCAGCTGGCAGCTTACAGATAGCCAGTATGTGCGTTTTTACCAGCAAAAGGCCAAGATTGCCCGCCAGCAAGACAATGCGCTTGGTGCGGTGAAAAACCAATACCAATTAGCAAATTATGCCAACGCCGATGACGCGCAGCAGGCATGGAATACCTTGTGGCAAGATTTACAGTTACTGAGCCAAACTGAAATCAAACAGCTGCAAAACAGCGATGATGACATTCTCGCCGGCTGGGTTGCGTTACTTGATATTGCCCGTCGTTACACCGGTGATGTTGCTGAGATGCAAAGCCAGTTGGATGCCTATTTAGCATCGCACCCCGCGCATCCCGCCAACCAGTATCTCCCAGATAACTTAGCCGACATTCAAGCGTTGACTATCACCCAACCGACCCGTGTTGGCGTGATGTTGCCATTGACTAACAAATTCTCCGAGCAAGGGGATGCGATTCGCGATGGTTTTGTCGAGGCCATGCTGGATGCTGATAGCGAACAACGCCCTGAGGTCCGTTTTTATGACACCAACGCGTTAGACGTTAACACGCTCACTCAGCGCATCACTGATGACGGCGTTGATTTTGTCGTCGGGCCTTTGCAAAAACACAAGGTAGCCGCCGTCAGCAACGCCATTGCCGGACAAGTGCCTTTGTTGGCACTGAATGAACCCACGGATGATCGCTACCAGCAAGGGGTATGTTACTTCACCTTATCCCCCGAACAAGAGGCCGCGCAAGCGGCCGATCGCTTGCACCAACAAGGGTACCAATTCCCGCTGGTGCTCTATCCTGACTCTGCCTTTGGACAGCGAATGCGCGATGCCTTTTCCAGGCGTTGGCAATCACTGACCGACACCGAGGTAGAACAAGCACCGCTGGGCGATCGCGATAAAATGCAAGCGCGCATCCGTGATATTTTCGGCTTGGACGCCAGCCAACGCCGAATCGCTCAAATGAAGCAACTCACCGACTTGCCGTTGCAATCACAAGCGCGCAGTCGTCGGGACATTGATGCCGTGTATATGGTCGCCGGTGCCGCCGAGCTGACCTTGCTCAAGCCCTTTATCGAAGTGGCCATTAATCCGGATGTGCAGCCACCCAAGCTGTACGCCAGCTCACGCAGTAACAATCGCGCAGACGGCATGGGGCAATTAGCCGAACTGCAAGGCATCGAGTTTAGTGATATTCCGCTGCTGATTAGCCCCCAAAGCGCAGCGTACCAACAATACCAGCAGCGCCATCCATCGCCGAGCAATAACACCACGCGTTTACACGCGCTGGGAATGGATGCATACGGCCTGCTGAAAGGGTTACCGCAAATGCAGGCACAACCTGGCTACCAATTGAGTGGCCAAACAGGCCAATTATCACTGGCGGATAACTGTGTTATCCATCGGCAGCTGGACTGGGCGCGGTTTGGTAAAACAGACATCGAGCCGATTACCACTCAAACCACGCAGGATGCGCAGTGATACGTCCTCAGCCTAGGGCGAAAGGGCAAGCTTACGAGGCACACGCTTGCCAGTACCTCGTTCGCCATGGGCTGACCATTTTGGATAAAAACGCGCACAGTCGCCGCGGGGAAATCGATCTGGTGATGCAAGACGGCACCTGCTTGGTATTCGTCGAAGTCCGTTTTCGCCGCGGACAAGGTTTTGGCGGCGCAGCGGCCAGTATTACCGCCGCTAAGCAAAAGCGTTTAATTCTCGCGGCAGAGCGCTGGATGCAGTGCCACGGGGTAAAAAGTACACAAACAGAATTTCGCTTTGACGCCGTCACCTTTGATGGCAGTGTTGAGGCGGTCAACTGGATTAAAAACATCGTTCAAGGGTAAGTCATGCTAGAGAGCATCAAAGAGAGCTTTACCGAAAGTATTCAAACCCAGATTGCTGCTGCCGAAGCGATCCCTGAGTATCTGTCACAATCGGCTCAAGTGATGGTACAAAGCCTGCTTAATGGCAATAAAATCCTGTGTTGCGGTAACGGTGGCTCAGCTGCCAATGCCCAGCATTTCGCGTCTTGCTTGCTGAATCGCTTTGAAACCGAGCGCCCCAGCCTGCCAGCGTTAGCACTGACCACAGACACCACCACCTTAACGGCGGTGGCCAATGACTATAGCCATGATGAAGTGTTTTCTAAGCAAGTACGTGCCTTGGGGCAAGCTGGCGATATCTTGCTGGCGATTTCCACCAGTGGTAACAGCAAAGACATCATCAAAGCCATGGAAGCGGCGGTGACCCGTGATATGACTATTATTGCGATGACCGGCAAAGACGGTGGCGAAATGGCCGGATTGCTCGGGCAGCGCGATGTCGAGATCCGCATTCCGTCACAACGCACCGCACGGATCCAAGAAGGGCACTTACTCACCGTACACTGCTTGTGCGACCTTATCGATCAGGTGCTCTTCCCTTCTCACGGAGAATAAACCATGCGCCTGATAATCACCTTGATGTTTGCGCTTGCCTTGCAAGCATGCTCTACCGTGTACTCCTCCGACCCACGCACCACCGGCGAGGAGTGGCAAGACACACAAATTGGCCTAAATACCGCTGGGATTGTTAATAAACCGCCGTTTAGAAACAAAATTCGTGCGAAAGCGGCCGCTTTTCAAGGGCAAGCACTGTTAGTGGGGCAAAGCACCGATCCGGCTCTGACCGAGCAATTGGTTGAGCGCATTCGCGCATTGGACAATGTCGACGTCGTCTATAACGAAGTGCGCGACGCGCCGATGATTGGCCTTGCCGATATCAGCAYCGATGGCTGGCTCACGACTCGCGTCAAAGCCGCTTTTGTAGCAGACGATCAGTTGCGTTCGGTCAACATCAAGGTGATC
This sequence comes from Salinivibrio sp. ML323, assembly GCF_001995745.1. Lineage (NCBI taxonomy): Bacteria > Pseudomonadati > Pseudomonadota > Gammaproteobacteria > Vibrionales > Vibrionaceae > Salinivibrio > Salinivibrio sp. ML323. The sequence continues at coordinate 98,102 of NZ_MUES01000001.1, read as the reverse complement.
ACTGAAGCCAGAGAAGTGTTTTTAATGGGTGCCATCACCCAAGCGCAGGCAGACAAAGCGGTAGATATCGCCCGCAATGTCCGTGGCGTCGAGCGCGTAATCAAAGCCTTCCAGTACAAGGACTAACACGAGGTAACGCTTTCGTTAGTCCCAAGCCAAAAAGGCCAAGGATTTTCCTTGGCCCGTCTATCAGGTACAGCACTACAACTTACGCCGGAGCAGCAGCAAGGTGATCACTAAGAAAATCACACTTGGGGTAATGGCACCAACCGCTGGTGGTAATTTGTATACTAAGCTCATTGGCCCAAAGACTTCATTGGCAATGTAAAAGCCAAAGCCAAAGATCACCCCAGAGAGCACCCGCGCTCCCATGGTGACGCTCCGCAGTGGGCCAAACACAAAACTGAGCGCCAGCAACATCATGACCGCAATCGACAAAGGCTGGACCGCTTTACGCCATAACGCAAGCTCATAGCGAGAGGCATCCTGCTGCGAGGCTTTCAGATAGGTGACGTAACTGTACAAGCCCGATAAAGATAACTCCTCGGGTTTCACCGTTACGACCGCCAGTTTGTCGGGCGTGAGGGTGGTTTTCCACACCAATTGATCTTGCGTCACATTCGAAATCGCTTCGCGCTTTTGCATCCGGGTAATGGTGACGTCTTTGAGCATCCAACTGTCTTGATTGAGGTAGTCAGCGCTTTCGGCAAACACCACATTGGTCATGTTTTGCTGATCGTCAAACTTCCAGATACTCACCCCAGTCAGGTTGTCTTGCTCATCGGCGCGAGCAATATAAATAAAGTCATTGCCGTCTTTCGCCCATACGCCGCGCCTCACCGACATCACATTGCCGCCTGATTTAGCGATAGCACGCAACTCACGCGCCGCTTTTTGCGCATCAGGCGCGCCCCATTGACCCAGCATCATCACGATGAGCATCAAGGGGATCGCGGTTTTGAGCACCGACATACCGATTTGCAGCTTAGAAATGCCCGCCGCCTGCATCACCACCAGCTCGGAGCTGGATGCCAGCATCCCTAAACCAATCAAGGCACCCAGCAATACCGCCATTGGGAAAAACATTTCAATGTCACGGGGAACACTCAATACCACGTATAAAATGGCTTTACCCATGGTGTAGGTGCCATCACCCACCGAGCGCAGCTGCTCCACAAATTTGATGATCGCTGACAACCCCACCAAGGTCGCTAAGCACAAAGACGAGGTGCCAATCAGCGTGCGACCAATATACCAATCAAGAATGCGAAACATCAGGCAGATCCTTTTAAGCTAGCTTTGAGTCTTCGCACCGGTAGCGAATCCCAACCGGCAAGCACCACAGCCAATAACAAGGCAGCGATATTGACACTCCAAAGCCCAATTTGAGCGGGGAGATCGCCATCTTCAACCGCGGATTTGGCGGCACTGATTGACAAAAAGTACGCCAGATAAATCAAAATAGCGGGGAATAGCTTAGCAAACCGCCCTTGGCGTGGATTCACCGCCGACAATGGCACCACAATCATGGTCATCAAAGGAATACACAATACCAAGGAGATACGCCACTGCAGTTCGGCGCGCGCTTTCAAGCTCGACTCGCCAAACAATTGCAGCGTTGGCACCGCATCCCAATCGCGGCTTTTCTCGCGCACTTCGCGTTGACCAATCAACACCTGATAGTTCTCGTAGGTGGTCACGCCATAATTAAGCTGGGTCGGCAGCCCCTCTGTGCGGGTGCCATCGACCAAGTCTAGTACTTGGCGGCCATCGGTTAACTCTGAGACATAGCCTTTATCCGCCACCACCACATTGGGCAACAAGGAGTCACGCGGCACCGGCTGGGCAACAAATACCTGATTGAGGGTTTGGCCATCATCTTCAATATTATCGACAAAAATGACCGCCTCACCGGAAGGGGCGCTTTGAAATTGGCCTTGCACCAGCAGCTCCAGCCCTGATTTGGCTTCCAGCTGCTCCATGACTTCTAACTCTTGGTTATTGGCCCACGGTGTTAGCCAGAGTGCATTGAAAACGGCCACCGAGCCGGTAATGATCGCCAAATAAAGCGCCGCGCGGATCAGAAATTCATTGCCGATCCCGGTGGCGTTCATCACGGTGATCTCACTCTCGGCATAGAGCCGCCCGAATGTAATCAAAATGCCGATATACAAGCTCAAAGGTAACATCAGCATTGCCATCGACGGCATGTATAAACCCACTAAGGTAATAATTTGATCACTCGGGATCGATCCTTCCGTGGCATTGGCCAGCACACGGATGAACTTTTGGCTGAAAAAGACCAGAAATAACACAAATAAGACTGCAACTTGTGTCTTAACCGTCTCCCGGATCAAATATCGAACAATTATCAAAGCGAAGGCACCTATGGAAAACTTGTTTTTTTACTCAAATAACTATAGTTTCTGGTTTAATTAGTTGTTTTCTAATCTTTCGGCCATTTGTTGACCGCCGGCTGATCCGGGCGCATGAAGATGCGTTCCACAACATAGAGGCGGCATTATCCAACATTTGGTCTCAATTGTCTTTAGGATCTAGGAGTACAAATGGAGTTCAGTGTAAAGAGCGGTAGCCCCGAAAAGCAACGCAGTGCCTGTATTGTCGTCGGTGTGTTTGAGCCTCGCCGCCTCTCCCCTGTGGCCGAGCAGCTTGATAAAATCAGCGATGGTTATATCAGCGCCCTGTTGCGCCGCGGTGATCTGGAAGGTAAACCCGGCCAGGTGCTCCTGCTGCACCATGTCCCGAATGTCCTATCAGAGCGCGTACTGTTGGTCGGCTGCGGTAAAGAACGTGAGCTGGGCGAGCGTCAGTATAAAGAAATCATTAAAAAAACCATCAACACCCTGAATGAAACCGGGTCGATGGAAGCGGTCTGCTTCTTAACCGAACTGCACGTTAAAGGGCGCGACACCTACTGGAAAGTCCGCCAAGCGGTTGAGAGCACCAAAGATAGCCTGTACACCTTTAACCAATTCAAAAGCGTTAAGCCAGAAATTCGCCGCCCACTGCGCAAAATGGTGTTCAACGTGCCAACGCGTCGTGAACTGAACTTGGGTGAGCGCGCTATCGCGCACGGCTTGGCGGTTGCCTCAGGTATTAACGCCTGTAAAGACTTGGGTAACATGCCACCGAACGTGGCCAACCCGGCGTACCTTGCCTCGCAAGCGCGTCGCCTTGCCGACGACTATGAAACAGTCACAACCCGTATCATCGGCGAGCAAGAAATGGAAAAACTGGGCATGCATTCTTACTTGGCGGTTGGCCGAGGCTCAAAAAATGAGTCGATGATGTCAATCATGGAGTACAAGAACAACCCAGACCCAGACGCCAAACCGATTGTATTGGTGGGTAAAGGCCTAACCTTTGACTCGGGCGGCATTTCTATCAAGCCTGGCGCCAACATGGACGAGATGAAATACGACATGGGTGGCGCTGCCTCGGTCTTTGGAGTGATGCGCGCGCTGGCCGAGCTCAACTTACCAATTAACGTTATCGGGGTGCTGGCTGGCTGTGAAAACATGCCAGACGGTCAAGCGTATCGTCCGGGTGATATTCTCACCACCATGTCAGGCCAGACAGTAGAAGTACTCAACACCGACGCCGAAGGCCGCTTGGTACTGTGTGACGCCCTCACCTATGTTGAGCGTTATGAGCCAGAATGTGTGATTGATGTCGCCACCTTAACCGGGGCGTGCATCATGGCCTTGAGCCATCACATTAGTGCCTTGATTGCCAACCAAAACCCACTGGCGCACGATATCATCAATGCTTCAGAGCAAGCCGGTGACCGTGCGTGGCGTCTGCCAATGACTGACGAGTTCCAAGAGCAGCTCGACAGCCCGTTTGCCGATATGGCCAACATTGGCGGTAAAGGTGGTGGCACCATCACCGCCGGGTGTTTCTTGTCGCGCTTTGCCAAGAAATACAACTGGGCGCACCTAGATATCGCCGGTACCGCTTGGAGAAGTGGCGGAAAAGAAAAAGGCTCGACCGGTCGCCCGGTGCCGTTGTTGGTTCAATTCTTACTGAACCGCTCTGGCCTGGAAGTGGAAGAGTAAGGAGAAGGAGGCCAATCGGCCTCCTTTTTTGTTCAGGCTTTATTCAATACTGGTGTCTGCGCGCGCAATCGGCTATGTTGTTGGGCTCGCGCGACCCGGACACCCTGCTTTTGGGACGGAGGCCGTTTCTCATATTTAGGAGCGTATATGCCCACCGCCACCTTTTATTTGCTATCGCCGCCTGATGCAGCCGACGATACCGAATGCCCGGGGCTAACACCCGAGCAGCAAGCGCGTGAAAACAAAGACAGTGACACGCAACAACGTGACACACAAATCATAGTAGCAACTGCTATCGAACTGGCTTTTTACTACTATCAACAAGGGCAACGCATTTACCTGGCCGCGCAAGACCAAGCCCAAGCGCATCAACTCGATGATCTGCTGTGGCAACGTGACCCAGATGTATTTTTGCCCCATAACTTGGTCGGTGAAGGGCCGCGAGGCGGCGCACCGGTGGAAATCGGCTGGCCTGGCGTACGCCATACGGGCCATCGCAGTGTGCTTATCAATTTGGCGACAGAGCCATCAAATTTTGCGCCTTCGTTTGCACAAGTGGTAGACTTCGTCCCTTGCGATGAGACGCTCAAACAGCACGCGCGTCACCGATATAAAGCATACCGACTGGCAGGCCTGCAACTTCATACCCTGGCCATCGACCAATCGCCCAAACCTTGACGATCTTTCAAGAGCGCTATGGAAAAGACATATAATCCACAATCAATCGAAAAAGCGCTGTATCAGCGCTGGGAAGAGGAAGGCTATTTCCGACCTCATGGTGATACCAGCAAAGATGCGTTCAGCATCATGATCCCACCTCCAAACGTGACCGGTAGCCTGCATATGGGCCACGCGTTCCAGGATACCATTATGGATACCCTGACCCGTGCCGCACGAATGAAGGGCAACAATACCCTATGGCAAGTGGGAACGGACCACGCCGGTATCGCGACGCAGATGGTCGTGGAGCGCAAGATCGCCGCCGAAGAAGGCAAAACCAAACACGATTACGGTCGCGAGGCCTTTGTTGACAAAATTTGGCAATGGAAAGGCGAATCTGGTGGCACCATTACTCAACAATTGCGCCGCCTAGGGGCCTCTGTCGACTGGGATCGCGAACGCTTCACCATGGATGAAGGCTTTTCCAATGCCGTCAAAGAAGTGTTTGTTCGCCTGCACCAAGAAGACTTGATTTACCGCGGTAAACGCCTGGTGAACTGGGATCCTAAGCTGCACACGGCGATTTCCGACTTGGAAGTGGAAAACAAGGATAAGAAAGGCCACATGTGGCATTTCCGTTATCCACTTGCTGATGGCGCCCAAACCGCTGAAGGCAAAGATTACATAGTGGTGGCGACTACCCGTCCAGAAACCATGCTGGGCGACACCGGTGTTGCGGTCAACCCAGAAGACCCGCGTTATAAAGACCTGATTGGCAAGCACGTGTTGCTGCCTGTGGTGAACCGTCGCATCCCAATTGTGGGCGATGAGCACGCCGATATGGAAAAGGGCACCGGCTGTGTGAAAATCACCCCCGCGCACGACTTTAACGACTACGAAGTCGGCCAGCGCCACCAGCTACCAATGATCAACATCCTGACCTTGAACGCCGACATTCGCGATCAGGCAGAAGTGTTTGATCATAAAGGTCAGCCAAGCGATGCCTTCGATAGCGCTCTGCCAGAAAACTACCAAGGCCTGGAGCGTTTTGCCGCGCGTAAAGCGATCGTCGCCGAATTTGATGCGCTTGGCCTATTGGATGAAATTAAAGATCACGATCTGACAGTGCCATATGGCGATCGCGGCGGCGTGGTGATTGAGCCAATGCTCACCGACCAGTGGTATGTGCGCACCGCGCCGCTGGCCGAGCCGGCGGTAAAAGCTGTCGAAGACGGCGATATCCAATTTGTGCCTAAGCAGTACGAGAACATGTACTTCGCGTGGATGCGTGATGTGCAAGATTGGTGTATTTCACGTCAGCTTTGGTGGGGCCACCGCATTCCTGCCTGGTACGACGATCAAGGCAATGTCTATGTGGGCCGTGACGAAGACGAAGTGCGTCGCGATAACCAGATTGGCGACGACGTCGCACTGCGCCAAGACGAAGACGTGTTGGATACTTGGTTCTCCTCCGCGCTTTGGACCTTCGGCACCCTAGGCTGGCCAGAAAACACCGATGCACTGAAAACCTTCCACCCCACCGATGTGTTGGTGTCAGGTTTTGACATCATCTTCTTCTGGGTGGCGCGCATGATCATGATGACCATGCACTTCATCAAAGATGAAAACGGCAAGCCACAAGTGCCGTTTAAGACCATTTACATGACTGGTCTTATCCGCGATGAAAGTGGCGCCAAGATGTCAAAATCCAAGGGTAACGTGCTCGACCCGCTCGATATGATTGACGGCATCAGTGTTGATGATTTGGTTGCCAAGCGCACCGGCAACATGATGCAGCCAAAGCTAGCAGAAAAGATTGAAAAGGCGACCCGTAAAACTTTCGAGAATGGTATCGAGGCCCACGGCACCGACGCACTGCGCTTTACCCTTGCGGCACTGGCCTCAACCGGCCGTGACATCAACTGGGACATGAAGCGCCTTGAAGGGTATCGCAACTTCTGTAACAAGCTGTGGAACGCTAGCCGTTACGTGCTGATGAACACCGAAGAGCAAGATTGCGGCATGAGCGGCGGCGAGATGCAATTCTCACTGGCCGATCAGTGGATCGAGTCTCAGTTCCAGCAAGCGGCGAAAGACTTCAATACCCATCTCGACAACTATCGCCTCGATATGGCGGCCGGTGTCTTGTATGAGTTTATCTGGCACCAGTTCTGTGACTGGTACTTGGAGCTGACCAAGCCTGTACTGTGGAAAGGTGACGACGCACAGCAACGTGCTACCCGTTACACCCTGATCACCGTCTTGGAAAAAACCTTGCGTCTCGCGCACCCTGTGATCCCCTACATCACGGAAGCGATTTGGCAGAGCGTCAAACCATTGGTTGACGGTGTCGACGGCGATACCATTATGAACCAGCCATTGCCGCAATTTGATGCCAGCCGTGTTAACGCGCAAGCCTCCGAAGACATTGAGTGGGTGAAGCAGTTTATCGTCAGCATCCGTAACCTGCGCGCAGAATACGACATTGCCCCAAGCCAGCCCCTTGAAGTGATGCTAAAAGCCGCGGATAGCCGTGATGCTGAGCGTGCGACCCGCAACCGCACCACCTTGAATGCCTTGGCAAAACTCGGCAACTTCACCGTGCTTGACGGTAGCGAAACCTTGCCTGCGTGTGCCTCAGCGTTGGTCGGCAGCTCGGAGATCTTGATCCCGATGGCGGGCTTGATTGATAAAGACGCCGAGTTAGCACGTCTGGATAAAGAAATCGCCAGAGTCGAAGGTGAAATCAAGCGTGTTGAAGGCAAGCTGGGCAACGAAAGTTTCGTCGCCAAAGCCCCTGAAGCCGTGGTGGCGAAAGAGCGTGAAAAGCTCGACGGCTACCGTGAGAGCCTCACCAAGCTTGGCGAGCAAAAAGCGACGATCGCCGCGCTATAGCCCTCAGCTCACTCAGCCTATCAAGCCACACCCCTCGGTGTGGCTTTTTTTATGCCCCACCTCTGCGCAAAATGGACTTGGTCAGTTTTTAAACGCTTGTTATCCCTAGCACTGATCGCCGTTGATAGCTCTGCTCTATGTAAAAGATAGTGAGAACCGTTTTTATTTATCGACACAGACACGACATACTGTCAGTGTTGATTAAACGCGTGTTGCYAATAAGGAGCTACACCATGAAGAAGACACTCAGTTTTGCGGCTATCCACTTTTCTATCGCCTTTACCGTCGCCTATGTGCTGACCGGCGATATCATCATTGGCAGCCTGATTGCGATGACCGAACCCACCGTCAATACCGGGGCGTTTTATCTTCATGAAAAACTCTGGCAGCTTAGCCGCAGCGCACGTCCCGCGGTGAAAACCGCCAGCTTTGCGGTCGTGCACTTTAACGTCGCGTTTTTGGTAGGCTATTTAATCAGTGGCGATTGGTTAGTCGGTGGCGCACTGGCGCTGGTTGAGCCAAGCATCAACACCTTGGCGTACTTCTTCCATGAAAAGGTGTGGCAGCGTCGCCATGCGGTCAAACCCGCACCGCCCCACTTGGGGCATCATCATTAAAAAAGCCACGTGTTCGTGGCTTTATACTCAGTCGTTTAATCGGGTCGCGCGTTACTCGCCCTCAGGACCTTCCTCTTCACCTGACTCGAAGTAAGTGCCCCAGCCGTCGTAATCAATGTGGTGCTTATCGGCTAATGCCACCAGCTTTTCGACTTGCTCATCAATGCGCTCAGCATTCAAGGCCGTTTCCATCACCGCGTCAAAGCAGACGATAGTGCCGCCCTCTTCCAGCTCAAGCTCTTCAGCTTCGGCCACATCAAAGCCCATTTTAAAAGCTTCTACCGCCGCATCTTCCAGCGCTTCAAAGGTATCAGCACACAGGTGATGCTCAATGGTATATAGCGCATCAGGATCACTGCCATCGGCAAGAAGCTCCTCGATGATCATCCGCGTTTCTTGGTGTTGTTGTTCGATAAGTTCAGCCTGTGACATAGACGCGACTCCAGAAAATGAATACGGGCGCAATATGGCACGGTTTGGCAAAAAATGCCACGTTCCATCATAGTGTCATTGATGAGAAAACCGCCAAGTTAATGAATTTTCTGTGACCTTGCTAGTCCGGCGAGATTGTTAGTGATTTGTAACATTGACCTCCCCCGAGAAGGTTGTCATTATTCGAGCATCCAAGGAGGAGATGAGACACGCCCACCCTGTGCAAACGGCCTGCATTCCCACCTAACCGGTGAGCACACCGCCCGTGTGTGCAACACGCTGTTTGTCTCATTACCTGGCCCGTATTAAGGAAAAAGAGGACCTACCATGAGTGAGTTTTACGTTGGATCTGAAGTTGGGCAACTGAAGCGTGTACTGCTTCACCGCCCTGAACGAGCGTTGAACCACCTGACGCCATCTAACTGCCATGAACTGCTGTTTGATGATGTATTGGCGGTGGAACGAGCCGGAGAAGAGCATGACATGTTTGCCCGCACCCTTACCGACCAAGGCGTCGACGTGTATCTGCTCCACGATTTACTGGTCGAAACCCTAGCTGTGCCCGAGGCCAAACAGTGGCTGCTCGACACCCAGCTCAACCACTACCGCCTCGGTTATCAATTCGCCAGTGATGTACGCGCCTACTTGGCAGACATTGACCACAACACCCTGGCTGACATTCTACTCGGCGGTTTAAGCTATATCGACTTGCCCGTGCAATCATCCTCAATGATGCAGGCCATGCACGATAAAACCGACTTTGTGATTGAGCCGCTGCCTAACCATCTATTTACTCGCGACACCTCGTGCTGGGTGTACGGTGGCGTATCACTCAACCCCATGGCGAAACCGGCGCGCCAACGTGAAACCAACCATCTGCGCGCGATTTACCGCTGGCACCCGGAATTTGCGGGCAGCGCGTTTATTAATTACCTCGGTGATGAAGTGCGTGACTACGACAACGCCATGATTGAAGGCGGCGATGTGCTAGTCATTGGCCGTGGTGCGGTGTTAATTGGCATGTCCGAGCGCACCACCCCACAAGGGGTTGAGCAACTGGCACGTAGCCTGCTGTTCAGTGGCCAAGCCAAAGAAGTGATTGCAGTGCAACTGCCGAAAAACCGCTCGTGCATGCACCTAGATACCGTGATGACCCACATGGACGTGCACACCTTCTCGGTTTACCCCACCGTGATGCGCCCCGACTTGCCATGCTGGCGCCTGACCCGCAAAGGCGAAGACGGCCTTAACGTAGACGCGCAGTCTTGCTACCTCACCGCGATTGAAAAAGCACTCGACGTCGGGCCGTTAAACATCATTACTACCGGCGGCGACAGCTATGCCGCCGAGCGTGAACAATGGAACGATGCCAACAACGTGCTYACGGTCAAACCTGGGGTGGTGATTGGTTATGAAGGCAACACCTACACCAACGAGAAATACGACAAAGCCGGTATCAAGGTGTTGTCCGTCCCCGGCGACCAGCTAGGACGAGGCCGTGGTGGCGCGCGCTGTATGAGCTGTCCGCTCGAGCGCGACGGTATCTAAGGCTCTCCGGTTCAACGTTAGCCGCTGCCTCGCCAGCGGCTTTATTTTACCGTCTACTGTTATGTTTACTGGCAAACTCCTACATTCACGCCCGCCAACCGAAATTTAAGCCGCATCATCACTTCTTCATCATTATCAGGATGTTATTAAAGCTCGGCCGAAGACTCGGCAAAAAGGCCTCATTCTACTGTCATACTTTTTGATGAGTGAGCATTTACTCTAGTACCAGAAATAATTAACGTCGCCACAAGGTGACACGTTTTTTGTGAACGATACTCTCACCTCGGCGCTTTACACATAGCGTGTTAGGACAGAGACATCGCACTATACAAACGTTAGTCCGCTAACGTCAGTTGCAGTACACAAGAGGACATGCGATGAATAAGAAAATACTGATTTCGCTGCTATTAGTCGGCTTTACCCACACTTTTACCCCCGCTTTTGCCGGCAATGCAGACAACCGAGTGGTCACAGTCAAACGCGACACCGCCAAACAGCTTAGCCGAGACTATGCGCAAATCGCCCCAACGCTACAGCGCAACATTAATAGTTATGGCTTAAATGCCCCCTTGTCGGCACTGACAAAGCCTCAAGCGCGCAGCTCGCGCAGCAAGCGCAGCCTGGATACTCAGCTACACAGCGCTGACCGTGCGTTGCGTGAAGCGCAAGGCGTCGAAGACGTCGCCGACCAACTGCTCGAAGTACGCTTAGCCGACCCCAGTATGCTGGCGCGCTGGCAGGCCGGCCAAGCGCCTTTGTTTGCTTTTGAACCGGCAGGCGATGAAAAGACCTGGACCCAAATCGAAGCATTTGATATCGAAGGCAACACCCATTGGCTAGACGTCTATCAAATGCCAGACCGCCCGGTATTGGTGGTGGATACCAATGGTAAAGCGTCTCTTAAAGCCGGTCTGGAAGTGATGCGTCGCACCTTGGCCGAGCAGAACCCTGCCCCGCGGGTACGCCGAAGTGCGCGCATGATGGCACAAGGGCCCTCGGAGCCGATTGATACCACGGTGCTAAAAACCATTCGCCTGGCCGACGACAAAGAACCGTGGATCTCCGGTGCGGCAGAAGTGTATGCCATTGTGACTGGCGTGAACCCCAGCCGCGACGAACCGATGCTCGATATTGTCGATATGCCTTATTTGGATTACGACAAAACCACCTATTATCCTAATCAGGTGATGATCCACTGGGACCGCTATCGTTGGGGCGCGGCAGACGTGATCTTGATGGAGCAAGACGATGGCACCAACTACAAAGAGCTGGCGCTGAAACTTAACGAGGTGGCGAGCGACATCCTAGCCGCGATCCCCGACTTGGAAGCGCAAGCCTATGGCGTGGTCACGCAAATCACCGGAAAAATCATCGAAGCCATCCCCGACGGCTGGCTGACCAACGATGATGACTTTGTCGATGTGTACTACACCCTACTCAAAGACCGCGAATACCGCGACCACCCCAGCGCCGGCGGCAACACCATCGCCACCTGGGAGCCACTGACCATCGAACCGACAAAGTAATGGTGGACTGGAGATAGAAAGCCAAAACGCAGCCGTGGGGCTGCGTTTTTTCACTGTGACGTTACTGCCCTGGATCTCTATTACTCGTTCCCACGCTCCTGCGTGGGAATGCATACGAGATTTGAACCATGAACTGAAATCGTTACAAAATCTTCAAGCCGAACTTGTCGAGTTTGGTTACTCTGATTCTGCTGAACGGATCTCTGTTCTTACACGCTCGGACCCCGTCATACTTGGCAAGCCTTATAAAAGAAGTGATCGTTTCATCTAGCTACCCTAGTTTAAGTGCCTATCTAACTGACTTTTTATTACACAAAAATGCGCAAAAAAATGCAGCTTTCAACATTTTTACGCGCATAAAAGTGCATGAATTAACACTTTTATGCGCGTTATAGTGTATTCATTGAGAGGAGAATGAAGGCGGGAGCAAGCAAGTCAACAACTTGTAGCGGTGATTGGCATTAGCGCGTTTATACGCCGGTTATTCGGATGTGTGATGATGAGACACATTTTCCAGCCGTTCTGCCAGCCACATTTTAATGATTGACTGACGTGTTACGCCCACCCGGCTAGCCTCACGATCTAAGGAGGCTAACATCCACTCGGGGAAGTCCACGTTCACCCGTTTCTGAGTTTGTCTTGGACGCTTAGCTTTCGATAGAGCAAGATCATCTACAATGTCATCGTCACTCTCAAACTTGGCATCAAATTCATGCGCTTTCATATAAGCTCACCTCCGCTTTCCGTGAACGCCTGACAGAAATGATCCGAATATTGTTACCACGATATGTGATTACGCCAGACCAATACTTACCGTTTAACATGCCGATCACCACATACCTTGGCTCATCGCTTGTCTTGGCAGGAATTTCAATAAGATAAGGATCGTCCCACAAACCTTGCGCGGTCTGGAAGTCAATTCCATGCTTCGTCGCATTTAACCTGCTTTTGTTCTCATCGAATTCAAATCCACCCATGAGTAAAAATTATACTCTTTTTGCATACTGTGCAACCTACTAGCAAGTGGTATTGACTCGTTCCCACGCTCCTGCGTGGGAATGCATACGGAACTCGAACCCTGAACAGAAGTCGTGACAAAACTATCGAGCCGCACTTGTCGAGTTTGGTTGCTCTGATTCTGCTGAACGGATCCCTGTCCTCACACGCTCTAACACCGTGACCAATCTTAGTTGGCCACTGCAGTTTGCGCCTATCCACATTTGTTGCGATACAGAGCATCATTATAAGTAGTTTACATGTGTATGCGCCGTAGCTTTGGCAGATTATTAAAGGCCCGATCAATAAATCTATTGGAGCCACTTCACGGTTTGGTAAGAGTTAACATTACGGCAACAACAAAAGTATCCAAAAATCTAGCTTACTGAGTAAAATGCATCGCCATGATTATTGACTGGCGGACAATGTAGTGGGTTACAAAGTAATTCGACTGACCGAACTTATGGCTTATGAGTTTGGGCAAGTAGAGGGCAATATTGAGGCGCTTCTAAGAAGTGTTTTTGATAGGGATGTTGACCATTTAACATATATCCAAAATATTACGCACCAATTTATCGTCTCTGTAATGACACGATGCGCATACTCATTTCAACTGCGTGGAGAGTGATATGAGCTTACCCGACATCTTTGACCCTTCTAAGCCTCATCGGTGTCCTTTGATGCATCCCAACCCGTCAGTATGTCGTTGTACGAGTTGTGAGATGGCGAGGCAAATGGCGGCGTCAAAGGAGGCATTAGCACGCGCGACGGTTAAAAATTTTGCGCCCACCGGCTCGGTGATGACAGTAAAAAACGAGGTAGAGGCGCCCGTCGCCACCAAAGAATCCCCCAGAGAAAAAGTGGAAAGACAGCGTAGAGAGCGGCTTCAAGAACGAGAAAAGGAATGGCAACAGCTTCAAAAGAAAGTCAGCTTTGAATTAGGTTGGATGCAATCACCGGTGACTCAATCACAATCTGCCTTGTGGGACAGTCTGTTTACCTCTGAAACCACCGCCGAGCAAAAGCGAACCATCAAGCAGTGTAATGCACACCTCAATGAGCCTGTGCGACAGGGTGAGATTGTTTTACTGCCAACCACGAAACCAGACAAAAAACACGAGCAAGAGTTGCTCGATAAGTGGATAGAAGAAGCCAAGATAGCCAGTGCGGAATTAGGCAAACTGTCGGATGAGGAAGTGGCTACCCTTAACCGTCACTTTGAGCTTTTTTCTCATCAGTTGGATGAAAGAATTCGTAATGATGGATTGCCAACAGATTATTACGCTCAAGTGGCGACGGGCGTTGGGGCAACATCTTCGATTGTCCAGCAATACTTAAAGAACATTCAAAATGTCCTGTCAGAGATTAATACGCTTTATGCTTCTCAAGTCGCGATGGCGAGCCGTACTGGAGGCATGAATTACGGCGCATTTGTTGCTGACCGTGCGGCGTTGTTTAAAAAGCTTGATGGCTCTTTTGCAATGCTCTCCAAGCGTAACGTTAAGCTACCTGTTTACACGCAAATCAAGCGTAATCTCAAACTCTCCACGAAGTCCGTCATTCACAATGCGGATGAAATATTAAAAACAGGTTTTGTGAAAGAGTTGGGCAAGCGTATTGGCAATATAGCGATAGGGATTTCCGCCGCTAGAGGGTTGGGATATGTCGGGCTAGTGCTCGGTGCTGCCAGTGGTGTGGATAATATCTATGAGGCGTGCAAGGTCGATGGAGCGGGAGATTGTGGTCAGACAACAACCCGTGAAGTTGGTGGGTTTATTGGCGGTTGGTATGGAGGAGGGATTGGTGGCAGTGCTGGCAGTGGGCTTGCTGTCGCTGCCGTTTCTGGTGTTGCTTTAGTGATTGGTGTGACCGCATCGGCTCCTGTTCTGGCGGTCGCTGCAATTGGTGGGGCAGTTGCAGGTGGTGCTATTGGTGGTGTCGCTGGCGGTGCGGCTGGTAAATGGGGTGTCGATGTTATCTATGAAAAAATTGAAGATATTGGGGGGGATGAATAAATGCTGGATTGGTTGATAGCTGTTCTCGGTGTTATTGCTATCATCTGGTGCTTTCCATCGGTGATTGTATTACCTGTGATTTCATTAGGTAGTTTCAAATACATTATTTTTATGGACAAGGAACTCGCTAAAGATCTGAATAAGTACTATGATTCATACGGTTATATGCGTCCTAAATATCAATTGTCTTGGGAAGTTGGTACGCGTTGTGTTCATTATTGGGTGAAATATCCATTTATTCGTAAGCGTGCAACCACTGACTCTATTAAATTTAAAATTTTTATGTGGTTTAATGCCTTTGGCGTGTGGAGTTGGATAATGGTTTTCTTTCTCGCCTTCCTTGAGAAAGGTCTAGGAATTTCATTCTGATTTAACTTAAATTATTGTTGACGTAACCGCATCGGATCCGGTTCTGGCGGTCGCTGTAATGGTTGGCGCGGTTGCCGGTGGTGCTATTGGTGGTGTCGCTGGAGCAACTGCTAGTAAATGGTTTGTAGATGAAATGTATGCTTGGGGTTCTTAATTATGATTAAGGATGTAGCATTTTTTTTCTTTTACTATGCCATCATTTGGTCTATCCCTGGTGTAATAATGATTTCTGTTGTTTATCTAGGGAGCTTTAAGCACATTATTTTCATAGATAAGCAGCTAGCTAAAGATTTGAATAAGTATTACGACAATTACGGCTATATGCGTCCAAAGTACCAAATGCCTTGGGATATCGGAAGTCGTTTTATCAATTACTGCATTGCTTATCCTTTTATTCGACATCGCGAAAAAACAGATTCTAAAAAATTTAAAGTCTTTATGTGGGTTAATGCGCTAGGTATGTGGAGTTACATTTTATCTTTTGTGTTAATGGTGATTGGTAAGTATTTGACTTAAATTATTGTTGGCGTAACCGCATCGGCTCCTGTTCTGGCGGTCGCTGCAATTGGTGGGCCGCTAGCCTTTGTGGGGCGCGGGTCTTGAGTCAAAAAGTGCGCAAAAGACTGCGCAGTTTTGAAGGGAGAAAGTGCGCAGTTAGAGAGAAGGCGAAGTCTGTGGCACCAATCTACACCTGTTGCTACTGAGTAGACCATTTGGTTATGCGTCACCTCCAATGATGAGTTCAACACTTCATAGACTTTTAACAAAAATATGAGCCATGCAAGTGAAATAAGACAGACTGTCAATTAAAGTGTGAGCTTTACCCATAAAACATGGCTTGTTTATGTCTGATAATGCTTTAATTTTCCCTGTTGCTATTGATTTAGGCGCAAAGACTACCGGTGTCTATGCGGCTGGCTACTCACCCAACACCCATGTTGGGCAATTTAACAGCGATTCCGTATTTAAAACCGGATTTGTCGCAGAAGTAGACGATGGCCAAACCGGTTATCAGCTGCTGCAAACGCAGCGCACTAGCACCCGTCACGCTCGCCGATGCCGAACACGTAATCGTCAAGCAAAGCGATTGCTTATGTTAATGCTTAAGTGTTGCCTCGGGTTTGACACTGACAAGCATCAAATCGCTATCAGTCATTTTATTAATCGTCGCGGCTACTCGTACGTTGAAACCAATATAGATGAAGCGGCTATTAATGAGATAGCGAGTGATAATCTTGGCACCTTTTTCCACGTGCTAGAGAGCAATGGGCATGAAGCGCTCAGTGAGGTATTGACTCAAACAATGCCCGTTGATGGGCTACCGCTTTTTGATGCGCTACAGCGTATTGCGGAAGATAAACAACAGCTGATAACGCTGCAATCCGAGCTACAAGCCTTTACCCATCAAGATAAAAAACAACAACGCGCGCTCTTGCCGCTCAGTAAAGCGGTCGATTTCCTGATTGCCGAACAATCTTCCGGCGCTAAGCATCGTCGAGAATATTTCAAAAATATTCGCAGCGATCTGAAGAAGCTATCGGACCATCCAGAACGTCATTGCCGCCGGTTATTTCATGCCCTGCACCATCATAAAAAAACTACCGGAAGCGATACATTTGATAGCTTCTATCAGCTGCTTTGCCATATTAATAACTTTGATCTTAAATTACTCAACAGCATACTAAAACGTGTTGAATCAACTCAAAGCGGCGAACAGATCGAAGCCATTGTGGCGGAGAAATTTGGCAAGTGGTTGACCAAGCAATGGCGGCTCTCTAGTGCAAACGGCGCCGATCGCCTACAACAAATCAGAGATGTACAACACGCGTGGAAAGATTATCGTGCCCAAAATCCGCAATCGGTGATTGGCTTTTTCCTCGATACGCCACCTGAATGTACCGTACCGCCTTATGAAAGCCATACCAACCGTCGTCCGCCGAGTTGTCAGACCTTAACACTTAACCCTGACCTGCTATCGCGTGATTATCCACAATGGCGAGATTGGCTTGCATGGTTATCCAGCACTCCCACAATGGCCAACGCGGTACATGCCTATCGCACCCAATTAGTCGCGGTAGAAAGTGCCAAAGGGAATACGCTGATACAGACTGACGAATTAGACGCACGCACTTTACAATTTATTTTCGACAGCGCCCAAGACAAAGACCCATTTAAACTCAATGCTATTTGGGGAACTTGGAAGAAACAAAGACAACAGCAGCGACAAGGCGATGAACACGACAAAACGACGGATAAATTAGCGAAACTATTGGTGCAAAGTGCCTTGCCGCCCTCACTGACGGAGAACTTCACTTCGCATCCCGTACCGGGAGATTTCTGGCATTTAATTAACCGTTACTTCCAAAGCCGTCGGCGTGCGCGAGAGGGCCGTTACTTTCTACATTACGACAATCACTACCCTAAACAGCATCGTTGGCAACGAGACGGCAAGCTACTCGTAATGTGCCAGCACCGGCCTCGCCAACTAAAACACCAAGCGACGCGCGATATCGCGGTACTGCTTGGTGTGCCACAAACACCACTCCAACAAGCAGTAGATAACGGCCAGTGTGACGATAACAAAGCGCTATTTGCCAAGGTGAAAGGACTACAAACGGCGTGTCGTCAGGCATATCAAGCCCAAAAAGCGTGGGGACCAGATTTAAAAGCCGTGATGGTCTCCGATCCTGAGCTCAAAAAGCTCGCTGAGAAATTAGCACCGCTGACGGCAAAGGTGGCCACTCAACTGGCGCTTCGCGATGAGCAATACGATAGTTTTTGTGAGCGAAACCAATCTGTATTCACCTTTGCCCAACTGTTCCAATTGGTATGGGGAGATAGAAGCGGCTTTGCCAAAACCTGCCCGGTGTGTTCTGCTGATAACGCAAACCGGATGGCAGGCGAAGATGGCCAACCACAAGCAGCTCGGCTCAACACCCTGACAATGCGACTGATTGATGGCGGGCTTAAGCGGCTGCTCACCCACCAAGCCCATCACATTGCCAATCGGTTATGGGATCATATCGAGCATATTGGTCAGTCAGCCGATACCATCACTGTACCCTTTGTTATCGAACAGAACCGCTTCGACTTTACGGAAAACTTACCGACCTTAAAGGGGTTAAACAAACCGAAGCCACAACCCAAAAAAATAAACCCGGAACAAGCGAAAAAAGACCGCATAAAACACGCCTCGCAAGGACTTTGCCCTTATAGCGCGGGTAGCTCAGTGGGCGACAATGGCGATATTGACCATATTATCCCTCGCTCGGGTCAATATGGTGTCCTTAATGATGAAGCCAACCTGATTTACAGCTCAATAAAAGGCAATCGCCAAGTAAAAAAAGACCGGCAGCTAACACTGACCGACCTCAACCCCGACTATTTGAAAGCGCAATTTGGCACCGCCGATCCAATCACAATCACACAGCAAATCGAAACTACCTTGTATGGAGATGATGCGGATCGCTTTAGCTTTGGGCGCTACAGCCAATTTGCAGTCTTATCCGCTGAGCAACAAGTCGCATTTCGTCATGCGCTCTTTTTATCGGCAGAACACCCACTGCGCATGCAAGTGATAAGCGCTATGCTTCATCGCAACAAAGCCAAAGTTAACGGTACCCAGCGCTTTATGGCGCAACTACTCGCCGATATTCTGACCCAAAAAGCCAAACAAAAAGGCTTAGCGGCGCGATTAAAATTTGATTACTTTCAAGTCAGTGCCAATGGTCAAGACGAAGACTCTACCGTGGCTTTGCGCCGCTTGATGCGAGACCTTCATTCAGGGACAAAATACGACATTCAACCGTTCGAAAAAGGAAAAGAGAAGCAACACGCCTACTCCCATGTCATTGACGCAACGCTAGCGTTTATGATCGCCGCCGATAAACACCAAGGTGAAGGGGCGCTGAACATCCACTTTGATGAACATACCTCGATTTGGGGACAGATAGACGAAAATGGCGTGTTGAGTGACGCATTGTTTCCGCAAATTGCGGTGGCGCCCGAAAACCTCGCGCCAAACGTCAGAGTTGGGCCTCAATCCAACGAGCACAGAGCGCGTCAGCTGCTGGCAGGCAAAAAACCACATCAAGTGTTCAGCCAGACAATCTTCAAACAAAACGCGCTCGGACTGGAGTTTTATGACTTAGCCGTTATCGATGGCCAGCTCTACAAAGGCTTTGTGGAAGGTGAGGATAAACACTTTGTTAAAGCCAATGAAAAAGTGGTGGATAAACAACTCACCACCTTTCTCTATGCGGTGAGCCATCACTACTATCGCTTGGTGCAAAACAGTGATCGACAAATATACATTGCGGACAAACACAAACTCACCGCACTTTTATTCGAGACACTTGCGGCAGCTAAGGATGCGACAACGTTTGATAGCAACGCAGAAGCCACCAGGCTTGCCCGCTGGGTGTGTGGAAAATCGGCTGGATCATTGTATTTTTACAGCACCAGTGCCGCGCTAGCGGAAGCTCCCTCTGTGGTCAAAAAGCAGCCTAACTCTCGCTTTCGGAAGCAGTGGCTGGCGCATTATCAATCATGGCAGGCCAAACACCCTGATACATCTGAGAAAGATGGTACGTGGATCATTCCCACCGAGCTTGAAGCCGATTGGCGACAGCATTGCGATTGGTTTCTAGGTCGGCCAACGGATGATCAACAATCAGCTCACCGTGCAGTAAAAAGCGACACCATGCGCGCTGAAACAAAATCCAGTGGTGCAATGGCACTGGTTAGACGGCAAAGCCAAGGTAAGGCTATTTATCAGCTATTGGCACTCGATACCCAGAAAGTTCCTAAGGATCACAGCGCGGCCTTGGCGCTCGCCTCCCCGAACCTCGTTCTCCTTGATAAAGCGATTTTCACTAAAGGCTATCAAACCAAAGTGGAAGAACAGCAACCATTAGCAGGCAAGACCATAGAATCCAGCGCCTTTTTTGATCAGGCAATAAGTGAACAGTGGCAATTAGATATATCAACGCTTCAAGTTGCTATTGTCTCCAACACCAGTGTGCAAATAACGGGGTTACACAAAGACTGGGTGGCCGAGCACTTGATCCTTTCTGGGGAAGATAGTGAGAAGGCGTGGACCAAACTGACCAGTATAGCGATCAGCGATGAGGCGCAAGTGACGGATGTGTTCGCCAAAGCCTCGCTAAAAGCGTGGCTGACCGCCCCGTGCCGCAACGATAAAAGCGTGAGAGTGAAACTGGATGATGATCAGGTTTCACTTACCCTGCCCTATAAGCAGCCACAATTAAGAAAATTGGTGGACTAAAACGCAAAAAGCGCCGTAAAGGCGCTTTTTCTGCAAGGGTGCGCGATGCAGAGCCTTGTTCATCGTTGACCGTAAAGTGATTTCAGCTTTACGGCTGACTTGTTGAACTAAGAGCATAAATAAATCATTCACTGATTGCAAACAAACGGGACGGTACCATGCAGCATATTGTGATCCATGAATATGGAAAATCGCTGGGCATCACCTCTGAGCGCTTAGTGATCAAGGAAGGCAATTTTCCAACCAAAGAAATTCCACTCAGAAAAATCAGCACACTGTCTATTCAAAAGCCGGGCATTAGCTTGTCCTCTAATTTGCTCAGCGCCTGTGCTCGGTATGGCATTAAGGTGTTTATTGGCAACCGAGCCCAAGAGCTATGCTGTTTGCATGGTAACGCGCAACATGCTGTGGTCCAGAATAGAATCCATCAGTTCGAATTTTTATCGGATGACGAGCAGCGTTATCGTATTGCAAGAGCGTTTATTTACGGCAAAGTACGCAATCAACGCACTACTATGCTGTATTTCAATAAACAAAAGTGCGGCCTCGCCAAAAAGCAAGCAGCGGCCCATCTAGCGGCTGAGCTGCACTTACTCTCCCAACAAGTCCGTGATCTCCCCTATACCGAAAACTGGAATGCCACCTTGATGGGCTTGGAGGGCCGAGCAGCAGCCAGTTATTGGCAGGTACTCAGCGAGCATCAATGGCTCGGTGAACAATTTACCCGCCGTACGGGGCGCGGTGCGCAAGACCCCGCCAACCAAGCGTTGAATTATGGTTACGGCATTTTATCAAGTGTAATCTGGAACGCGTTAACTAATGCAGGACTAGAAGTCTACCTCGGTGCGCTGCATGCCATTCGGCCTGGAAAGCCCGCTCTTGTGCTCGATGTAATGGAAGAATATCGCGCTTGGGTGGTTGATCGGGCTGTCATTAAGTTACGAAGCCAACTCAATGGCGAAACGCTTAAGCCGAAAACGCGTAAGAAGTTAACCAATGAGATCCTAACGACACTCGCCAAGCCAATCCCTTATCGAAGCAGGAAAATACGCTTAGAAAGCGTCATGCAACGGCAGTGCTATCGCTTATGTGGCATGTTTGCCGACGAACAAAAGTATCGACCATTACTCTTTAGGTGGTAGAACATGGCAAAAACAACGGAAGTGCTTGTCGCTTATGACATCGAAAACAACAAAACACGGACACGGCTATATAACCAACTCAAAGATGTCGGCATGATTCCGGTACAAAAATCTGTCATGTGGGGACGTTTGTTGCCCGCCGATATCAAACTGGCGAAGCGTATTCTTGCCAGTGAAATCGACCAAGACACAGATAAAGCTTTCGTTTTAGTGAGTAAATTGTCCGAAAACGCAAAATTTTATGGTCTTACCCCAGATTTTGAGGAGTACGATGATCATGGCATCTTTTGATGAGCTGATCCCTATCAGTTACTTGCGGCAATATCTTTTTTGCCCACGTATCCCGTGGTACAAAGCCGTGATGCGTTTTGAGCCCCCTGAACAAGGGTGGGTTACGCAAGGGAAGCGTTGGCACGAGTCACAAAACCCGCGGCATCGACGTCGTTTATGCAAACATATTCCCGAACCAAGAGAGCATATCGTCAACGCGCATGTGCAAGCGCTATCGTTAGGTATTCATGGTTATATCGACGAGCTAATCTTCAATGAAGAAAAGTGTGTGGTCGTGGAGTATAAAGTGGATAAGGGTAAACCTACCGATGCGCAAAAGGTCCAGCTGTACGCCTATATGCTTGCTGCGGAGCAAACTTATCAACGGCAAGTGGTTGCGGGCGTATTACTAAAAGGCAGCGCAAATAAGCAGTACACGATCACGCTAGATGATAAAATAAAGAACAAGTGCCTAACCACACTCCATGCGGTGAGGCAAACACTCTCCAGCCATCGTATGCCGCATTCAAGCGCAACAGAGAGCAAATGCGCACAGTGCGAGTACTTGAGATACTGCAATGACAGATGAAGATTATTTTGGTGTCAGCGCTATGTTCGCAAAATATAGCCATTTTATGACATCAAAGCGGTTTGCGAAAAAAATAGGCGCTGAGCCCCTAATAACTTGCTGTATCAACAACAAAAAATCAGGGGGCTTCAGAGCCTATCTCAACAAGTCAGCCACTGAAACGGCGACGCTGCTAGCGGGCTGCCTGCGCGGCATGTTCGCTTCAGAGCCTATCTCAACAAGTCAGCCACTGAAACTACTGACAGCGGGATCACGTTCGCGACTACGCAGCCCGCTTCAGAGCCTATCTCAACAAGTCAGCCACTGAAACAACGAATCGCGCTGGATGAGATACTTAATCGCTTGCTTCAGAGCCTATCTCAACAAGTCAGCCACTGAAACGCGCTCGATCAAGTCGGCAACGTGTGGGAGTCTATGGCTTCAGAGCCTATCTCAACAAGTCAGCCACTGAAACAGAGTGATGAGCAGGCTGATAGTGTTGGTGGTGAAGCGCTTCAGAGCCTATCTCAACAAGTCAGCCACTGAAACTGGTCAGCATCAGCTCATCATTGAGCGTCGCTATCTGGCTTCAGAGCCTATCTCAACAAGTCAGCCACTGAAACTCGGCGATAGCGTCGTCCACCAGCACGCCGTTCGGCGCGCTTCAGAGCCTATCTCAACAAGTCAGCCACTGAAACCACCACTCTCGACGGTTGTCCTCGCTGCCGTCGTCGCTTCAGAGCCTATCTCAACAAGTCAGCCACTGAAACTCGCCGTTTAGCGCTTCGGCTGTCGCAATGTTTAAGAAGCTTCAGAGCCTATCTCAACAAGTCAGCCACTGAAACCAACCAGTCGCCTTTGTTGTCGATCTCTACCTCGGCTTCAGAGCCTATCTCAACAAGTCAGCCACTGAAACAATTCTCGCCGAATAGCACGGCGCCGACGCCTTGAGCTTCAGAGCCTATCTCAACAAGTCAGCCACTGAAACTTGCTGCTCGCCGCGATAAGCACATCGTCTGCGGCCTGCGCTTCAGAGCCTATCTCAACAAGTCAGCCACTGAAACAGCCATAGGCTGGATGGTCATGACTGGGGTGACGCTTCAGAGCCTATCTCAACAAGTCAGCCACTGAAACGGTGACCGTGCCGTAAGCGATATCGGCGAATTCGCTTCAGAGCCTATCTCAACAAGTCAGCCACTGAAACTCGGCCACGTCGGACGGTGTGACTTCTCTGTATGACGCTTCAGAGCCTATCTCAACAAGTCAGCCACTGAAACTTCCAAGTGTGCCTCGAAAGGATCGTCGGTAAGCTGCTTCAGAGCCTATCTCAACAAGTCAGCCACTGAAACATTGGCTCATCGGGGGGAGCCCTTGGCTGCGGTCGAGCTTCAGAGCCTATCTCAACAAGTCAGCCACTGAAACACACGCACCAAGATAGCCATCAATGTCGCAGCAAGTGCTTCAGAGCCTATCTCAACAAGTCAGCCACTGAAACTCCAATGCCGCACGAAATCACAAGTTTTCTTTAGCTTCAGAGCCTATCTCAACAAGTCAGCCACTGAAACATTGGGTATATAGAGAAAACGGCACCAGGAGCCAGCTTCAGAGCCTATCTCAACAAGTCAGCCACTGAAACAGTTTGTGAACTGGCAATGGATGAAGTGAATGCGGACGCTTCAGAGCCTATCTCAACAAGTCAGCCACTGAAACGCAAACACAAAACCGCCTTCAATGCCACGCAGGTAGTGCTTCAGAGCCTATCTCAACAAGTCAGCCACTGAAACCAGCCGGGGGCCACTGATGAAATGGCTTTATCCAGGCTTCAGAGCCTATCTCAACAAGTCAGCCACTGAAACACGGCTTAACCGCAGCCACTGCGCCCTGCGCAATGGTTGCTTCAGAGCCTATCTCAACAAGTCAGCCACTGAAACTTTGACTAGCCTAGCCTCTCCGGCACTTCGTGCGCTTCAGAGCCTATCTCAACAAGTCAGCCACTGAAACACAGGCCGAAGATGCCGCCGCACTGGCCGCCAACGAGCTTCAGAGCCTATCTCAACAAGTCAGCCACTGAAACGACTTCACCGGCCCTGTCATCGCGTCAATCACAAGCGCTTCAGAGCCTATCTCAACAAGTCAGCCACTGAAACAGTTAGCAAAAAACGGCTTTTCGACATTCCACCGCATTAGCTTCAGAGCCTATCTCAACAAGCCAGCCACTGAAACGTTGGCTGGAAAAGCACAGTAAGCGAGAGTTTGGCCGTGCTTCAGAGCTCACCTCAGCAACTATTCAATCGACTAGATACAAACTGCACACCAAATAAAATTTATAAAATAAGTCTATTGTGTCAACTGTTATGCTTATACTCCTGTAGGTCAGCCCAAAACTCGTCATTGAGCAGCCAAGGATTGACATCTAGTACGGCAGGTTGAAACCTGACCATTTCTTGATATGCCTGGATCAATACACTGGCAGCCTTTTCCATCGACATATCATAGGTGTCGAATGTTTCCACAGTATGAGAGATAAGATAGTCTTGCCACTCTTCCGAAAGCCCACCAAACCAAACATTCGAGCCAATTCGTCTCAGACTTTTCTCGGCAGCTGATAACTCATTATTATGGGGTAACGGGTCGTCCATAATCACCTCTTTATTTTACCTGGTTGCATATAAAGCTTCGGTTTCAGGATAGATAAATTTGTTTTTATGTTCATCTCTCTGATTCGAACTCATGCCGCTTTTGTACTGATACGCCCATTTTAAGTGAACGGCATTGAATGTAGCGAGTTTTTCGATGCATCCATTTGTTAAGTGAAAACGATCACTCTAAATCAAAAATTAAACATCAAGCCGACACTCAGAGCACTTCAAGCCAACACTCAGAACGTCGGTACCATTGATTGATAAAGCATATCAAGGGCTGTTTTGGTTTTCGTGCGCTATTGTCCAAAGTGTTAGATAAGCCATATTTTGTGAGATGGGTACAAGAAGTTACCTAGGCGCAACGGATGAATCGTTTTAGTGGGCGCTTGCCTAAGCAAGGTAAAAGATGACCGTTGGCAGGATCGAAGTGTTGAACACCTCTCAGTGTTACCCCGCTGATTTTTTCTAATGCGAAAACGGGCGTTGTACCCGTTCCTTGTTTGACTAAGTGTTTGACTAAAAATCAGCAGGTACAAAAAAGGCGTAGTAGGTACTAACCTGCTACGCCTTGCTATGACTGGTGGCCCCTCCCAGACTTGAACTGGGGACCAATCGATTATGAGTCGACTGCTCTAACCACTGAGCTAAGGGGCCGAATGGAATGGGATTATAGGGGAAGGCTCACAGGGTGTCTAGCTGTAAGGGGGGCGAATTCAGTATGCTTTTTGAGCACTTAGCGTGTGGTGGGATAAACAAGCGCCGCCAATGTGGCGGCACTCACGCTTTGCTTGCTTAGGAGGTTACCGCCTTATTGCATGGCGGGGTCTTGGCTTTCTTCCGCCGGCCAGGTGCTGTTGTCGTCTTCTGGCATTGGCTGCGTGTCACAATCCGTGCCGCCGTCTGGACAAGTTACCACGGGCTGGTCGCCTTGTGGTTGGCTGGCTTCGTTGGCCATCGCGGGGCCGGCGAGGCCAACCATCATCATGAGTGCGCTGAGAGTCAGTGCTTTGTTTTGTGTTTTCATCATCTTCTCCTTCCTAGTATTGTCGTTTGTCCTTGAGGACATAAACACTATCTCGCACTCATCGCGCGCCCCTGTCATTCTCTCGCTATAAGGCGGTAAAAGGATTGTCTAGTTTGTCGCCAACTTATCAGCATTGTCAGCGCTTGATTAAATCCCTCCTTGGCGGTCAGAAAATCATCAAAAAGGTGTGTTATTGGTCAGCTTATGGCCTTTACGCTCGGTTTTGTTGCTTGCATCTTGCTGGCACGGGCTTTACCATTAAAGAATAATTAAACACAAATACCGACTTAATATTCAATTTTTCGCGTTATTTAGGGATAGATATGAAAAGCGACCTCTACCAGCAATCACTACTCACCTTACTCGACTTATCACCTCAGCAAATCCACGATCTGATTGATGATGCCGCCGCACTAAAAGCGGCAAAAGCTCGCGGTGAGGAAGCCCCGCAGCTAACAGGCAAAAACATTGCGCTGATTTTTGAGAAAACCTCGACCCGTACCCGCTGTGCCTTTGAGRTGGCGGCGTTTGATCAAGGTGCGCAGGTCAGTTACCTCGGCCCTAGCGGCACCCAGATTGGCCATAAAGAAACCATGAAGGACACCGCGCGTGTGTTAGGGAGAATGTATGATGGCATTCAATACCGTGGCTTTGGCCAAGAGGTGGTCGAGACGCTCGCCGCGAATGCCGGGGTGCCGGTGTGGAATGGCTTAACCGATGATTTTCACCCCACCCAAGTGTTGGCCGATCTGCTCACCATGCAAGCGCACAGTGACAAGCCGCTAAATCAAATCGCGTTTGCGTATGTGGGGGATGCGCGCAACAACATGGGTAATTCGCTATTGGTCGGCGCGGCGAAAATGGGGATGGATCTGCGCCTGATTGGCCCTAAAGCCTATTGGCCTGAGGCTGACTTGATCGCCACCTGCCAAGATATCGCCGCCACTACTGGCGCAACGCTCACCTTAACCGAAGACACCGCAGCGGTGAACGGTTGTGATTTTGTGTATACCGATATCTGGGTGTCGATGGGTGAACCCGAATCGGCCTGGGCGCAGCGTGTGGCTGATCTCATCCCTTATCAGGTGAACCCAAGCTTAATGGCCGCCACCGCAAACCCACACGCTAAGTTTATGCACTGTTTGCCTGCCTTTCATAACGATGAGACGGGCGTAGGAAAACAAATTGCCGATCAATACGGGCTCAATGGGCTGGAAGTGACCGACGCGGTGTTCGAATCTGAGCAGTCGATCGTCTTTGATCAGGCAGAGAACCGACTGCATACCATCAAGGCTGTGATGGTTGCCACACTCGTCAACGCAAGCACGTAAACGATTGCACTTTTGCTTGCACGACATAAATAGGGGCGTATAATTCGGCCAGATTTCATTACACGGCCAGACGTTATGTTGGTTATTCCACCTACAAACAGCGATTTATCCGCCCCATCGCGGGACGGCATTCGCATTGGTCGTGATCGTAAAAGCCTCCTTTTCGGAGGTTTTTTTTTGCCTGTAGCACACTGCAAAGAAAGGGACTCGCGTTATGGCCAATACGCTTTATAACAAACATATTATTTCCATTCCCGAGCTCAGCCGCGACGAGCTAGAGTTAATCGTTGCCACGGCGGCCGAACTTAAAGCCCGCCCGAACCCGACGCTATTAAAAAATAAAGTGATTGCCAGCTGCTTTTTTGAGGCGTCAACCCGCACGCGGTTGTCCTTTGAAACCGCGATTCAGCGCCTTGGCGGCTCGGTAATTGGCTTTCCCGACGGCGGCAATACTTCGTCAGGCAAAAAAGGCGAAACCTTGGCCGACTCAGTCCGTGTGATTTCCTCGTATGTCGATGGCTTTGTAATGCGCCATCCAAAAGAAGGTGCCGCGCGGTTGGCCTCGGAGTTCTCTGAAGGTGTGCCGGTAGTCAACGGCGGTGATGGCGCTAACCAGCATCCAACCCAAACCCTGCTCGACCTGTTCTCGATTTACGAAACCCAAGGGCGGCTCGATAACCTCAATATTGCCATGGTGGGCGATCTAAAATATGGCCGTACCGTGCATTCGCTGACGCAAGCCTTGTCAAAGTTCGAGGGGAATCGCTTTTTCTATATCGCCCCAGATGCGCTAGCGATGCCTGAGTATTTGTTAGATGAGCTGACTGCCGCGGGCCACCCGTATAGCCTGCACAGTAGCATCACCGATGTGGTGCCTGAGCTGGATGTGTTGTATATGACACGAGTGCAAAAAGAGCGATTTGATGAATCAGAATACGCGCACATTAAAGCGGCGTTCATTTTAAATGCGGCCATGTTGCGTGATGCCAAACCCAACATGAAGGTGATGCATCCCCTGCCCCGTGTGGATGAGATTACTGTGGATGTCGATAAAACCCCGCACGCCTATTACTTTGAGCAAGCTGAGAACGGCGTCTATGCGCGAGAAGCCCTGCTGGCACTGGTATTAAACGRACAGGTTGAAGGAGTTGCACAATGAGCACGGATAACAAACTACAAGTTGAAGCCATCTGTCACGGCACGGTGATCGATCATATTCCCGCGCACATTGGCTTTAAGATCTTAAACCTGTTTCAAATGCACGGCAGCGATCAGCGGATCACCATTGGTCTGAATCTGCCCTCGTCAGCGTTGGGCAGCAAAGATCTGATCAAAATTGAGAACGTGGTGATCAGCGAAGATCAGGCCAGTCAACTCGCACTGTATGCACCACAGGCGACCGTGAATCAAATCGAAGACTATCAAGTAGTGGCCAAGCTGCCACTGACCTTGCCTGAGGTGATTCAAGGCGTATTCCGCTGCCCAAACTCTAACTGTATTACCCACGGTGAGCCGGCGGTCGATAGCTCATTCCGCGTGCTGAGTGAAGCAGACGATGTGAAGTTGCGCTGCAAATACTGTGAGAAGGTATTCTCGCGTGAGATCATGACTGAGCGTCACTGATACCCCCGCAGCGGATACAGGCGTCGTGAGGCGCCTATCTTCGCCATCTGTGCGGCGGACACAGCGCCTAGGCATAAAAAAACCAGCACTTGGGTGCTGGTTTTTTGTGTCTTACCTTCAGTTAGAACTTGCGACGCGGTTATTTCACCACGGTCAGCGTCGGCTTGCCTTTTTTGCTTGGCGTAGCCGGCGTGTCGTCTTCATCATCGGCTTGCGGCAACGCGTCTGGATCATCAACGCTGTCGACTGATACTAAAGACGGCTCTTCTTCGTCTTCTCCCTCGCTGGATGGGGCGGTTTGTTCAAACATCTCCTCATCATCAGCGTGGGCGTAAGCTGGCTCCATATCAAACATGGTGCCCGCGCCATTTTCACGTGCGTAGATGGCGAGCACCGCCGCCATAGGCACCAGCACTTGCTGGGGCTTGCCGCCAAAGCGCGCGTTAAAACACACGTGCTCGTTGCTCAGTTCCAAGTTACCGACCGCGCGCGGGGCGATATTGAGGACAATTTGCCCGTCTTTAACGTAGTCAAACGGCACTTGTACGCCCGGCAAGGTCGCGTCCACCACCATGTGGGGGGTGAGATCGTTATCTAATAACCAGTCGTAAAACGCACGCACTAAATACGGGCGGCGTGGTGTCATCGCAAATTCTGATGTAGACATTATTGACCTGTTAGTCGCATTTCACGTTCAGCTTCTGTCAGTGAGGCGAGAAACGAATCACGCTCAAACAGACGCGTCATGTAATCTTTTACTTGCTTCGCACCTGGGCCAGTTAGCTCAATGCCTAGCGCAGGCAAACGCCACAGCAGCGGCGCTAAGTAGCAATCTACCAGACTAAACTCTTCGCTTAGAAAGTAGGGATCTTCGGCGAATACTGGTGCCAGCGCCAGAAGCTCTTCACGCAGCTGCTTACGCGCTTTATCAGCGTCGTCAGCACTGCCTTCCATAATTTGGTCAACCAAGGTATACCAGTTGCGCTTGATGCGATACATCATCAAACGGCTTTGTGCACGAGCAACAGGGTATACCGGCATCAATGGCGGGTGAGGGAAACGCTCATCCAAGTATTCCATGATGATATCCGCGTTATACAACGCTAACTCACGGTCTACCAAGGTTGGAACAGAGTTATAAGGATTTAAGTCAACCAGGTCTTCTGGCAGATTATTCGGATCCACCAGCTCGATTTCTACACTGACACCTTTCTCTGCGAGGACGATGCGTACCTGATGACTATAGAGATCAGATGCGTCAGAGAATAACGTCATCACCGAGCGTTTATTGGCAGCAACAGCCATCAACCCCTCCAGGATGTTCAATATCAATAGAAAGCAATGGGGACCTAAAGTCCCCATTGCGGATTAGCAACACACTAGATTAACCGATCAGTGTACATCGCGCCAATATTCTTTCTTGAGGAAGTACGCCAAAATCAAGAATACCACGAAGAAACCAATCACCCACCAGCCTAACTGCTGGCGCTCTAGCTTCACCGGTTCCCCTGAGTATTCAAGGAAGTTAACCAGATCGCGCACCGCATTATCGTACTCGCTGGCACTGAGTTCGCCATTGCCGTCAGATTTAAGGCCAACAAACTCTTCCACCGGCTCACCGTCCACCATACGTGTTTCGTACACTTTACGGGGTGTGCCTTGAAGCTCTTCAAGCACGTGTGGCATACCCACGTTCGGGAACACGGTGTTGTTCACGCCAAATGGGCGAGATGGGTCGACGTAGAACGAACGTAAATAGGTATATAGCCAATCCACGCCACGCACACGTGCCACCAAGGTCAGATCAGGTGCCGGTGCACCGAAGTATTGCGCGCCCGCCTCTTGCGTCATGGCGTTTTTCATCAAGTCGCCGTAATCGGCATTCTTATCGACAATCAGGTTGTCTTCCATCAAGTCTTTAGGAATGTTGAGATCTTCGGCCACGCGCTGATAACGCTGATACTGCGTAGCATGGCAACCAAAACAGTAGTTCATGAACAGTTTGGCGCCACGTTGCAATGAGGCTTTGTCCGTCAAATCATTGTTGGCTTCGTCCAAGTGGACATTACCACCGGCGGCCATCGCCAAAGAGGACAACAGCGCGCACAAGATTACAATCCATTTTCTCATTTGAATGTCACCCTCTCTGGTAGCGGTTTTGTTGCCTCATTTTTGCTGTAGAAGAACAACAGCACGAAGAACATGAAGTAACAGAAGCTGAAGATCTGCGCCAGCAAGGTGTAGGTTGGGGTTGCTGGCAACGCACCCAGAATACCCAGAGCAATAAAGGCAATCACAAATTGGACGATGTTCGCCAAGTGCAGCTTGCTGCGGTAGCGGTATGAGCGCACACGGCAGCGGTCAAGCCACGGCAGGATGAACAGCATCACAATCGACGCGCCCATGGCAATCACACCAATTAGCTTGTCTGGGATCGCACGCAAAATCGCGTAGAACGGCGTGAAGTACCAAACAGGGGCAATGTGCTCAGGGGTCTTCAGCGGGTTAGCCGCTTCAAAGTTGGGTGGCTCAAGGAAATAGCCGCCCATTTCGGGATTAAAGAAAATCACGTAGGCAAACAAGATGCCGAACACACCCACACCAATCAAATCTTTCACTGTCCCGTAAGGGTGGAAAGGAATCGAGTCAATGATCTTATATTTCTTGGTGTAGTCAGGGTGGAACTTGAACTGTGACTGCTGGCCATCGTCGTCTGCCTCACCTTTCGGCAGTTTAGTGTCGATACCATCCGGGTTATTGGAGCCCACTTCGTGCAGTGCAAGTACGTGCAACGCCACGAGCAGCAAGAGCACAATCGGTAGTGCAACCACGTGAAGCGCAAAGAAACGGTTCAAGGYTGCGCCTGATACCAYGTAATCACCGCGGATCCAAAGCGTTAAGTCATCACCAATCACAGGAATCGCACCAAACAAGGAGATGATAACCTGTGCCCCCCAGTAAGACATCTGTCCCCATGGCAGCAGATAGCCCATAAAGGCTTCTGCCATTAACACCAAGAAGATCAGCATCCCAAACAGCCACAGTAGCTCACGCGGCTTCTGGTACGAGCCATAAATGAGGCCGCGGAACATGTGCAGGTACACCACCACAAAGAAGGCCGAGGCCCCAGTGGAGTGCATATATCGGAGGAGCCAACCGTACTCCACATCACGCATGATATATTCAACAGACGCAAACGCGCCTTCCGCTGAAGGTACGTAGTTCATCGTTAGCCAAATCCCAGTCAGAATTTGGTTAACCAGAACCAGCATTGCGAGCACACCAAACATATACCAGAAGTTGAAGTTCTTCGGCATAGGGTACTCAGTCATGTGTTTGCGATACGCATTCATCGCTGGAATGCGTTTCTCAACCCAGTTCAGCAAGTTTTCCATTACGCAGTCCCCTCATCTTGTCCCACGAGTACCCGTTTGTCGTCCAAGTACATGTAAGGTGGAACGACCAGGTTCAGTGGTGCAGGTACGCCTTGGAATACGCGTCCTGCCATGTCAAATTTAGAACCATGACACGGGCAGAAGAACCCGGCTTTCACCCCACTCACTTGCTCACTGAAGCTGTCAGGCAGATAGGTTGGCGAGCAACCTAGGTGGGTACAGATACCAACCGCGACAAAAATTTCAGGTTTAATAGAGCGGGTCTGGTTGGCTGCGTATTCTGGCTGTTGCGGCTGTGCCGAACCGGGATCACGAAGCTGGTCCTCGAAGCTAGACAGCTGTTCGACGACCGCATCACTGCGACGCACGATCCATACAGGTTTTCCTCGCCACTCAACACGGATCATTTGTCCGTCTTGTAGCTTGCTGATATCGACTTCGACAGGCGCGCCCGCCGCTTTGGCTTTCGCGCTTGGGTTCCAAGACTTAATAAAAGGTACGGCAACTGCTACGGCCCCTAAACCGCCAACAACTGACGTCGTCGCAGTCAGGAAACGGCGTCGGCCGGTATTCACTGGCGCATTGCTCATCCAACATTCTCCCATGTGCTCCCGCTTGGATTTTTATTGTGTCCTTTGCGTCCATGGAGCGTACGGCTTACTTAAAAACGAATATGTAATAACGGCTGACTGGGATCAGTTCGATTAAATCTTAGCTGCTATTACGTCGGCTAGATGATAGAGAAAACCCTACTTTTTGACAAGATAAAGCTACCTTTTTGTAACAAATGTGAGCGGTGTGCACAGAATTGAGGAAAGGGTAATAAAAATGTTGGAAAGTGAGTGCTTATACACTGTTTTGAAAGGAAATAAATGAGTATTACACGCGAGAATGCTGGTTAAATTGATGAATAAAAAAAGCCTGGCGTTGCCACCAGGCTTTTTGCAGCAAATCTGACTGAAACGTCGATTAACGCTTCGAGAACTGCGGGCTGCGACGTGCTTTGCGTAGGCCAATTTTTTTACGCTCAACGCGACGAGCGTCACGCGTAACAAAGCCAGCTGCACGTAGCGCAGGACGTAGTGACTCGTCATACTCCATCAGGGCACGAGTAATGCCGTGACGGATTGCGCCAGCTTGACCAGAGATACCACCACCAGAAACGGTGATGTACAGGTCTAGCTTCTCGGTCATTTCTACCAGCTCAAGCGGCTGACGAACGACCATGCGAGCGGTTTCGCGACCGAAGTAAGTGTCGAGAGAACGCTTGTTGATCTCGATGTTACCGCTGCCTGGCTTGATAAAGACACGCGCTGCGGAGCTTTTGCGACGGCCGGTGCCGTAGTATTGTTCTGCCATTGCTTTATTCCTCTTAGATGTCTAGTACTTGCGGTTGTTGTGCCGCGTGCTTGTGCTCAGAACCTGCGTAAACTTTCAGTTTACGGTACATAGCACGACCTAGAGGACCGCGTGGCAACATACCTTTAACGGCTTTTTCAATAACCAGTTCAGGTTTTTCCGCGATCAGTTTTTCAAAGCTGATTGACTTGATGCCACCAATGTAGCCAGTGTGGCTGTAGTACATCTTGTCAGACTTTTTGCGGCCAGTAACAGCCACTTTCTCAGCGTTGATAACAACGATGTAGTCACCGGTGTCAACGTGAGGAGTGTATTCTGGCTTGTGCTTGCCACGCAGACGCGTTGCAATTTCAGTGGCCAGACGGCCCAGCGTTTTGCCTTCAGCGTCTACAACGAACCAGTCGCGTTTTACAGTTTCTGGTTTAGCAACGAAAGTTTTCATGCTAATGATTACCCGATTAATAAGTTTCACTTCAGGAGCCTAAGCTCCCACTGTTAAGCGCCCATACATCACCCCTTCGAGTGGTGGTACACTCGGCCTAAGCCTTTCAACAGTAACGGTGGGTCGCGAGATTATAGGGAAGAGTGGAGAAAAAATCACCTCCTTTTGGCAAAAAAATTCGATGGATTTTTTCAGTTGGTGATTGTTTGGCTACTGCACGCCACTGTAGGGCGGGACACGCACCATCAGAACGCTTGCGCCCCGCTTTTTATCCTATTTAGGGCAAGTGCGGCAAGGCGAGGTAGTCATGGCTTTGCATCTCAATAAGGCGTGATTGGCAGCGCTGAAATTCAAACGCCAACCGCTCGCCTTGATAGAGGCTATCCATGGGTACCGCCGCCGAAATAATTAGCTTCACGCTGCGCTCATAAAACTCATCCACCAAGGCAATAAAGCGCCGTGCAGCGTCGTCTTGCAAGCCAGTCAGCTGAGGCATATCAGCAACCAACACGGTATGATAAAGGCGTGCCAGCTCCATATAGTCACTCTGGCTACGTGCTGATTGGCACAGCTCAGCAAAACCAAAATGCACCACCCCATCACCGTTTTCGATGGTTTGCAGCGATCGATGGTTCACCTCGATCACATCCTGCTTCAACCCGCCCTCGCCATTGAGCTTCTTAAAATACGCGTGCATTTGCGCGGTCGCGGCGTCACCTAAAGGATGGTGAAAGATCTCGGCTTGCTCAAGGGTGCGTAAGCGGTAATCGACGCCTGAGTCGACATTGACCACGTCACAATGCTGGTTAATCAAGGCGATCGCAGGCAAGAAACGGGCACGTTGTAGCCCATTCCAGTAAAGCTCATCCGGCACAATGTTAGAGGTGGCCACCAAGGTAATGCCGCGCGCAAACAAGGCTTCCATTAACGTCCCCAAGATCATCGCGTCGGTAATGTCAGAGACAAAAAACTCATCAAAGCACAGTACTCGGGTTTCTTGGGCGAACTTGTCGGCAATTTGTGGCAAAGGGTCAACCTCGCCATCCAAGGTTTTCAGCTCTTGGTGCACGCGATGCATAAAGCGGTGAAAGTGCATCCGCATCTTGTTTTCGAACGGCAAAGCGTGGAAAAACGTATCCATTAGGTAGGTTTTGCCGCGCCCCACCCCGCCCCAGAAATATAAGCCTTTTACAGGGGTCACAGAAGCCGGCTCGCGCTTACGCCAAGGCAGCCAGCTGCGCTTTTCCGGCGTGGCGGGAACAATGGGGTTGGCAACCAAGCGATGGTAGAGATCATCGAGTTTCTCTACTGCCATACGCTGCGCGGGGTCTTCAATAAAATCGTTATGGGTCAGATCGTTATTGTAATGCTCGAGTGGCGTCATTCCGTGAAAGCCTCATTGATTATCGCCTCGCACGCATAGTAACACGCCCGATACAAAACGTAACATATCCGCCAAACCACCGGAGAGGGCTCGCCCCAACCCACAATCCGTCCGCTGCCAGTACCGCAAGGACGCATCGACGTGTATAGTAAGCGAATCCCCCTTGCTGAGCTATTGGGGAATGTACGATATTATTAGGTAGGCAAGTGATTTTACTTGTCTTGACTGACCCGCCAGTGGTATCTGTGGACAGTCAACTTGTGACTACAAGGAGCAGTTATGGCCTGGATTAATAGCCTGATCTTTCTCGTCATCGGTATCGCGGTAGGCTTCTTCATTGCCCGCATGACGACACGCGATCTCAAACAACAAAAAAACATGAAAAGGGAGCTAGAAAAGTCACGTTACGAGCTGGAGCAATATCGCCAAGAACTGGTTGATCATTTTGCCCAAAGCGCGGAGCTGCTCGATACCCTTTCCAAAGATTACAACAAGCTCTATCAACACATGGCAAAGACCTCGACTGATTTGATGCCCAACTTGCCCGATCAGGATAATCCGTTTGCCAAGCGGCTGGGTAAAATCACTGAAGTGAAAGCCGAGACAACCAGTGAGCCGCCAAGAGACTACTCAGGCAGCGCCTCTGGACTGCTCAAAAGCGGCGAAGGGTCACGCGCGACAAGTTGATGGAGGATTGAACTTTTTCAGATAGCCCCCACTCTCACTTCATACCTCGACAATCGGAGTGTGAGTCTATGATGAAGAAGTCTTTACTAGCGATGAGTATCGCCGCGCTGACTCTTGGCGCGGCTTTTTCCCCTCTCCCGAGCCACGCAGCCTTGCCGCAAACCGTTAACGGTGAGGCGATGCCCAGCTTAGCGCCGATGCTAGAGAAGGTGTCTCCTGCGGTGGTGAGCATTGCCGTTGAAGGCAATAAAGTCGCCAAGCAGCGTATTCCAGAAGCCTTTCGTTTTTTCTTCGGCCCCAACATACCGCCAGAACAAGCCCAAGAGCGCCCATTCCGCGGACTCGGCTCAGGGGTGATTGTCGACGCGGATAAGGGCTATATTGTCACCAACCACCATGTGATTGATGATGCCGACCAAATTCGCGTGCAGCTCAAAGACGGACGCGAGTACGATGCCACCTTGATTGGCAGCGACGAAATGTCTGACATCGCCCTTCTTCAGCTCGAAGAAGAGGCCGATAACCTGACCCAAATTCCGCTCGCGGACTCCGACGAACTGCGCGTGGGCGATTTTGCCGTGGCGATTGGTAACCCGTTTGGGCTTGGGCAAACCGTTACTTCGGGGATCATCTCTGCACTAGGGCGCAGTGGTTTGAATTTGGAAAACTTTGAGAACTTTATTCAAACCGATGCGGCGATCAACAGTGGTAACTCGGGCGGTGCCCTGGTTAACCTTAATGGCGAGCTAATGGGGATCAATACCGCTATTTTAGGCCCAAATGGCGGTAACGTCGGGATTGGTTTTGCGATTCCAGTCAATATGGCGAAAAGCCTGGTCGACCAAATTATCGAATACGGCTCAGTGCGCCGCGGTATGCTGGGAGTAACCGGTCGCGAGCTAACATCGGAGCTGGCCGATGCCTTTGGCCTTGCTACAAAACACGGTGCCTTTGTCAGCCAAGTCATGCCTGAATCTGCAGCAGAAGAGGCAGGCTTGGAAGCCGGGGACATCATCGTCTCGGTTAATGGCAAGAGCATCCGCAGCTTTGGCGAGCTACGCGCTAAAATTGCCACCTTGGGCGCGGGCAAGCCAGTGACCTTGGGGGTTATCCGCGACGGTGAAAACCTAGAAATGGACACCACCCTTAAAGAGGCGAGCCAAACGCAAACCAAGGCCGACAACTTACACAAAGCCCTCACCGGTGCTGAGCTGAAAAATCACGACACCAAGCCCGCTGGGGTAGAAGTGACGGCGATTGAAGAAGGTTCACTCGCCGCGCGCTATGGGCTGCGTGAAGGGGATGTGATTGTCGGTCTTAATCGTCACAAGGTTGAGAACTTAGGCGATCTGCGCAAGCTACTTGAAGACAAACCCAGTGTGCTGGCGCTCAATATCGTCCGCGACAACAGCTCCTTGTACCTGGTGATCCGCTAGCCCGCGAACAGGCCTGGCGTTCATCGATTGATGCCTGCCTTCTCGGCAGGCATTTTTTTTGATCAGACCGCGGTGATGATTTCCCCAACCCTCGCTGACAATGCTATTCTCTAGCTCCGCGTTAAGTTGCTTGAGGATGGCATTATTTATGCTGGCGTTATTGATTCGCTCTGTGATTATTGGCTTGGTGACGGCTGCTTTATTGTTGGTAGCGGTGCCAGACTTACGCTCGGGTCTGCTATCCGGCTTTTCAATGGCAGACAGCATCGAGGACGATCCCGTGGAGCTGGTGTCGTTCAATTACGCGGTTAAGCGCGCGTCGCCGGCAGTGGTCAATATTTACACCCGCAACTACACCGGTAACGAACGATTAGCCCTCAACACTCAGGGGTTAGGCTCTGGGGTGATCATGAGCGCTAAGGGCTATATTGTCACTAACTATCACGTGGTCGCCGAGGCCGATCAGGTGATTGTGGCGTTGCAAGATGGCCGTATTTTCACCGCCCAGATGGTGGGTAAAGACCAGCGCACCGACTTAGCGGTGATCAAAGTACAAGCCGATAACTTACCCGTGATCCCGGTCAACGAGCGCTATCAGCCCGCGGTGGGCGATACGGTGCTCGCGATTGGTAACCCCTATAACCTCGGCCAAACCACCACTTATGGCATTATTTCCGCGACCGGGCGTACCGGGATGAGCTTTTATGGCCGCCAAGACTTTTTACAAACCGATGCCGCGATCAACCGAGGGAACTCTGGCGGCGCCTTGGTCAACAGCCGCGGCGAATTGGTGGGTATTAATACCGCCTCATTCCAGCAAGCCACCGATTTGGAAACCTATGGCATCTCCTTTGCTATTCCCTACGGGTTGACTGAAAAAATCATGAATAAACTGATTGCCGATGGCCGAGTGATCCGAGGCTATATCGGGATTGATGGTCGTGATGTGAATCCGGTAATGGCGCGCCTGCTGGATGCCGAGCAGCAACGAGGAGTGATGGTGTCTGGAGTTGACCAAGGAGGCCCTGCCGATAAAGCCGGCATCAAACCGCAAGATTTAATTATTAAGATTGATGGGCAAGCGGTACGTGGCGCGCGCAGTGCCATGGATATGGTCACCGATACGCGCCCAGGCTCAACGCTAGATGTGACCCTTATTCGTGATGGTGAGACCCTGACACTGCCGGTCAAAGTGGGCGATGAAAGGCAGCGCCGCTAACGCTGTCGGTCTCTGCGCTTATCGCTTCACGCCATCAAAAACGCCAGCTGGATGCTGGCGTTTGTGTGTCGAGTGCAGGCGAGGTTACGCCGCGTCAATCCGCTCTATTTTCGCGCCCAAGGCTTGAAGTTTATCCTCGATACGCTCATAGCCTCTATCGATATGATAAATGCGATCGACAATGGTCTCGCCCTTGGCGATACAACCCGCAATCACGAGGCTCGCCGAGGCGCGTAAATCGGTCGCCATCACTTGCGCCCCGCTTAAGCTGTCGGTGTCACCACAGATCACGGYATTGCCCTCAATTTCTGCATGAGCGCCCATGCGCTGCAGTTCAGGCACATGCATAAAGCGGTTTTCAAAGATGGTTTCGGTGATAATGCCCGTACCCTTGGCCACCAGATTAAGCAGGCTAAACTGGGCTTGCATATCAGTCGGAAACCCGGGATGCGGTGCGGTGCGTACATTCACCGCTTTTAGCTCGCGGTCGGTCATATCGAGTTCGATAAAATCATCACCGGTGACGACCTTCGCCCCCGCCTCTTCGAGCTTGTGCAATACCGCTTCGAGCAACTCCGGGGAAGTATGGCGACAAGTAATATGCCCGCCAGACACAGCCGCGGCCACCAAGAAGGTGCCGGTTTCAATCCGATCGGCCACCACTGAGTGCTTGCCGCCGCCGAGGCGTTCTACCCCCTCAATTTCAATCCGATCCGTGCCTGCACCTGACACCTTGGCACCCAGCATGTTGAGGAACTTGGCAGTATCAACGATTTCTGGCTCACGCGCCGCGTTTTCAATCACTGTGGTGCCGTCAGCCAGAGTGGCCGCGCTCATGATGGTGACCGTCGCGCCGACGCTGACTTTGTCCATCACAATATGCGCCCCTTGCAAGCGGCCATCCACGGTCGCACGCACATAGCCTTCATCCAAGGTAATAGTGGCACCCAGCTGCTCAAGGCCATTAATGTGCAAGTCTACTGGGCGGGCACCAATCGCGCAGCCGCCTGGCAATGACACTTCGCCTTTACCAAAGCGTGCTACCAAAGGCCCAAGCGCCCAAATAGACGCGCGCATGGTTTTGACTAAATCATACGGCGCACACAGCTCGGTAATGTCACTGGCATCCACATGGACAGAGCCGTTGCGGCTCACCTTGGCACCCAGGCGAGATAACAGTGCCATGGTGGTATCTATGTCACGCAGTTTAGGGACATTCGCCACCTCGACCGGCTCTTCAGCGAGTAATGAAGCAAATAAAATCGGGAGGGCTGCATTTTTCGCGCCGGAAATGGCCACTTCACCTTTTAGCGGGCCATTGCCCGTCACTCGAAACTTTTGCATCAGACCCTCTTACAGCTGCATCAGCTTTTTATCGCGTGCCCACTCAGCTGGTGTCATCGCTTTAATGCTGACCGCATGAATATCATTACGCGCAATGTGATCCGTTAGCGGACCATAGATCGTTTGTTGCTTTTTCACACGTGACATCCCGTCAAACATCTCTGCCACAGCAATCACTTCAAAATGGCTGCCATCGCCTTTGACGTGCAGCTCGTCCACTGACAAAGCCTTTTCTGAAAAAGCGGCCTCTAAAATGGCTTTAACTTCGCTTGCTTCCACGTTTAAACCCCTTCTTGATGCTCAGCATCGTCAAAAAATGTGTCTAAATTACTCAGCGTTAACAACAGCTTAAGTTGCTCTGGCACCCCTTGATAACGCACCTGTTGCCCCTGGCTGCGTAGTTGCTTATCAAGGTGTAGCAACATCGCCATACCGGCGGAATCGACGCGTGACAACGCGCTTAAATCCAGGCTAAAGGCGGTGTCGGCGGGGAGCCACTGTTCACGCTGACGCCAAAAGTCAGGCACTGTGTCACGATCTAATCGCCCTGACAAGTGATACTGTTGCCCGTCCCCGGCGGTTAAGCGGATGCTCATGAGGCGTCCTGTTTTTGCTTATCTTCGCGACGGATGGGGCGCTCTGCCAAGGTTTTTAATTGTTCGATGACCGAATCAATGCCATCACGACGTAGCGGCGCTTTCCACTCCGACTGCTTAGACTGGATCATACTCACCCCTTCAGCGGTGACGTCATAGGCTTGCCAATTTCCTGTCCGAGAATTTTTACGTAAGCTAAAATCAAGGCGAATTGGCGGTCGTGATGGGTCGGTAATGTCCACCCGCACTTTGACAATTTTATCGTCCGGGGCAATCGGCTGATCTTTTTGTACCTCGACGGCCTGGTCATCATATTCGAGCAGGATTTGGGCATAAGAAGCAATCATGTATTCAGTGAAGGCCTCGGTAAAGGCATCACGCTGCGCCGGTGTCGCTTTGCGATAATACTGCGCCCCTAACACCAACGATGCCGCATAC
The DNA here is from genome assembly GCF_001995745.1 of Salinivibrio sp. ML323. Lineage (NCBI taxonomy): Bacteria > Pseudomonadati > Pseudomonadota > Gammaproteobacteria > Vibrionales > Vibrionaceae > Salinivibrio > Salinivibrio sp. ML323. The sequence goes on along the minus strand of NZ_MUES01000001.1, from coordinate 56,778 downwards.
CGGGTATGGATATAAGGCAGCAACTCGTCTTTCACCACATCTCGCAGCAAGTCCGGATCGGCGCGGAATAAGGTGCGATCTTTACGCAAGCGACTAAACGTGTTGTCCGCAACTTGCTCAATCAGCTGATAAGGGTTGGATTGATCAACCGGCTCACTGGCCTGCGCCACAGAACTAAGGCTAGAAACCATTAAGCAAATGGCGCTACCCAGAGCGATCAATGTCTTCTTCATGCTGTTTACTCCTTGTCACCCATGCTGTAGAGGAATTGACCGATCAGGTCTTCTAGCACCAGTGCCGATTTGGTGTCCTGAATTTTATCTCCCGCCTCGAGATAGCCAATGCCGAGGGCTTCATCCACGAAACCTGGGGTAATACCAATGTACTGCTCGCCCAATAACCCCGCGGTATAAATCGAGGCCGAACTTGATTCCGGAAAGCGCCCGGCGTCCGCGTTTATTTGCAAGGTGACCTGAGGGACATACGTCTCTGCATTCAAAGAAATATCTGTGACCTGGCCGACCGTCACGCCGCCCACCTTGACGGGTGAGCGTACTTTCAAACCACCAATATTGTCGAACTCAGCGGTTAAGGTATAGGTATCCGCCCGCCCCCAACGTTGGACGTCTGCCACTTGAAACGCCAAGACCAATAACGCTGCAATGCCCGCAATGACAAAGCAGCCTACCCAAAATTCTGTTTTACGACTCTGTTGCATGATTAATTCCCAAACATGAGTGCAGTAAGGACAAAGTCAAGGCCAAGCACGGCCAACGATGAATGTACCACAGTACGTGTGGTGGCGCGGCTGATCCCTTCCGATGTCGGCGTGGCATCATAGCCGTTAAAAAGCGCAATCCAGGTCACAGCCACCGCAAACACCACGCTTTTGATCAGGGCGTTGCCCACGTCATAACCCAGATCAACCGACGCTTGCATCACTGACCAGAAACTGCCGTGATCAATGCCTTTCCAGTCGACGCCAACTAACTCGCCGCCCCAAATGCCCACCAGCATAAAAATCACGGCCAGCAGTGGCATGGCGATTACGCCCGCCCAAAAACGCGGGGCAATCACTCGGCGTAGCGGGTCGACCGCCATCATTTCAAGGCTAGAGAGCTGCTCGGTGGCTTTCATCAAGCCTATTTCTGCGGTCAGTGCTGACCCGGCGCGTCCGGCAAACAGCAAGGCGGTCACCACGGGGCCAAGCTCACGCAGCAGCGACAAGGCCACCATTTGCCCAAGGCTGGTTTCCGCGCCAAAGTCTGACAACACCAGATAGCCTTGCAAGCTCAGTACCATGCCAATAAATAAGCCGGACACCATAATGATCGCCAGTGAGCGAACGCCCACCGAATAAAGCTGTTTGACCAACAATGGAAAGGTTTTGCTCGGCTGTGGACGGCCAATCAGTGCGCCTGCCATCACAAAGGTTGCACGGCCCATGGACTCGGCCACACGCATCGCCCGGCGGCCCACATCTTCAATTTGTGTTCTGATCACCGGAAAATCTCCTGCGTTAACTCGCCAGCGGGGTAGCGAAAAGGCACAGGGCCATCGGCATGGCCTTCTAAGAATTGTTTGACCCAAGGATCAGGATTGTCACGCAGCGACTGGGGCGAGCCACTGGCGATAATGCGGCTATCGGCCAGTAAATAAACCTGATCAGCAATGCTCATCACCTCAGGGACATCGTGTGAGACCACCACACAGGTCAACCCTAGTGCTTGGTTGAGTTGGCGAATCAAGGTGACCAGTACGCCCATGGTAATCGGGTCTTGGCCAACAAAGGGCTCATCAAACAAAATCAGTTCAGGATCGAGGGCTATCGAGCGTGCGAGTGCTGCACGACGTGCCATGCCGCCAGACAGATCACTGGGCATTAAGTCGTGTGCACCACGCAACCCCACCGCTTCTAACTTGAGCATCACGATGGTGTGGATCAATGACTCGTCTAAAGCGGTATGTTCGCGCAATGGGAAAGCGACATTATCAAACACCGACATATCGGTGAACAGCGCCCCTGATTGAAATAGCATGCTCATTCGCTGACGGACTTCAAACAGCTTGCGTCGTCCCAAGGTAGGAATAGCGTGACCATCAAACACAATCTCGCCCGCATCCGGTTTAAGCTGACCGGCAATCAAACGTAGCAAGGTGGTTTTGCCAATGCCTGATGGCCCCATGATCGCGGTTACCTGGCCACGTGGCACTTGCAAATCAATATTGTCAAAAATGCATCGATTGCCCCGTGAGAAAGTCATCCCACTGATATCTATCAGGCTCTGTGCTGCCATGGCCGCATCTCATGGTTATAAAGGAACAAAATGAAGTGGCTGATAATAAGGCGTCACCCATTCTAACACAAGCCACGCCGCACCTCAGCGCCCGCAGGACGTGACTTATCCCTGATAATAGCAGCTTCTTTTCGCTTTTCGTGTCAGACATCAGTCAGCTAACGTCCGGTAAATGTAACGCTGCCATTGATGCTGACTGTTTCACGGCGACCATTTCATGGCGACCGTTTCATGGCGACAACTCTCATGTTGATGAATGAAATCGCTGATTTCATCGCTAAAGCACGGGCTTTTCGCTTCACATTTACCCCGTTAGCCGTCAGAATTGCACCTCATTTGTACCCAATCAAAAAACGCAAAGGATAGGTGTCATGGTCATAGCGGTTGCCATACTCATTGTTGGACTCATCGTGCTAGTGTGGAGTGCCGACCGATTAGTGTTCGGCGCGGCAGCAATCGCGAAAAACTACGGGGTCTCTCCGCTGGTGATCGGGATGACTATTTTGGCCATGGGCTCCTCTGCCCCCGAGATGATGGTCTCGGCCAACGCCGCCTTAGCGGATAAAACCGACACCGCCGTAGGAAATGTGTTGGGCTCCAACATCGCCAATATTGCGCTGATCCTCGGTTTCACCGCACTGATCAAGCCCCTTTCTATTGGCTCGACCATTATCCGCCGCGAGCTGCCTCTGATGCTAGGGGTCACCGTATTGGCTGGGGTGCTGCTTTGGAACAACCACCTGGGCTTTTTTGAAGGCGTGGGGCTGTTCACCCTGTTTGTGATTTTCATCCTAATGATGCTAAAAATCGGCAAAGACTCGGGTGGCACCGATCCAATACTGGCCGACCAACAGTCGGATATTCCTAATGATGTCAGTAACCTGAAAGCGGTGCTGTGGATCATCATTGGTTTGCCATTGCTGCTGGTCTCTTCCGATCAAGTGGTTGACTCGGCGGTGACCATCGCGCAGTACTTTGGCATGAGCGATTTGGTGATCGGCTTGACCATCATCGCCATTGGCACCAGCTTGCCTGAGCTCGCCGCGTCGATAGCGGGGGTAATGAAAGGGGAAGATGATTTGGCCGTCGGCAATATTATCGGCTCAAACGTGTTCAATATTCTCGCGGTGATGGGGATCCCAGGATTACTCAACCCCTCAGCGATCAGTGAGTATGCCATGAGCCGCGATTATTATATTATGTTGGTGCTTTCCATCATGTTGCTGATTTTTGCACTCGGTAAATCACGTAGCATCAACCGCATTGAAGGCGCTGTTTTTCTCCTTTGTTATATCGGCTATCAAGGCTACCTGTTTGTTAACGCAGCAGCCTAAACGGACACGAGTATGAGTGATTACAGTTTTGATTTTCGCCGCGCAGGGCTTGATGTGCTCAACATTGAGCAAGACGCGATTGCCCAACTAAAAACRGCAATTGATGCCCACTTCGAGGCCGCATGCGAGCTTATTTTGCACGCCACCGGCAAGGTCGTGGTCATGGGCATGGGTAAATCCGGTCATATTGGTAAAAAAATTGCCGCGACATTGGCGAGCACGGGCACACCGGCGTTTTTTGTCCACCCAGGGGAAGCCAGCCACGGCGATCTGGGCATGATTCACCAAGGTGATGTGGTCCTTGCTATCTCTAACTCGGGTGAGGCGGGTGAAATTTTAACCCTGCTGCCCGTGATTAAGCGCCTCGGGATCCCACTGGTGTGTATGACCGGCAACCCCAATTCCAGTATGGGCCAGCTGGCAAAGGTCAACTTGAACATTCATGTGCCACAGGAAGCCTGTCCATTGGCTTTGGCCCCCACCTCCAGCACCACGGCGACCTTGGTGATGGGTGATGCCCTTGCGATGGCATTAATGCAAGCCAGAGGCTTTACCGCGAACGATTTCGCCCTCTCCCACCCCGGCGGCGCACTGGGGCGTAAGCTATTATTACGTATCAGTGATTTGATGCACCAAGACGCGCGCTTGCCCATGGTAAAGGAAACCGCCACTGTCCGTGATGCACTTTTAGAGGTGTCGGAAAAAGGCCTGGGTATGACAGCGATTGTTGATAGTCATGGGCAACTCACGGGCGTGTTTACCGATGGTGATTTGCGCCGCTTGCTGGATATGCGCATTGACCTGCACACCACCACCATCGGCTCGGTGATGTCGAAAAATCCGGTCACCATTGAGCCGGAACTGCTCGCGGCAGAAGGACTCAAACTCATGGAAGAGCGTAAAATTAACGGGTTGCTGGTTGCCAAAAACGGCCAGCTGCTTGGCGCCCTTAACATGCATGACCTTTTAAAAGCCGGAGTAATGTAATGGCTTCCACTGTGATTGACACCCTTTATGGCCCTGTAGCCGCCGACGTATTTCAACGTGCCGCGGCGATAAAGTTGCTGATTTGTGATATTGATGGCGTGTTCTCCGATGGCCGCGTTTACATGGGCAATCATGGCGAAGAGCTCAAGGCGTTCCACACCCGTGATGGGTATGGTATCAAATCGATCATGAATGCCGGCATTGAGGTCGCGGTGATCACTGGCCGCCAATCGCAGATTGTCGCGAACCGCATGCAGGCGCTCGGTGTCCAACATGTGTATCAAGGACAAAGTGATAAACTTTCGGCGTATCAAGACTTGTGCCGCCATGTTGATGTTTTACCCGCCCACACCGCCTATATGGGCGATGACTTAATTGATTGGCCGGTGATGGAGAAAGTCGGGCTTGCCTGCTGTGTCGCGGATGGTCATCCACTCCTTAAGCGTCGCGCGCACTTTGTCACGCAAACAGGCGGTGGCTTCGGCGCCGTGCGTGAAGTGTGCGATCTCATGTTAGAGGCGCGTGGTGAACTCGACCAACACAAGGGCTTGAGTTTATGATCCGGCGGCTTGGCCTGCTTCTATTGGTCGTGCTTTGTAGCGTAAGCGGTTACTATCTATTGGTTCAGCATGGCTGGCAGCAAGTACAACAGGTTACCCCTGATGCCGAAAAGCCGCTTTTTACTGGCGAAGCGATCCAAACTGTGCAATATGATGCGGATGGTGTGCGCAGCTACACCGTACACGCCAAGCATCTTGAGCATTATGCCAAGATTGATGAAACCCACTTTAATGAGCCCGTTCTGTGGACGTACAAAGCAGGCACAGAGGAAGAGTGGCGGGTGAGTGCAGACTACGCAATATTGTCCGATGACCACCTGTTGACCATGACGGGCAACGTGCGCATTTTTAACCTACTACCGAATGCACAAATAGATTCGGTAGCCACTGATTCGGTGACCTTGAATCTCACCACGCGAGATTTTTGGTCTGAGAGTCCGACGACGATCACCGGCACCCGTTTTCAAACCAAAGGTCAACGGGTGAAAGGAAATTTCGGTAACCACCAGATGGAATTGTTAGACGATGTTAGAGGCCGATATGAAACGACCCCTCGTTAAAGCGCTGGCAGGTGCCATGTTGCTACTGTCGCATTACTCACTGGCTCTAAGCAGTGATACTGAGCAACCTATTCACATTCAATCAGAAAGCCAGCACCTGGATATGGCCACCAACACGGTGACCTTTACCCAGAATGTGGTCCTGACCCAAGGCAGCATTAAAATCTTGGCTGATAAACTGATCGTGATTCGCCCGGAGGGCCAAGAGGGGGATGAAACCATCGAAGCCTATGGCAAGCCGGCCACGTTTGAGCAAACCATGGACGATGGCAAAGAGATTCATGGCGAAGCCAACAAGCTGCGCTACGAAGTGGGCAATGAATTTCTTAAAATGTCGACCAATGCGATGCTTGAGCAAAGTGGCAATCAGGTGGAAGGCAACGTGATCACCTATGAAATCGACAAGCAACAGCTTGTGGCAGAAAGTGATAGCACCAAACGCGTCACCACGATTTTGCAGCCGAGCACCAAGTCGTCATCCTCTCAGGATGCATCCACGTCAGACGAGCAATAAGAGGCGACATGGCAACACTCACAGCGGCCAATCTGGCCAAAAGTTATAAAGGGCGAAAGGTGGTCGCCGATGTCAGCTTAGAAGTGAAATCCGGTGAAATTGTTGGCCTTTTAGGCCCTAACGGTGCGGGTAAAACCACCTCGTTTTACATGATTGTCGGCTTGGTCGCTCGTGACGAAGGGGCCATCTATATCGATGACAAAGACATCAGCATTCAGCCGATGCATAACCGTTCACGCTTGGGGATCGGCTACTTGCCACAAGAGGCGTCGATATTTCGTAAGCTGAGCGTCTACGATAACCTGATGGCTGTGCTACAAACCCGTAAGTCGCTAAGCAAAGAAGAGCGCCAAGACAAGGCAGAAGATTTGCTCGATGAGTTTAATATCCAGCATATCCGTGACAGCTTGGGGATGGCCTTATCCGGCGGTGAACGCCGTCGGGTAGAAATCGCGCGTGCATTGGCCGCCAATCCGAAATTTATTTTGCTGGATGAGCCCTTTGCCGGGGTCGATCCGATATCGGTGATCGATATTAAGAAAATCATCGAGCATTTACGTGATCGTGGCTTAGGCGTATTGATCACCGACCACAATGTGCGCGAAACGCTCAGTGTCTGTGAACATGCTTACATTGTCAGCCAAGGACACTTGATTGCACACGGCACCCCTGATGAAGTGCTTAATGATGAGCATGTCAAACGGGTCTATTTGGGTGATCAATTCAAACTCTAGTGCGCCCGATCATGCCAGCTTGGTGAGCGTGTTCGGATAAAATATAGTGGACTGGCTCACGCTACAAACTGCCAATCAAGGCTATAGTTACTAAAGAGCGCTTGCCCTGTTAGCCAGAGCAAGCGTTTTTAACCTCTTCGGTCGTTGAAATAAGGAAAGGTGTACCGCCTCTATGAAACCCACGCTTCAGCTTAAGCTTGGACAACAACTCGCAATGACACCGCAGTTGCAACAGGCGATCCGCCTGTTGCAACTATCGACGCTGGACTTGCAACAGGAAATCCAAGAAGCGTTGGAAAGTAACCCGCTGTTGGAGCATGACGAGGGCCAAGAGCAAGAGGCCACTCAGCACGAGCCATCCCATGATAAAGACGCGGACGCACAAGAAACTGCAACCGCCAGCGCGGACACCATGGAAGCCTCTGACGCGTTTGAAAAGAACGAAATGCCAGACGATCTCCCGGTCGATACCACCTGGGATCATCTCTACTCGGCTGGCACGGGCAACACGGGCGCAGGTGCCAGCGGATACGACGACCAACCGGTTTATCAAGGCGAAACCACCCAAACGCTTTACGACTACTTAAAGTGGCAGCTCGAGCTGACGCCTTTTTCGGAAAACGATCAGGTGATTGCGATGGCGATCATTGATGCGGTGGACGATCAAGGTTACCTGTCAGTGAGTACCGAAGAGATCCTCGATAGCTTAGGCAGCGAAGAGATTGAACTTGACGAAGTCGAAGCGGTGCTCAAACGCGTGCAGCATTTTGATCCCCTAGGCGTTGCCTCTCGCACACTGCAAGAGTGCTTGATGCTGCAACTGGCCACCTACGACGCCGATACCCCTTGGCTGGACGACGCGCGGAAGGTGCTCACCGAACACATGGACTTGCTCGCCAACCGTGATTATCGCCAGTTGATGCGTGAAACTCGGCTAAAAGAGCCTGAGCTTAAATCCGTGATGCAATTGATTCATAGCCTCGAGCCACGCCCAGGTAACTTGATTGTGACCAACGAGGCCGAATACGTCGTCCCTGATGTCTCCGTATTTAAGCATCAAGGTCAGTGGGTAGTTCAAATCAACCCAGATAGTGTGCCCAAACTAAAAGTGAATGAGCAATACGCCGCCTATGGCCGTAATGGGTGTAGCCCTTCTGATAGCCAGTTTATTCGCTCACACCTGCAAGAAGCCAAGTGGCTGATCAAAAGCCTCGAGAGCCGCAATGACACCTTGCTGAAGGTAGCGCGCTGTATTGTCGAACATCAGCACGACTTCTTTGAGTATGGGGAAGAGGCCATGAAGCCGATGGTGCTTAACGACATCGCCTTGGATGTCGATATGCATGAGTCGACCATCTCCCGTGTGACCACCCAAAAGTTCATGCATACGCCACGCGGTATTTTCGAGCTGAAATACTTTTTCTCTAGTCATGTCAGTACCGACAATGGCGGCGAGTGCTCATCCACGGCGATTCGCGCACTGATCAAAAAATTGGTCGCTGACGAGCCGGCTAACAAACCGCTCAGCGACAGTAAGATTGCCACATTGCTGGCCGAGCAAGGCATTAAAGTTGCACGACGGACCATTGCTAAATACCGAGAATCTCTAGGTATTGCACCGTCAAACCAGCGTAAGCGTCTACTATAGGCGCCTCAACAGAAGGAAAGTGTGTATGCAAATCAATCTGACCGGACAGTCTGTCGACGTCACGCCACCACTACGCGAGTATGTGGAGACCAAGTTTGCTAAACTCGAGCGCTTTTTCGAGCACATTAATAATGTCCATGTTGTACTGAATGTCCAAAAGCTCGACCAGATTGCAGAAGCAACGCTCCACGTCAACAACGGGGAGATCCATGCAAAAGCACAATCGCATGATATGTATGCGGCCATCGATGGGCTGACCGATAAGCTGGTCAAGCAACTGAGTAAACACAAAGAAAAGCTCAAACAGCACTAAGCTATGGAACTGAAAGAAGTACTGTCAGTGGACTGCACCCGCAGTGCCGTCCACTGCTCTAGCAAGAAACGCGCACTGGAAATTATCAGCCAGGTTGCTGCGGACAAGCTAGGCACCAACGCACAAACCTTGTTTGAATGCATGCTAAGTCGCGAAAAGCTGGGGACGACCGGCATAGGAGCGGGGATTGCCATTCCCCATGGTCGCACACTCGATAGCCAACATGCCGTGGGGGTGCTGCTACAATGCGCCCAGCCCATTGAGTTTGATGCGGTGGACAAACGGCCTGTCGATCTGCTGTTCGCGCTACTGGTCCCCGACGAACAGTGTAAGGTACACCTGCAAACCCTGTCCGCGATTGCCGAGAAGTTGAATGACAAAAAGCTGTGTCGTCAACTGCGCAATGCTAATTCAGACCAAGAGCTGTACAATATCATTACCCAATAATGGGCAATGCTGACGGGAGCGAACTATGATGCTAAAAATTGTTAGTGGCCGTTCCGGCTCAGGAAAGTCAGTGGCATTGCGGGTGCTGGAAGATCTTGGCTATTACTGCGTTGATAACCTGCCCGTCAACTTACTGCGTGACTTTGTGGTCTCTCAAGACGATGTGGACGCCAAGATTGCGGTCAGTCTCGATATTCGCAATTTCCCTAACGCTAAAGAACCGGTTGCCGACACCTTGGCGGCGCTGCGCGACATCTGCGATGTCACTGTGTACTATTTAGACGCCGACGATAAAGATCTGATTAAACGCTTCAGTGAAACACGTCGGTTGCATCCACTGTCTCGCCAAAACCTTTCTTTAGAGCAAGCCATTTTGGCCGAGCGTCAGCAGATGGCACCGATTAAAGAGCACGCCGATCGGGTGATTAACACCACGGGCTTGTCGATTCACGACTTAAGTGAGTCCGTCCGTTCATTGGTGCTAGGTCGCACCAGTAGCGATTTGGTGATGGTGTTTGAATCTTTTGGCTTTAAACATGGCTTGCCTGCCGATGCCGATTATGTGTTTGATGTTCGCTTTCTCCCCAATCCACACTGGGAGCCCGCGCTCCGCCCTCATACTGGGTTGGAAAAACCGGTGCGTATGTTCCTCGCCGCCCAACCTGACGTGGCCATGTTAGTGGCGCAGATTAAAGGGTTTCTCGAGTCTTGGTTACCTGCGCTTAAAAATAACAACCGTAGTTATGTCACCGTGGCGATTGGCTGTACTGGGGGCAAACACCGCTCGGTGTATGTCGCGCAATACTTATCGGATTATTTTCAGGAGCTGGGCGAGCAAGTGCAAACACGTCACCGTACCTTGGAGCAAAAACAGTGACCTCGATATCGGCTCAAGTGTGTATTCGTAACCGCTTAGGTTTGCATGCGCGCGCGGCGATCAAATTAGTGGAACTGATGCAAGATTATGATGCTGATGTGATACTGCAAAGCGCGGATAAATCCGCGACGGCTGACAGTGTGATGGCGATGCTGATGCTGGAATCGGCGCAAGGTGAAACTATTACCGTTTCAGCCACTGGCCCACAAGCATCGCCTGCTCTCGATGCCGTGAAAGCATTATTTGAAGCCGGCTTCGACGAAGACAGCTAAATCGTCTCTCCTTCTATGCCACTGCGCAGACCAGCGCGTTGAATCGCGCTAAATCCCGCCGATAACCGATTTGTCATGCGACAGACTCCCCTGATTGGGTTAGAATTTTAGTCATTGCATTTGGGGGAGTGGCCGATGGCAGAAACACTAGAACAAGAACAAAGTAACCTAACCCACCAACGGCTCCAAGAAGTCACTCAATTGCTCGAGCAAGGGATGTTCGTTCGCGTACGCCGTATGCTCGAGGACATGGAGCCAGAAGACATAGCACACCTTTTAGAGGCCTCTCCACCGAAAGGCCGTCTAGTGCTTTGGCAGCTCACCGATCCTGAAGATCAAGGTGAGATCCTTGATGAGCTATCAGAAGATGTGAAAGACGGCATCATGGTTCGCATGGCCCCTGACCAGCTCGCGGCAGCGACGGAGGGGATGGAAACCGATGATGTGGCTTACTTGCTCCGCAGCCTACCGCAAGACGTGTCCCAAGACGTGCTGGCGGAAATGGACGCCCAAGACAGGACGCGGGTACAGCAAGCCCTTTCTTACCCCGAGGAGTCCGCTGGCGGGATCATGAACACGGACGTCATCACTATCCGTGATGATGTCACCGTGGATGTGGTATTGCGCTATTTGCGGATGCGCGGTGAGTTACCCGACACCACAGATACCCTGTATGTGATCGACCCCAACGGCCGCTTGATTGGTAACTTGCCGATCAGTGCCCTGTTGGTTAACCAGCCGGATACCGATATCGCTGACATCATGGATGCCCCGGATGAAGCGATCAGTGTCACCATGGACGACGGGGATGTCGCCAGCTTGTTTGAACGCCGTAATTGGGTCTCTGCGCCCGTGGTGGATGAGCATAATCACTTGGTTGGTCGGATCACCATTGATGATGTGGTAGACATTATTCGTGAAGACGCTGAACACTCAATGATGAGCATGGCAGGTCTTGATGACGAGGAAGACACCTTTGCCCCCGCGTTTAAAAGTGCGCGTCGCCGTAGTATTTGGCTAGGGATCAATGTGTTGGCAGCGTTAACCGCGGCCTCGGTGTCCAACATGTTTGAAGGGACCCTGGATAAAATGGCGGCGATTGCGGTGTTGATGACCATTGTTCCCTCCATGGGCGGTGTGGCCGGTAACCAGACCGTCGCCTTGGTGATTCGCGGCCTGGCCGTTGGCCATATTGGTGATTCCAACACCCGCTGGCTGTTGGCCAAAGAAGCCACTGTCGGCATGATTAACGGCCTAGTGTGGTCGATGATCATTGGCGGTGTAGTGGTGTTATGGAAAGGTAATATTGAGCTGGGCTTGATCATCTCAGGCGCGATGATGGTTAACCTGTTTGTCGCAGGTATTGCTGGGGTAGCGATACCGACGTTGCTGAAAAAGTACAATATCGATCCGGCATTGGCGGGGGGGATGGCGCTGACCACGGTCACCGATGTGGTCGGTCTGCTCGCCTTTTTAGGGCTGGCTACCTTATTTATTACTTAGCCTCTGTCGTATAAAAAAGGCGAGCCACCTGGCTCGCCTTTCTCATTGGATAGCTTGAAACCGCGTCATTACTCGTCCAAGAAACTACGCAATGTCTCAGAGCGGCTTGGGTGACGTAACTTACGCAGCGCTTTCGCCTCAATCTGGCGAATACGTTCACGGGTCACATCAAACTGCTTACCCACTTCTTCCAGGGTATGGTCGGTATTCATTTCAATACCAAAGCGCATACGCAGGACTTTCGCTTCACGCGGTGTCAGACCGGCCAGCACATCATTGGTTGCCATCTTAAGGTTGTTCGACGTCGCCGAATCCATCGGTAGCTCCAAGGTGGTGTCCTCGATAAAGTCACCCAGGTGTGAATCTTCGTCATCACCGATTGGGGTTTCCATCGAGATCGGCTCTTTAGCGATCTTCAATACCTTGCGAATTTTGTCTTCCGGCATCAACATCCGTTCAGCCAGCTCTTCAGGCAACGGCTCTCGGCCCATTTCCTGAAGCATCTGACGCGAAATGCGGTTGAGCTTGTTGATGGTCTCAATCATGTGCACCGGAATACGGATGGTTCGCGCTTGGTCAGCAATCGAGCGCGTGATTGCCTGACGGATCCACCAGGTCGCATAGGTTGAGAACTTATAGCCACGGCGATATTCAAACTTATCGACCGCTTTCATCAAGCCAATGTTACCTTCCTGGATAAGGTCCAAGAACTGTAGGCCACGGTTGGTGTATTTCTTAGCAATCGAAATAACCAGACGTAGGTTGGCCTCAACCATTTCTTTTTTCGCACGGCGTGCTTTCGCTTCACCGATAGACATGCGACGGCTGATGTCTTTGATCCGCTCGACCGACAAGCCCGTCTCTTCTTCGATAATCTTCAGCTTCTGCACACAGCGGCGAAGATCTTCTTCGTAACGCGCCACACGCTCTGCGTAAGGCTTGCCAGAGTTCAGCGCTTCGTCAATCCATGCATCCGATGACTCATTGCCCGCAAACAGTTGCACGAAGGTTTTCTTCGGCATTTTGGCCTGGTCGACACAAAGACGCATCACCAAACGCTCTTGGGTGCGCACCTTGTCCATGGTTTGACGCATGTCATTAACCAGACGATCAAACTGCTTGGGGATCAGACGGAACTGCTTAAACGTTTCAGACAGCGCATCGATCGACGCTTTAGTACGCTCATCATAACGACCGTACTGTTGGATCGCGGTTTCCATCGCCGCATAGGTACGACGAAGCTCGCTGAACTTCTCACGCGCCAGTTCAGGATCGATACCAACATCTTCATCACTCTCATCGTCTTCGTCGGTATCGTCTTTTTCTTCGTCTTCATCATCTTCGTCATCAAGCTCTTTTTCGCTGAGCTCGGAGCCGATATGGGTCGCCGTGGGCGCGACGTCATCCTGGTCTGGATCGATAAAACCAGAAATAATGTCGGTTAAGCGAAGCTCTTCCGCTTCCACTTTATCGAACTGATCAAGCAGTGAGGCAATCGAGGCCGGATATTCTGCCACCGAACACTGCACCTGGTTGATGCCGTCTTCGATACGCTTGGCGATATCGATCTCACCCTCACGGGTCAACAGCTCAACCGTGCCCATTTCTCGCATATACATGCGAACAGGATCCGTGGTGCGACCGATTTCACTCTCCACGCTAGAAAGTGCCGCCGCCGCTTCTTCGGCTGCGTCTTCGTCGGCCACGGTTTCTGACATCATTAGCTCATCGGCATCAGGGGCGGATTCCACCACTTGAATGCCCATGTCGTTAATCATCTGAATGATGTCTTCTATTTGGTCGGAATCGACAATGTCTTCCGGGAGGTGGTCATTAACTTCGGCATAGGTCAGATAGCCTTGCTCCTTGCCTTTTGCGACAAGCAACTTCAGCTGTGACTGCGGATTTTGATCCATAGACGATATCCAACTTCGGGTCTGAGTGAAGAATTTAGTATGCGGAAACGCAAACCGCCAATTTTAACAAATGTCACCTTTGCTGGCTACTTTCTAAACGGACTGGCTCTGTATCAGTAGCATCAGTTCCCGCTTCTCTTCGACTGATAAGCCGACGGTATTTGACTTCGCTTGCAACTTGGCTATTTGTTGTTCGACACACTGGGCGAGTATTTTATCCAGTGAATCGCAAAAAAGTTCTGACGCATTTTCATCGTCAACATGTAGATCCCAGCCAGCCAACCGGGCTAGCAAGGCTTCTTGCTTGGTTCCCCGCCAGTGCTCTAGCAACTGACCGGTAGTGATATGGGGGCGCTGTCGGCAAATCTCAAGGATGGGGTTTAACAACGCTAACCCGGGTAAATCAATGGTATCGGCCGATGGCAACGGCGGCACTTCTTGGCCGAGTTTGGGGTACTGCACTAACAGCGCAATCACCTCACGCATCGGCGTGCGCTTAATGTCCTGTTGACCATGCACTTTCACCGGCTGACCTTGACGACGAATCAGGGTATCAAGCTGATGATCATCCATAATCCCCAGCTTCTGTCCCAGAGTATTACGCAAGTAAAGCCGCAAGGTATCACCCGGCACCTTTTCAATCAGCGGCACCGCCAAATTCGCCAGCTTGGCTTTCCCCTCTTGGCTACTGGTATCCACCTGCTTGAGCAAGGTGGTAAACATAAAGGTCGATAAACTCTGCGCCTCGCCCAGACGCTGCTCAAACCCTTCTTTGCCTTCTTGGCGGATGATAGAGTCCGGGTCGTCACCGTCAGGCAAAAACATAAATTTTAACTGGCGGCCATCGTGGATATAAGGCAGCGCTTGCTCCATCGCCCGCCAAGCGGCATCGCGTCCTGCTCTATCGCCGTCGTAGCAACACAGTATAGTACCGGTTTGCCGGAAAAGGGTTTGAATATGTTCGCCCGTGGTCGAGGTGCCCAAGGAGGCCACCGCATAATCCACGCCAAATTGCGCCAACGCGACCACGTCCATGTACCCTTCTACCACGAGTATACGCTCGGGATGGCGATAGCGTTGCATCACCTCATACAAGCCGTATAGCTCACGCCCTTTATGGAAAATCGGCGTTTCTGGCGAGTTAAGGTATTTGGGGGTGCCATCCCCTAATACACGGCCACCAAAACCGATTACTCGCCCACGGCGATCACGGATTGGGAACATCACGCGGCCACGGAATCTGTCGTAGCTATGGCCGTTATCGTTCTCAATCAACATGCCAGCGGTGAGCAACTGACGAATATCAGCTTGATTGCGACCAAAGCGGCGCTTAATGGTGTCCCATTTATCCGGGACAAAGCCAATACCAAATTGCTTAACTACTTCGCCGGATAGACCACGCTGTTTGAGGTAATCAATGGCCACTTGCCCCGCATCAGTGCGTAGTTCGCCACTGTAGGTACGCGCAATGGCTTCCATCATCTCGTAGATCTGACGCTTGTCATCACTGGGCATACTCGGACGCGTGTTGCCGCCCCCGGTTTGCTCACGAGGTACCTCTAAGCCTAAGGTGCTGGCGAGCTCTTCGATGGCATCAGGAAACTCAAGTCGCTCGAATTCCATCACAAAGTCGATAGCATTGCCGTGCACACCACATCCGAAGCAGTGATAAAATTGCTTGTCTTGGCTTACACTGAATGAAGGCGTCTTTTCGTTATGGAAAGGGCAACAGGCACTGTAGTTTTTGCCTTTTTTCTTGAGCTTGACCCGTGCATCAATGATCTCAACGATGTCGAGACGTGAAAGCAAGTCATCAATGAATGCGCGCGGGATTCTGCCTGCCATAACCTGAAATTTATAGGGAGAGAAGCAAACAAGCCGCGCCGTCCAAATGAGGAAAGCACGGCTTGTTATAGAGTGGAAAAAGACTAGCCTAGGTGTGCTTTAACACGCTGGCTTACTTTTCCCATATCAGCACGGCCTTGAACCTGAGGTTTTAATACCCCCATGACTTTGCCCATGTCTTGCATTGACGATGCACCGGCTTTCTCAACCGCTGCTTTCACCAATGCATCGACCTCGTCATCGCTTAACGGTTGGGGTAGAAATTCTTCTATCACCGCAATCTCGGCAAGCTCTGTCTCGGCAAGATCATCACGACCGGCTGCTTGGTACTGGGCTACGGAATCACGGCGCTGCTTCACATTTTTGGTCAGCACAGCCAGGATAGCTTCGTCGCTTAGCGACTGACGGGTATCCACTTCTTGCTGTTTAATCGCTGCCATCACAAGGCGAAGCGTCCCGAGACGCGCCTTGTCTTTTTGTTTCATCGCCGTTTTTTGCGCGTCTTTTAGACGTTCAAGCAATTCCATAGCACCTTCCTGAATCTGTCTTTATTAGTACAGACGTACGCGGCGTTGGTTTTCGCGGGCCAACTTCTTCAGGTGACGCTTCTGAGCGGCAGCTTTAGCGCGTTTGCGAACGGTCGTTGGCTTTTCATAGTTCTCACGACGACGAACTTCAGAAAGAATACCGGCTTTCTCACAAGAGCGCTTAAAGCGACGCAGTGCTACGTCAAATGGTTCGTTTTCACGTACTTTAACTACTGGCATGTGCCTTTCACCTCGGGGGTTGTCAGTTACTGCTGGCGAACAATTGGCCAGCCTTGATTAAAAATGGTGCGAAATTCTAATCCGAATAGGGGGTGATTGTAAAGCGCATCTGGCGAATTACTTCTAAGCCATGTAAGATTGCGCGCACGGTCAGCCTGCGCTGACACTGTCTTCTTCGCTTTGGTCATCACAATATACGTGAAGCATGACTGTAAGCACTCCATCTATCGGCTGTTATTCTGAGGTTATGATGCGCATTCTAGGCATAGAGACATCTTGTGACGAAACCGGCGTCGCCATCTACGACGACCAAGCGGGCCTGCTGTCACATAAACTTTACAGCCAAGTCAAGCTTCACGCTGATTATGGTGGCGTGGTGCCTGAACTTGCCTCGCGCGATCATGTTAAAAAAACCTTGCCGCTGATTAAAGCGGCCATGGCGGAGGCAAACCTCACCCCCGCTCAGATTGATGGAATTGCTTATACCGCGGGCCCCGGCCTAGTCGGTGCCTTGCTGGTTGGCTCAACCATTGGACGCAGTCTGGCCTATGCATGGCAAGTCCCCGCGGTGGGCGTTCACCATATGGAAGGTCACCTTCTCGCCCCGATGCTAGAAGACAACCCGCCGCCTTTTCCATTTATTGCTCTATTGGTCTCGGGCGGCCATACACAGCTGGTCGAAGTGAAAGGCATTGGTCAGTATCGCATTCTTGGTGAGTCAATTGACGACGCCGCCGGTGAGGCGTTTGATAAAACGGCCAAACTGATGAATCTCGATTATCCCGGTGGCCCCTTGCTGTCGAAATTGGCAGAAAACGGCACCCACGGCCGTTTTACTTTTCCACGCCCGATGACCGATCGCCCCGGGTTAGACTTTAGCTTCTCCGGCTTAAAAACCTTTGCCGCCAATACCATCGCCGCTAATGAGACGGACGAACAAACGCGCGCCGATATTGCTTATGCGTTTCAAGATGCCGTGGTCGATACCTTAGCTATCAAGTGTAAGCGAGCGCTCGATCAGTGCGGTCTGAATCGCTTAGTGGTCGCGGGCGGCGTGAGTGCCAACCGTCATTTACGGGAAAAGCTGGAGGCGCTGACGCAAAAGCGCGGCGGCGATGTGTTCTATCCTCGTCCTGAGTTTTGTACCGATAATGGCGCAATGATCGCTTATGCGGGCATGCAGCGGCTTAAAAACGGCGAGCATCTGGGTCTCGGTGTAAAAGCCCAGCCACGTTGGCCACTCGACACGCTTGCCGCGGTCGAAACCGACGCATAGTCGTTGGTCAAACCAGACAGACAAAAGGCAGCCTGAGGCTGCCTTTTTTGCTGCGAACGCGCTAGCGTAACCTGCTTCTCACCCGTCGCTAACGTCGCCACCAACCAAGAAACACGGGTTTTTCGTCACCATCCAGCAAGCGCCGGATATTGTCGTAGTGACGAAACAAAATCAAACACGAAAGCATGGCAACGGGCATGGTAAATTGCGGCTTTATCCACCAGGTAAATAGCGGGGCGACGATCGCTGTCACAATCGCACTGAGTGACGAGTAGCCCGTCAACACAAGCACCAACCCCCAGGTCACCACCAGCAGGCCAGTTAAGCTCAAACCAATCGGAGCCATGGCGCCCAGTGCGGTCGCCACCCCTTTGCCGCCACGGAAATGGAAAAAGACCGGATAAATATGTCCTAGACAGGCCGCAATGGCGATAAGGCCCAGTAGAAATGGATTAATGCCAATCAGGTAGCTTAGCCAAACGGGGATCATCCCTTTTAGCATATCACACAGCAGCACCCAGGCCGCGGCAAAGCGCCCACCGAGACGATAAACGTTCGTCGCCCCTGGGTTTTTCGACCCTTGATCTCTTGGGTCTGGCAAGCCAAACGCGCGACAAACCAACACGGCACTGGACACAGAGCCAAGTAAGTAGGCAGCGATGATGATGGCAATGGCCAGTGCAGTCATGTGAAATCCCTAGAGTTTGTGCCGCATTCGTTGCTATAGTGCGCCGACGTTCATCGATAAACCTATCATGGATCGGAACGCATTGCGTATCCATCTGTCAATGAACACATCCAATAATACGAACTTTCTTACCACAGTGGTATCCGACCTGTCACGGAGTGTGAAAAAACATGGATTCCGTATTCATAGAGCAACTCGACGTGTACACCACTATCGGTGTCTACGATTGGGAACAAGCCATCCAGCAAAAGTTGGTGTTCGATATTGAAATGGCGCACGATAATCAACCCGCCGCCCAGCAGGATGACGTGTCGCTAGCGCTTGATTATGCCAGTATCAGTGAGGCGGTTATCGCCCATGTACAGGCTAGCCGCTGTGCGTTGATCGAACGCGTGGCGGAAGAGGTTGCTCAATTAATTCAAACCCAGTTTGGCGTCAGCTGGATTAGAGTGCGGGTGGCCAAGCCAGGCGCGGTCGCTCAGGCTGGTAACGTGGGTGTAGTCATAGAGCGAGGTACACGGTGACACAAGCATTACTTAGTATCGGCTCTAATATCGAGCGCGATCATCACATCGAACAGGCCGTTAAAGCCTTGCGTCAGCTTGACCCACACTGTCGCTTTTCCCGCATTTTTGAAGCCGAACCAGTCGGGTTTGAAGGCCCTCACTTTTACAACCTGATTGCCGAGCTTCACACCTCGCTTCCGTTGCACGATTTTTGGCAAGCCGTTCGTGACATTGAACAGCAACATGGCCGTCAGCGTGATGACATTAAATATCGCGATCGTACCTTAGATATCGACTTACTCACCTTTGGTGATCACTGTCAATCCGGTGGCCCCACCTTACCACGTGATGATATCTATAAATTTGCCTTTACCCTGTGGCCACTCGCCGAGCTCTGCCCTGATCAAGCCATTCCTGGCGATGGCCGGACATTCGCCCAGCTTTGGCAAGCCTTTGACCAAGATCAACCACTATGGCCGATTGAGACGCCGACGTATTTGAAGGATATTTAAGCACCATGAGCCTCTTTGAAGCCTTTTTTTTGGCCTTGATTCAAGGGTTAACCGAGTTTCTTCCTATTTCTAGCTCCGCGCACCTTATTCTGCCTTCACAGCTTTTTGGCTGGGTCGATCAGGGCCTTGCCTTTGATGTTGCTGTACACGTCGGCACACTGGCCGCTGTGGTGGGGTATTTTCGCCGTGAAGTGTGGAATCTCCTTAAAGCCTTTTTTGCCTCGCTCAAAGGTGAGCACAGCTCGGATAGTCAATTGGCATGGATGATCGTCTTAGCCACGATCCCAGCGTGTATCGCCGGTTTGTTTTTAAAAGACGTGATCGAGCTTTACCTGCGTGCAGCCTGGGTGATCGCGGCAACCACACTGATTTTTGGTGGCTTATTGTGGTGGGCGGATCGCAAAGCGACCCAAACATGCGATGAGTATCAAACCACGCCCTACCGCGCCGTACTGATAGGTGTGGCGCAAGCCCTTGCCTTGATTCCTGGGACGTCGCGCTCAGGCGCCACCATCACTGCGGCATTAATGCTCGGTTATACGCGCGAAGCCGCGGCACGATTTTCGTTTTTGATGTCGATTCCTATCATTACCCTCGCTGGCTCCTATCTGGGGCTGCAATTGGCGACCAGCCCAGAGCCGGTGGCCATGGACGCGATCGGTGTTGGGCTATTGGTGTCGTTTGTCAGTGCTTACGCGTGTATTCACGCCTTTTTAAAGCTGGTGACACGGGTGGGCATGTTACCCTTCGTGATCTACCGCTTGGTATTGGGTGTGCTGTTACTCGCCTTTATCGCCGGATAAAAAAACACCAAGCACGATACACGTGCTTGGTGGTCTCTCCGTCAGGAATGGGTGGCTGACCGAGGCGTTACTCTCCGGCCACCTTCATGCCATCAATGATCACTGAGCCGGTTTGAATTTGGCTGCGCGTCTCGATATCGGTACCAATCGCGACAATGTTAGCAAACATCTCATTAAGATTGCCGGCAATGGTGATCCCGCTCACCGGGTATTGGATCTCACCATTTTCCACCCAAAAGCCGGCGGCACCGCGTGAGTAATCGCCAGTCACTGGGTTCACTCCTTGTCCCATCAACTCAGTCACCAATAATCCCGTGCCTAAGGTTTTTAGCATGGCATCGGCATCTTGACCGGTGTGGCTCACGTACCAGTTGTGAATGCCGCCGGCATGGCCGGTTGGTTCCATGCCGAGCTTACGCGCGGCATAACTGGTGGCGAGATAGGTGTTTAATACCCCCTTTTCAATGATGCGCCTGTCTTGTGTGATCACTCCTTCACTATCAAAGGGTGCACTCGCGGCGCCTTTTCGTACATGGGGTAACTCGTTGATGGTGAGCCAATCTGGGAAGATCTGCTCGCCTTTCTTATCCAATAAGAAAGAGGACTTGCGGTAAAGCGCTGAACCGCTGATCGCCATCACCAAATGGCCAAACAGCCCGGTCGCCACACTGCGGTCGAACATCACCGGCACTTGGCACGTCGAGACACTGCGTGGGTTAAGCCGCGCCACAGCGTGTTTGGCCGCTTCGACTCCCACAAAGCCCGGTGTCCATAAGTCCGCTTTGTCCCGTGCCACCGTGTAGCTCATGTCACGCTCCATCCCTGCGTCACTCTCCGCTATCACTGAGCAGCTTAGCGCTTGGCGGCTTGAAGGGTAACTGCCGAGCATGCCATGGCTATTGCCATAGACACGCACCCCATAGTGGCTGTCATAGCTGGCACCATCGCTGAACTTGATTCGGCTGTCATGGCTCAGTGCCGCTTGCTCGGCTTCAATCGCCAACGCGGCGGCGGTATCCGGCTCGGGCTCATCGGGATAGAATAAATCGAGGTCAGGATAGTCAAAGGCCATTAACGCTTTAGGGGCTGGGCCTCCGAAAGGATCCGGCGAGGTATAGCTTGCGATCTCAAGCGCCGCTTCAACGGTTTTCGCGATCGCTTTGTCCGACAAATCAGTGGTGGATGCGCTGCCTTTGCGCTGATCCCGGTAAACGGTGATCCCAAGGGCACCATCTTGATTGAACTCCACGTTCTCGACTTCGCCCATCCGCGAGCTGACGCTGATGCCGGTACTTTTGGTAATCGCCACTTCCGCCTGGTCACTTTTGGCCGATGCCATGTCGAGCGCACGGCTGACAGCTTGACGAAGTTGCTGCTCTTGCTCGGCGACTTGTTGTTTCACACTCATAGTTGACCTTTTTGATTCGCATTCAAGTTCGACACACTCAGCGCCACGCGCCTATGATAAAAAAGCCCGCGTTTGGGCGCATTTCTTGTTAACATACGTGTCATTGCACATTCTCACTGAGGTTGAACATGGGCCGTAAAAATAAACCCGCTCCCTGGGAGGAAGAGGAAGAGATCATCTGGGTCAGCAAGTCCGAGATGAAACGCGATATGCTTGCCTTGCAAGAACTTGGCGAAGCACTGGTCAAACTCAAACCAGCCGTGTTAGAAAAATTCCCGCTCGACGATGACTTGCTCAGCGCGATTACAGACGCCCAACGCTTGAAGAACGAAGCGCGCCGTCGCCAACTGCAATATGTTGGCAAGCTTATGCGCTCTCGTGACCCTGAGCCGATTCAGGCTGCGCTTGATAAGTTGCAAAATAAGCATGCTCAGCAAACGGTCGAGCTTCACAAGCTTGAGCAACTGCGTGACCGCATCATTGACCAAGGCGACAGTGCGATTAGCGATGTGCTGTTGCAGTACCCTGATGCCGATCGTCAACGTTTACGTCAGCTAGCACGCCAGGCTAAAAAAGAGCAGCAGCAAAACAAACCGCCCAAGGCGTATCGCGAGATTTTCCAGTATCTCAAAAGCTTTTACGACCAAAGCCTGTAAATTGCCACGCCAGTGCCCCGCACTGGCGTGCAGACTTAGGACTTAAGACTCAGTGCCTCCGACCGTCATCGCATCCAGCTTCAAGGTCGGCTGTCCAACCCCCACAGGAACACTTTGCCCAGCTTTACCACACACCCCAACACCGGGATCGATGGCCAAATCATTCCCCACCATCGAGACTTGCTGCATCGCTTCGACGCCGCTGCCAATTAAGGTCGCCCCTTTCACTGGCGTGGTCAGTTCACCGTTTTCAATCAGGTAAGCCTCTGAGGTGGAGAATACAAACTTACCCGAGGTAATATCGACCTGACCGCCGCCAAAGTTTGGCGCGTATAAGCCACGCTCCACGCTGGCAATCATCGACGCTGGCGAGCTTTCACCGCCTAGCATGTAGGTATTGGTCATCCGCGGCATCGGCAGGTGCGCATACGACTCACGACGGCCATTACCGGTGGGCGCGACGCCCATGAGGCCGGCATTGTGCTTATCTTGCATATAGCCTTTGAGCACACCCTTTTCGATTAACACATTGTACTGACCCGGAACCCCCTCATCATCGATGCTCATTGAGCCGCGGCGATCATTCATGGTGCCATCATCAACAATGGTACACAGCGGTGAGGTGACCTGCTCGCCAAGGCGACCGGTAAATACCGACGACTCTTTACGGTTAAAGTCTCCTTCTAAGCCGTGTCCGACCGCTTCATGCAATAAGACGCCTGGCCAGCCGGCCCCCAACACCACGGGCATGGTGCCTGCCGGTGCCGCGTCGGCGCGTAGGTTAACCAGGGCTAGGCGAATCGCTTCATCGGCAAACTGCAGCGCGCGTGATTTACCGGCATCCTCTTGCAAGAATACGTCATAGCCATAACGGCCACCGCCCCCCGCACTGCCGCGTTCACGGCGCCCATCTTGTTCAACCAATACAGAAACCGACAAGCGAACCAATGGACGAATATCGGCGCCATAGGTGCCATCGGTGGCGGCCACCAGCACTTGCTCATAAAGGCCGTTTAGGCTGGCATTCACTTCTTTCACCCGTGGTTCTTTAGCACRGATGTAGCTGTCTATTTCTTTGAGTAGAGCGATCTTTTGCTCGCGGGTTAGGCTCGCGAGCGGATCGATGGGACCATAGTACGGCCTTGCGTGCACCGCAGAAAACGCGCTCACCTTGCCTTGCCCGCCAGCCGGGGCAATCCCGCGTGCTGCAGTGGCACTTTGCATTAAGGCATCGGGGGTGAGCTGATCCGAATAGGCAAATCCGGTTTTTTCACCGCTGATCGCTCTCACACCGACCCCGCGGTCGATATTAAATGAACCGTCTTTAATGATGCTGTCTTCCAAGGCGAGGGATTCATGCCAGGTGGATTGGAAGAAAATATCACCGTAGTCAATCTGGCGACCGCTCAGGTGCGCCAGTGTCGCATGCAGTTGCGACTCACTCACGCCCGCCGGGCGCAGCAAGGTTTCTTCGACCTGTTCCAGACTCATTCGTTTACTCTTGGTTGTGGCTGCCGAGCCGGCAGCCGAGAAAAAAGATAACGCGCCGAGGGTGCGCTATTTCAATTGGCTTTGCAACCGGGTATGAGACAGTACGGGCATCTTATGCCGAATGGATTCCCCTGTACTTAAATCAAGCTCAGCCCAGGTCACGCCTGGCTCACTCCCCAGCGACGCCACGACCTGTCCCCAGGGATCGATGATCATCGAGTGCCCCCAGGTTTGGCGTCCTTTACTATGCTCACCACACTGCCCTGCCGCAATTACCCAGCATTGGGTTTCTATTGCTCGCGCCCGCAACAAGGTTTCCCAATGCGCTTGACCGGTCACGCGGGTAAAGGCCGCTGGCACGGTTATGATATCGGCACCTTGGGCGCGTAGCGCTTGATACATGGGGGCAAAGCGAACATCGTAGCAGATACTTAATCCAAGGCAGCCGAACGGCGTATCGAGCGTGGCCAGACGGTCACCAGCCTCAAAGTAGTCAGACTCGCAATACCGTCCGTGGGCATCGGCCACTTCTACATCAAATAGGTGCAATTTGTCATAAYTGCCGCGCAGGTGTCCGGCGTTGTCAAACACCAAGCTCGTGCTGCTTAACATGCCATTATCGTTTTGAATCGGAAAGGCGCCCACCACCAGCCAAAGGTCGTAATGATGGGCCAGTTCGGCAAGCTGTTGCTGCAGTGGACCATGACCCAATCGCTCGGCATGCCGTTGATAATCTTGTTTGCCGCCAAACACTAGGGCATTTTCTGGGGTGAGAACCAGTTTCACCCCTTGCTCGTTTAACCGATGTAAACTGGCTTGCAATGCCTTCATGTTGTGGCTGGGATCGGCGCTGGATGTCATCTGGACAACACCTGCTTTCATCATGCTCACTCCTTGGCGTTTTCTGCTTGTTGGCGCAATCGTTCCGTCGCGTCGGCTGGCAAAGCGAGTGCCTCTTTATCGCGCGACACTTCCCTAATATCGGGCGTCCCTATCGGCCCGCTTACTTGATAACGAACTTGGGTGAAAACGTCCACCACGGGTGAAATGGCGGTGGTGACCGCTAACACATACAGCGCCGTCTGTGGCGTGACCGCAAATGCGCTCAGTACTGGGATCCCAGAGGTAATATCCGGCGTAAATCGCACATCGGCGTTCACGCGATTGGTCACCAAATTGGCAATTCCTTTAATAACCATATCACCGGCAATCCCATCCATGCGGATATTATCCGTCACCACTACGCCATTTGTGATCACAGCCCGCCCGGTAATGTCATCAAAGGCCAAACCATCTTCAAATACGCCCGAAAAATCGAGCTGAATTTTACGCAGAATGGAGTCGAGACTGAAAAGCCCTAACAGCTTCCCAGCGCCTCCCACCCCGCTTATATAGCCGTCTTTAACATCAGAGCGGATATCACCATTAAGGCTGGCAATATCGACTTTCCAAGGCAGACCCGCGTAATCTAACGAGGCTTGCGTTGTGAAGCTGGCATCTTGGATCCCGCCACTGATACCAAATCGTCCCATGAGATCTGACGTACTCTCCCCGCCTAACGCGAGGGTTAACGCGGTTTGATTGTGGCCTTGATCGTCAATCAGCCAATGGCCGCTGATGGACGCGTGGTTTTTCCCACTTTCTAGCGTCAGGGAAGAAAGGTCGACTTGTGAAGATTGCTTATCGAGTACCGCCTCAATGCGCCCGAGCCGATACCCTTGCAGCCACAGATCCTCAATCACCAAGTGTGTCGGCGGAATCGCAGCCAGCAAAGCTTTCTCTTCCGGGCTCGCCCGGGTATCCACAGGTTCAAAAAGCGGCTTATCCGTCGTCTGTTCCTCCTCAGTCAACTGACGATTGATATGCCAATGATCAATCTCAACGTTCAAGCGCCCTTGTGTCGGCCACATGGCTTGCCCGCTTAGCTCACGACTGCCCATTAACAGATCCCAGCCCTCAGCTTTGTGTCGCGCCGCTAAAGACACATCGTGAAACGCTAAAGGGTCTGCTCTCACCGTCTCGATCTTGGCATTAATACGCTGCGGCATGGGTAAAGCAGGATATGGCCCGCTTCCGCTCGGCCAGGATTGACTGGCCTGCTGCCAAACTCGCTTCCAAGCCGCGAGATCGAGTTGCTCAAGCTTTAGATCAAAACGATGACCACGCGTTGCCAATAAGCGGCTACCTTGCTCACCAATCTGCCATTGACTGGCGGTAAACTGCGGACGCCGGCCTTGGGTATTGATGCGCGCTTGATAATTCACGCCAGGAAGCGCCACACGCCCAGCCAAGCCTTCACTGTTCCCGGTCGCCTCGATACGCGCCTGCCCTTTTTGCCAGCGTGGTTTGTTTAGTGGCGCGGGCAAGGTCGACTGCAACGGCGTGGTATCGACATCCACACCGAGCCGATAATCAAAACCGGTATCATTTAAGGTTAAATCGAGCCCCGCCTGCCAACGTGCACCGCCCGCCAGGTAAGCGTCAAGTGGCAACGAAAGCGTGTCCAGCAATGGCACCACATCCCAATCCGCATCCATACCTAAGTCAAGCTGATACCCGGCGGCCACGGTTTCGCCCGTAAACTGGAGGCTGACGGGCTGCCCTAACCATTGAGCCTGCATAGACTGAGTGGTGAGGGTGTCGTCGCTAAAGGCCAGCTCGCCGGACAGGTTATCCAGTTGCATATCGGGTGCCTGAATCGATACCTGGTTGCCGGTAAAGCGCACTCTCCCCTCGGCATGAGGCTGCTCACCATTGAGCGGGATATTGAGCCCGAGGTTAGCATTAACCAGCCCATCGACTTGCACATGAGTCAAGGCCGCTCCCACCGTGTCTACTAAAGGCGTTGCCAGCATGTATTGGCGGACAGCCGATCCGGTTGCCGCCAATGACGCGTGAATATCGAGTTCGCTGTCCGGCTGGGTCATATCGGCAATCTCAGCTTGCACTTGGCGACTGACAGCGTCGCCCAAACGAACATGGTCACCCTCAATCGCTAAGCGCGCATTTTCAAACAGTAAACGGGCGTCGAGCTCCGTCAACGTCGGCCAAGCGGTGTTAAAGCTAAACGCCCCGCCGCGCAGCGGTACCTTGGCTTGAAAAATGCCGCTGTGATCCTGGTAAGGAAACGCATCGAGGGCACCAAACCAAAGAATTTCACTGTCTTTGGCCCGTCCGGCTTGAATGGCGCGAGAAAGGTAATCGGTTAACGAGTCAGGCAATGCCCGGGTGGGGAGATAGCGCCATGTCTGCCCAGCATCCGATACGTCGGCCTGCACGTATAACGCCAAAAAAGGCGCGCCTTTTGAGGGAATATCCAGACGAAATGCACCTTGCCCTTGCACGTCTGCTCCCTTGACCACTGCCTGCTCACTCCATACTGACAAGCCTTGTTTGGTGGGCTGCCAATTGAGGGTCAACGCACCGTGTTCAAGCGGCAGCGGCGCTTGAAAAAAGTCGCCGTAAGGCAAGGATTGTGCGCCAAGCTCAAGCTGTGCTTGGCCTTGCTGGCCTTGCCCGGAGAGAGTCGCGCTCAGGCCTTGGAACGCAGGCAGGTAGCCCCAGCGCTTGGCTGAGACCTTATCCAGTGTCGCTTGGTAACGCAACGGGGCGTCAGGTGATTTACTCAACGCTAACGAACGGATTTGCCCTGATGGCGATAAAGCGGCCGCCGCACTGTGCTGTTGCGCCGATTGACTGGCAAGCCCAAGCAAAGGCCGTAAAGAGGCAATATCAACATTCGCCGCATTGAGACGCCAGTTGTCGAGCGCCCCCTGCCAAGAGAGCTGTGACAGCGCTGCCTGAGTGGTCGCGCCGGTTTGTACCCATAGCCCATCCGTGTCGAGACGCCACGTCTGTTCATCGACAGCCTGCCACTGAACCTGACTGTCTTTTATCGCCCATTGCTTCGCTTGGTGATCACCCTCTTGCCACGCTAACGCGAAATGATCAATCGACAACAGTCCATTGTCGACACGCCCCTGCTCCACCCTGACCCAGGCTTTTGCGTCTAAACGGGCGGTGTTGATCGTGGCGGATGGCGTCAGATTTTTCGTCAACCAAGGGGCAATATCCATCGCCTCACTGGCCAAATAAACGTCGCCCGTTAACGTACTCAAGCCGTCCGTTTCGCGGAAAGCGGCATTCACTCGCACCTTATCGAGTTGCGTGCCTTGCATGCCAAGCCTGGCTTGTACCTGGTGCTCACCTTGGTTATTGCGCCAAAACAAGTCACTGATCACCAGTGTTTGGGTTTCCAGCGAAGGGGTGACCAGGATCACCTTGGCATTGGGGATGGAAAATTGTCCCAGTCGCGCCAAGAATAAGTCTTCTAGTCGCTCTCGCACACCCGCTTGGGTGTTTTTATCGGGTAGTTGACCGGTATCGAACACCAGTCCATCGAGGGTGACATGGGAAAAGACGGGCTGACGCCGAATGAGGGTGGCAGAGACATCCAATTGCRAATTAATGGCGCGAGCGGTTAACAACGGGGGGCCGTTGTCGCTGGTGGCGAGCGCGACGTTTTCAAGTTGCAATGACGGCGTTAGATTGCGCCACTGGCCAGCAATGCCTTCCACTTGCGCACTAAAACCGGTTTGCTCAGACACCCATTGCCGCAATGGGGCTTGCAATATATCCATATTGGGCAATAGAAAGCGCAAACCGCCGATTAGCAAGGCGGTTATCACGATGACACTGATGGCGCTGACCGTTAGCCAGCGCATACCCTTTCTCATCCAGGCCATGGATTACATCATTACTACATCAAACTGTTCTTGCGTGTATAAAGGCTCGGATTTCACTTTCACTTGCTTGCCAATAAACACTTCCAACTCCGCCACAAGGTGCGAATCTTCCTCTGCCAATGCCTCAATCACCGCCGGGGCCGCGTACACCACAAACTTATCCGCTTCATAAATGCGGTTAACGCGCGTGATTTCACGTAGCACTTCGTAGCAGACAGTTTCTACCGTTTTGACCGAGCCTCGTCCGTCACAGGTTGGACAGCCACCGCACAGCACATGTTCAATACTTTCTCGCGTACGTTTGCGTGTCATTTCCACTAGCCCTAGCTGGGTGAAGCCATTGATATTGGTTTTTACCCTGTCTTGGCTGAGCGCCTGCTCGAGTGAGTGCAACACGCGACGCCGGTGCTCATCGGTGCTCATATCGATAAAATCGATAATGATGATCCCGCCTAGGTTTCTTAGCCGCAATTGGCGAGCAATCGCACGTGTGGCCTCAATATTAGTATTAAAGATAGTCTCATCCAGGTTCCGTCGCCCGACGAACGCACCTGTATTGATATCAATGGTGGTCATCGCCTCGGTCTGATCGATAATCAGATAGCCGCCAGACTTGAGCTGAACCTTGCGCTCCAATGAGCGTTGAATTTCATTTTCGGTGTCGTACATGTCAAAAATCGGCACCTGGCCGTCGTAATACACCAATTTATCGGCCAGCTCCGGCACAAACTCAGAGGTGAACTCTTGGAGTTTTTCATAGGCTTGCTTGGAATCCACCCGAATTAAATCCAGCTCGGTGCCCACAAAGTCACGCACAATGCGCTGTGCCAGTGCCAGCTCACCATACAGCATGGATTTGGCGGGATAACGCGTGCGACGCTCTAACACCTTATTCCACAGACGCTTTAAAAAAGCGGCGTCTTGCGCCATCTCATTGTCTGTTGCCCCTTCAGCGGCAGTACGGATAATAAAACCACCCAATTCGTCACAGTAATCACTGACAATGCTTTTTAGGCGCTTACGTTCATCTTCACTTTCAATGCGTTGTGATACCCCAACATGGGCCGCTCCCGGCATAAAGACCAGATAACGCGAAGGCAAGGTAATATCGGTGGTAAGACGCGCGCCCTTGGTGCCCAGCGGATCTTTGACCACTTGCACCACAATATCTTGCCCTTGGCGAACCAATTCGGAGATATCGCGCACTTGGAATTGTTGCTTCTCATTTTCCGACACGCACTCGGTATGAGGAACAATATCTGAGGCATGTAAGAACGCCGCTTTCTCTAGGCCAATATCGACAAAGGCTGCCTGCATGCCAGGCAACACACGACTGACTTTACCTTTGTAGATATTGCCTACAATGCCACGCTTTGCTTCACGTTCGATATGGATTTCTTGGAGGTTCCCCCCATCAATCATCGCCACCCTCGTCTCGCTAGGGGTGACGTTTATTAGCAGTTCCGCACTCATGGTTTCCCCGAATCTCTCAAAAGTGGGGCCTAGCGACAGATGTGCGCTCAGACCGAAAATTGTTTGAGCAGCTGCTCGGTTTCATACAGTGGCAAACCAACCACGGCGTGATAGCTACCATCAATACGTGTCACAAATTTACCGCCCAGCCCTTGAATCGCATAGGCGCCAGCCTTATCGACGGGCTCGCCCGATTGCCAATACGCCTCAATCTGCTCATCACTGAGCGTACAAAACCATACCTTGGTGGTCACCACAGTGGTGATCTGCTTCATGGCATWGGCGACAGTGACCGCGGTCATCACTTGGTGCTCGCGTCCTGACAGTTGCTTAAGCATTCGGACTGCCTCCGCTTTATCATCAGGCTTTTCGAGTACCTGCTCGCCATCTACCACAATAGTATCCGCACCGAGCACCGGGGTATGGCCACCGGTTTGCACCACCCCTGCTCGTGCCTTGTCTTGCGATAAGCGCGACACGTAGGCGTAAGGGGACTCACCGGCCTGTTGTTGCTCCGCTACATCGACCACCACCCGGGAAAAATTCACGCCCATTTCGGTGAGTAATTCATGACGTCGAGGCGACCCCGAGGCCAGATATAAGTCACAGCTCATGATACCTCTTTACGATTAGTGCGTTAGCGAATGGCAAAGCGACGACGTAAACGGCGCAATAACAGAAAGATCCAAGGCCAGAGTATAAAATTAAGCACACCGGCCCAAAGCTGCTCTGGGTTAAACTGTACGTTAGACACCAAGTACTCCGCCCAGAACTCGATCAATTTTCCCGCCAAGGTCAGTAATGCCAACAAGAGTGCCTGCTGCCAATACGACATGTTGCGTAACAATTGAAAGTTCAGCGCCACGATGTAGACCAAAATCGCCATCATCAAGCCGCGCACCCCAAGGGTTGAGCCCAACATTAAATCCCATAACAGGCCGAGTACTAGCGCCGTACCAACATTCACCCGATGGGGTAATGCCAGCACCCAATAAAACGTGACGAGCAAGACCCAAGAAGGACGAAAGGGAGCCAGTTCCCCCGGCCAGGGAGCGGCTTGCAAAATCAGCGCAATGATAAAAGAGAGCCAGACGACAAACTGGCCGCGAAATGTCACATTTGCCATTACGGCGCTTCTCCCTCACCATCTGACGATGGCGCTGTATCAGGTGATGGTGCGGTGTCTGACGACGACTGCGCGACAGGCTGATCCGGGCGCGCGTTCTCGCCCTTTTCGGGAGTTGGCCACACCAAAAGCAGATAACGCAGGCGATCAAACTTCACCGCTGTGGTGGCTCGCACTTGCGCAAACGGGCGCTTGTTATCAAACGAAAACTCCGTCACCGTGCCCACCGGGTAGCCTTCAGGAAAGACTCCGCCCAGTCCCGAGGTGACTAATTTGTCACCCACTTTAATGTCCGTGCTGCTAGGAATATTGTCCAACCCGACGTAGTGGGTCGACCCGCGCCCAGACGCAATCACCCGAATATCATTGCGCATGACCTGAACGGGGATCGCATGGGTGGGATCGGTCAGCAGTAGCACGCGGCTATTGTGGGCACCCACATACGCAATTTGGCCAACCACCCCGTGCTCGTTGATCACCGGTTGCCCTTCATACACGCCATTCGTCCGCCCTTTATCTAGCATGACTTGATGTTTATAAGGGTCCGAGTCAACGGCCATGACTTCAGCCACCATTTTGCGTTCATCACGAATAAACGACGAGCCCAGCAGCTCGCGTAGACGCTGATTTTCACGCTCTGTCTGCGCTAACAGAAGCTGATCACTTTCCAGTTGTAACACCTGCTTTCGCAATGCGCGGTTCTCTGCCACCAAACGTTGGTGAGAACGAAACTGCATCACCAGTTCATCTAGCGTGTCGCGCGGGACGTTGGACGCATATTGTAGCGGCGCCACCAACGTGTTTAGGAAATAACGCACCCCAGCGAACGCATCAAGACGACTATCAGCCAGCATAAGGCTGACTGATAGTAAAAGAGCGAAAAACAGGCGCAATTGCAGAGAGGGTCCTCTGCCAAACATAGGTTTCATAATGAAAACGACCTGTTTGTAGGCGCAGTCACGTTAATCTTCGCTAAAAAGATCACCGCCGTGCATATCGATCATTTCCAGCGCTTTACCCCCGCCACGCGCGACACACGTCAGTGGATCTTCGGCAACGACCACTGGAATACCGGTTTCTTCGGTCAGCAAGCGATCAAGATCACGTAGCAGCGCACCACCGCCGGTGATCACCATGCCACGCTCAGAAATATCAGATGCTAGCTCCGGTGGGCATTGCTCGAGCGCCACCATCACCGCAGAGACAATCCCAGTTAGCGGCTCTTGCAGGGCTTCTAAGATCTCATTGGAGTTAAGCGTGAAGCTACGCGGCACCCCTTCAGCGAGGTTACGACCACGTACCTCAATTTCACGCACTTCATCGCCTGGGTAGGCGGACCCGATTTCATGCTTAATCCGCTCTGCAGTGGCTTCACCAATCAAGCTGCCATAATTTCGGCGAACATAATTGATGATAGACTCATCAAAACGATCCCCACCAATACGGACCGACGATGAATACACCACGCCATTAAGCGAAATGACCGCCACTTCTGTGGTACCGCCGCCGATATCGATCACCATCGAACCGGTTGCTTCGGACACCGGCAAGCCTGCGCCAA
Source organism: Salinivibrio sp. ML323 (assembly GCF_001995745.1). Classification (NCBI taxonomy): domain Bacteria; kingdom Pseudomonadati; phylum Pseudomonadota; class Gammaproteobacteria; order Vibrionales; family Vibrionaceae; genus Salinivibrio; species Salinivibrio sp. ML323. Next base: position 23,959 of record NZ_MUES01000001.1, on the reverse strand, counting down.
TCGCTGCCGCCATCGGCTCATCAATTAAGTAGACTTCACGGGCACCGGCCCCTAATGCCGACTCACGGATGGCTCGGCGTTCAACTTGGGTTGAGCCACAAGGTACCGCCACCAAGACGCGCGGGCTTGGACGCATGTAGCTGTGATCGTGTACCGATTTGATAAAGTGCTGCAGCATTTTTTCTGTGACGTAGAAATCAGCAATCACACCGTCTTTCATCGGACGAATCGCGGCAATGTTCCCCGGTGTTCGACCTAGCATCTGCTTCGCATCATGACCCACAGCAGCCACACTCTTGGGAGAGCCTGCACGGTCTTGGCGAATAGCAACAACAGACGGCTCATCCAGAACAATGCCCTGTTCTTTTACGTAAATCAGTGTATTGGCGGTTCCCAAGTCAATGGATAGATCGTTGGAAAACATCCCGCGAAGTTTCTTAAACATGATGGTCGATTAATCCTGCAAGCTATGAAATCAGACAAATTGAGCTAAATGTATCAACGCGTAAGGTAAGCGGCAAGATACGGTGCTGTAAACCTGAATGAGATCTGTGTTTTTTTTCAATGCGCTGTCATTTTGATGTTTTTTTCATCAACAACACATTATTCCTGTTGTCTTTCTCGGGTTGGTGATTGGCATGACTGATGGATCACCAACTGCGTCGATGCCTTCGTTGACGCCGTTGCCTCGTTATACGTTAAGTAACAATCCGTCGCGGGCTGCTCATGGAACAGCCAGATCAAGTCGACCCGATTCTTATCTGGATAGCGTCGTAACTGCCAACGCGTTGCATCCTTCAGCGCCGTCACTAACTCAGGCAGGGCACTGATCTCGGGGTAGCCATAAGAAACGCGAATGGACGTGCCATTGACGGTCAGTGTGTGTTCAGCCTGATCACTGACCTTTTTCTTTTCGGCCAATGCATGTGTTTGCGTCATGGCGCTTTCGATACCGCTTTTTAAGCCTTTAAGCGCTGACACATTGGCATCCGCCTCATAATCGTAAAACTTCGGGATCGCAATCACCACCAGCACCGACAAGATACTGACGACGAGTAAGGCTTCTAACCATCCGCGTCCGTGTTGGTGGGAGAGCTTGATAGCTGGACTCATCGCTTCCCCCATCGGCGGCGTTTTCTCTGTGCCGGATGCGGAGACATTTCCGCCCCAAGCAGCCGCCCTTGTCCGCCAGCGACACCCAGTTCTTTCACCACAGACCATTCCTCATTGGTTTCCACGCCCACCGCCAGTACCTCGGTAGTGGTGGCCTCACAAGCACCTAACACGCTGCGTAAATACAACTGGTTCTCTGGTCGTTGGTCAATATTGCGCACCAAACTACGGTGAAGCTTGATATAGGCTGGTTGAATATCCTTAACATAGTGAGTGCTCACTATCGTTCTACCTGCTTGGTCAACAACTAGACGGCACCCTAACGCGGCAATCATTCGTAAGCAAGGCCGCGCCGCATCAAAGTGTGAAACCAAAGCGCCTTCAGACACTTCCACCAGTAAGCGATTCAAGGTACTGCGTGGCGTTTGTAGCAAGATATCGCGCAGCCACACCACAAACTCACGTTGACAAAGTGAGTATGCACTTACATTGACGGCGTAGTTATCGATATAGTCACGCGTTTTTAACCACCACAGCGCGCGACCCATGGTCGCCTTGTCAAACGCCACATCCATACCGACCCACTCGACGCCTGGCCAAAAGCGCGAAGCCTTGAGTACCTTGCCCTTTTCGTCCTTAATTCGGCCTAAAAGTTCATAATGAAGGCGGGTTTTGCCATCTCGCGCAAACACAGGTTGGCGATAAAGCATCGGTCCCTCTCCTGCCATCACCGACTCGAGCAACGTCCGCCAACGCACACTGCCCCGCTTATCCAGTTGGCTGAGTTGCTTATCGAACTGTGACCAACCATTCTGGCCGGTTAGTACCGCCGCTTTAAGTGCGCGCTCGGCTTCGTCCATTAATCGTCCACGTCGCTCACTGGCACCAAACGAGGTCATGCCAAGATGAAACCAGTTGTCTTGATCAAGTGCCTCCGGGGGAGCGAGCTTATCTAACGCATTGGTGATTTGCGCTAAAAAGGGATGCACTTCGTCTCCAGCTTGGTTGACCAGTAAAATGGCGAAATCCGAGGCAAAATAGCGCGCCAGCACCGCATCGGGAAAGCGCTGAATCGCATTAGACAGGACATTGCCAATCGCTTGAATCAGTTGGTCGGCGGCTTCTTGCCCATGCTGCGCCACCAAATCTTCCCATTCTGCCACTCGCACCAAGATCACACTACCTTGGCTGGCATCATCACTGGCCAGGGTATGCAGGCGATTATCAAACATCACTCGATTCGCAGCGCCGGTGAGTTGGTCTAAAAAGGTGTTGGTGCGAATAAAGGTATCAAAGCGGCTTCGCTCTTGGCGGGCTTCTTTAAGCTCTTCGATAAGCTGAGTCAACGCCGCACTGGCTGGGATTGGCCACTCGCGGGGGTCGCCTTGCTGCGCATCGTCGAGTCGCCCTGCTAAAATCAGTCGGCCACGCTGCTCGAGCACCTCACTGCCATACAGCTGACGCCGGAGCCAACGGATCCCCCATGTGAGCCCCAATACAATCACCAAAATCGCCGCCGATAACGAGGACAATGGACCAATCGAATAGGCAAACTCCGCATAAGGCGGTACGAAGGTCAATTTGACGGCAAAACCAGGGTTGCTCTCCAAAGGAATATCGCGCGAGATCACCTGCTGGTTAGCAACTGTCTGGTACTGAATTTGTTCGTATTGATACAGAATGCCAGCGTCCGAGTAAATCGTTAGGGACGTTACATCACTGGCTTTCAACATCTTGGGGAGCCAACGCGAAAAGTATTGGTTATCGCGCTGATCGCCTGCCATCTCTTGATCGATGACCTCCACCATGCCATCGACATAATGCGAGATAAAATCAATCCCTAACTGGCGAAAACTGATCGCACCGCCAATAAACAACACAAAAATGGCGCACACCACAATAAGGGTGACAAATGCTACGAGTCGGTTGGTCAGCTTCATACCGCTGACTTTGATCGCATTGGCTGTTCTATCCATGATTCTCTGCTGACTTGGGTCGCCTTTGGGGGCTAATAGCCGCTATTATCAGGCTTGGTTATCATAATGTGAATGCCTAGACCACGAATCGGTGGCTGTCTTTTTACGCAACGAGGACTCATGGACTGGATTACCTGTACACAAAGCTTTATCTGCGTGGTGGATCATGGCTCGCTAGCCCAAGCGGCCACCAAGCTACACACCTCAAGCTCTGCCCTTTCAAAACGCTTAAGCTGGCTAGAGCGCCAATTGGGCGTGCAATTGCTCAAACGCACCACGCGCAGTCTGTCGATGACGGATGCGGGCGATCTCTTCTACCATCGCGCCAAGACGTGGGTCGACGACTGGCAACAATTAGTCAGTGAGACCACCTCCACCTTTGGTGAGGTCAGTGGTGTGTTGCGTATCGGGGCACCATTGGTGACAGGGAACCGCTTTCTGGTCAACTTTATTGCTGAGTTTCTTGAGATTTACCCGAAAATCAAAGTCGAACTCACCACCCTCACCCCTGGTCAGCTGCCGGATCTGAACCTAGACGTGGTGATCAGCCGTGAACTCGAATATTTTAACTCCGCCAGCTACATCGCCGCTAAGTTATTTGATTTTCAACCTGGCTTTTTTGCCGCCCCTGCCTATCTCGAACGCCATCCTCCTATCACCGCACCCGAGCAGTTAACCCAACACAATATTTTGCTGTACGGTAATTYACATCAGCCTCAAGAGCGGGTGTTTGAAGATGGCACCCGCTTACAATTATCCGGGAATTTTGTCTCACCTAACCCTGAAGCCTTAGTCAGTGCTGCCGTGATTGGTATGGGGATCATTTTAGGGGGCGCCGGGACGGTGCAGAAAGAAATCGATCAAGGCTTATTGGTCCCGGTGCTGCCAGCCCTTAAGCAACCACGATTATCGGCCTACGCCTACTACCCTAAGCTGGAGTACAACCACACCAAAACCAAATTATTCATCGACTTTATTAAACAAAAAGTTAAAGGCTTGTACGTTTAGTGTGCCGTTAAAGCATAGGTAATACCAAGCTTCATCAGGGCTTAGCCGATTTTGGAAAAAGTATTTTATCTTTTATCTATATATCGATAACAATCACTGCGCTAGGGTGAGCCAAGACACTCACCGCAACAAGGCACGAGACCCATGGCCTATTATAATCCTAAATACCCTGATACTCCTTCTCTCAAACGCGCCGCAAAGCGGCGTATCCCCGCGTTCGCCTTTGATTACCTTTGTGGCGGTTGCCATGATGAGATTGGCGTGGCGCACAATGCCGGGGCGTTTGAACACGTAAAACTGCAATCTGACTTGCTTGCACCTACCCCAGAGATCGACTTATCCGTCGAGTTATTTGGCCAACGCTATGCCGCGCCTTTTGGTGTCGCCCCTGTGGGACTTCAAGGGTTAATGTGGCCCAAGGCCCCGGAAATTCTAGCGAAAGCGGCCTATCGAGCAAAGCTTCCTTATGTACTCAGCACCGTATCCTCAGCGAGTCTTGAAACCATCGCCGAGATCTCTGAGGGAACGGCGTGGTATCAACTCTATAATCCGACGGATGCCAAGATCCGTGAGGATCTCATGGGGCGTATCAAACGCGCAGGGTATAAGGTACTGGTGGTGACCGTGGATGTGCCGACCTTCGGTTATCGTCCGCGCGATATAAAAAATGGCTTGGCGATGCCGCCGAAAATGAACCTTCGCAATATCCTGCAAATGATGCAGTGTCCGGCGTGGAGCTGGCAGACGTTACTGGCCGGTGTACCTGAAATGCAAACCCTCAAGCCTTATATGCCAAAAAACATGCCCACCAGCGAACTGGCCAACTTTATGAACAATACGGTGATGGGCGCCGTCGACTTCGACAGCCTTAAGGTGATCCGCGATAACTGGGACGGCCCCTTGGTACTAAAAGGCTTGGTCAACCCAGACGATGTCAAACAAGCGGTTGCGCTCGGGGCCGACGCGGTGGTCTTATCTAACCACGGGGGGCGTCAGTTAGATGTTGGCGAGTCGCCACTGGATACCATTCAAACCATCAAGCGCTTATATGGTGACAAGATTAAACTATTGATGGACAGTGGCGTACAAAGCGGCGGGAATGTGGCCCAAGCGATGGCCATGGGCGCTGACTTTACCTTGCTGGGCCGCACTTTTGTCTATGCCTGTGGCGCGGTGGGTCACCACGGCGGTGAGCATGCAATAGACATGCTCACCCAACAAATGACGCAAGTGATGGGCCAGTTAAAATGTCCAACGCCGACACAACTGCCACACTTCTTAAAAGCAGGGCCTGGCGTCGCCTAACTCCTTCCGTTCAGTGACCGACCATGCCAAAACGCAAAAAGCCCCAACCGGGGCTTTTTCGTTGCAACAACCTTGGCGTTGACACGCCATTTCACGCCGCGCGTTTTAGAACGGAATGTCGTCGTCAAAATCAGGCAAATCGTTATATTGCTGCTGAGGTTGCGACTGTGGCTGTGGTGCCGACTGTTGTTGCGGTGGCTGTTGGTTAAAGTTTTGCTGTGGTTGCTTAGGCTGCTGAGGCTGTCCCCATCCACCTTGCTGCTGCGGTGACTGCTGCATGGGCTGACCTTGGTTCTGACCACCACGGCCACCCAGCATTTGCATGCTGCCACTAAACGGCTGTACCGCGACTTCCGTGGTGTAACGGTCTTGCCCGTTTTGGTCTTGCCACTTACGTGTCTGCAGTTGACCTTCGATATACACCTGAGAGCCTTTGCGCAGATACTCACCCGCGACTTCGGCGGTTTTACCGAACAGCACAACACGGTGCCACTCTGTTTTCTCACGCATCTCACCGGTGTTTTTATCACGCCATGACTCTGAGGTCGCGAGGCTGAGGTTCGCCACCGCACCGCCGTTGGGGAGGTAACGGATTTCCGGATCGTTGCCCAAATTACCAATCAAGATGACTTTGTTTATGCCACGGCTGGCCATAGGTGACTCCCACTGTTCTTGGTTGCGCGCGAAACGATTTCGCAAACTGGATAAATAAGGAGGAAGTCTAGCACGAGCACCCCAGAGGTTCGAAGCTTTTCCACGCGATCTGTTTCCATATTCTGCAGTTAACGCGTCGGCACAATGGGTTATCCCTCGCAACGTATACCTTAAAGATAAAAATGGTTTAGACTGATGGAAAGCTTGCCCAGCCTTGACGTCGGTGATCATCCCACTGACGTCATGTGCGGATACGCATGTTGAGTCATCATCAGTAGGATGCTTATGAACCAGGCCGAAACCACCTCAGATAGTTACACTCTGCTTCTTATCTCTCAGCCCAGCATGTCTGTGTCTGCACTGATGACATGCTTGGAAAAAGAAATCCATAGCGAGGTTGAGCTCGTCACGCCCGATGCGATCACCGACAAGCTCACCGCCCGCCCAGGCCTGGTGCTGGTCGACTTAAACGCCTTTGATGATATGGCCACCGAGCAGCTAAAACAATCGCTGATCCCCTTTGCCGACCAACATGTCTTTGCGCTGCTCAATGCACATGATTTAAGTGCCAAAGAACTCGCCAGCTGGCCATTTATCAAAGGGGTCTTCAAAAAAGAAGATGAGATCCGGCATCTGTGTTACGGCATCGAAAAAATGTTCTCTGGCGAGTACTGGCTACCCCGTCATAAAATGGCCGCGTTAATTCACTATTATCAGCAGCACCACCAACAAGCGATCGATGAGCAGACCATTGTCCTGACCAACCGTGAACAACAAATCCTACGCCACCTAGTCACGGGCGCTTCCAACCAAGATATAGCCCGTGCATTGGACGTCAGTGAACACACCGTCAAGTCGCATCTTTATAATGTGTTCAAGAAAATCAATGTCAGAAACCGGGTGCAAGCGGTGTTTTGGGCGAAAAACAATTTATCCTTAATTGGCTCAACAGGGCTTGAGGCCTACCCTGGCGCTGACGACGATCACCGCTAGTTGGGCCAAGCTCGTCAATCAAGGTAAGATGGCGCGTCACTCAATTAACAAGGAAGTCACGGTATGGGGTTTGATGTCTTTAACGGGGATGCAGATGGGCTTACCGCGCTGGTGCAATGGCGCTTAGCACACCCACAAGCCACCACGTTAGTGACTGGGGTGAAACGCGATATTGCCCTGTTAAAACAGGTACCCACCGACACCGAACAGGTCACTGTACTCGATATTTCGATGGCGAAAAATCAAGAGCCACTTGCCACACTGCTCGCCTCGGGCGCGCATGTTTTCTACGCCGATCATCACCAAAGTGGCCCCATCCCTGACTCGCCGTTGTTAGACGCGCATATTCATACCCGTGCCAATACTTGTACCGCGCTTATTATCGACAAGCTTCTCGGTGGCCAGTATCGAGAATGGGCGTTGGTTGGCGCGTATGGCGATAACCTGGATCGCACGGCTAATGCCCTCGCCCGACAGTCGGGTATTGACGAACATACCCGTGCACGCTTAGAGCAGCTCGGCCACTACCTCAATTACAACAGCTATGGCGCGAGCTTGGATGATCTGATTATCCCGCCCGCGGTGTTATACCGCCACCTGTGTGGCTTTTCGACCCCCGATGCTTTTATGCGTGCTTATCCGGACATGGTGATGGAATTAGCTAATGCGTATCAACACGATCGGGAGCGCGCCCAAACCCTCAGCCCCGAGCTTAGCGATGAAAACGCCCAGGTCTATCTGCTCCCTGATACCGCGTGGGCACGGAGAATCAGCGGCATGCTTGGCAACCAGTTAGCCAACCGTCACCCTGACCGCGCCCATGCTGTGCTCACCCCTATGCCCGGAGGAGAGTGGATGGTCAGCATTCGTGCCCCGTTAAATCGTCCCACTGGGGCCGCGCAATTGGCGGAGCAGTTCATCACGGGCGGAGGGCGCGCTGCTGCGGCGGGGATTAATGCCCTTCCCTCTGCATCCTTATCGGCCTTTACCGATGCATTTATGACACATTTTTCCGCCCATGCGGACTAAGCAACGCGGGTGTGGTCACGCTATCTGGGGGCATTGGTGCGTAGGACTTGCTTAGCCGCACTGAACCCAGCAAACTATTGACCCAGATAACATTGTTAGCAGCCGCTTGCTAGCAACCCGCTTGGTGGTGTCGACCGAATAAAGATCCGTCGCCACCCAATATAAAAGAAAGGATCTGAGATGATTAAAAAATGTCTGTTCCCAGCGGCTGGCTATGGCACCCGCTTTTTACCGGCAACCAAATCGATGCCCAAAGAGATGATGCCAGTGGTCAACAAGCCTTTGATTGAATACGGCGTGGATGAAGCCTTGGAAGCGGGTATCAACGGCATGTGTATCGTCACGGGGCGTGGTAAGCATGCCATCATGGATCACTTTGATAAGAACTATGAACTGGAACATCAGATCAGTGGCACCAACAAAGAAGTGCTACTCGATGACATCCGCAACACCATTGAAAAAGCCTCTTTTACTTACATTCGCCAACACGAAATGCGCGGTCTGGGGCATGCGATTTTAACCGGCCGTGAGCTGGTTGGCGACGAAGCCTTTGCCGTCGTACTCGCCGATGATCTTTGCATCCATCCTGATAACGGCGTCCTCAAACAAATGGTGGCCTTATATAATCAATTCCGTTGCTCGATTGTCGCGGTGGAAGAGGTGCCGGAAGATGAGACCCATAAATATGGTGTGATTGCCGGCCAAGAGATCAAAGATGACCTTTTCCGCGTAGATAATATGGTGGAAAAACCCGATCCGGGCAATGCGCCAAGCAACCTTGCCATCATTGGCCGCTATATTCTGACGCCAGATATCTTTGATCTGTTAGAAACGACCCCGCCGGGTAAAAACGGCGAAGTGCAGATCACCGATGCGCTGCTCAAACAGGCACAATCAGGCTGTGTACTGGCGTACAAATTTAAAGGTGAGCGCTTTGATTGTGGCAGCGTGGAAGGCTTTATTGAAGCCACCAACCACTGCTACCAACATCACTACCTTGGCGGACGCAATAAAGACGAAGCGACGGTGAAAAATCGCCGATAACGTTAATCGCGTCGGATCGCGTGTTTTCCCCTTCATGTAAAGGCTGTGTAAATATACAGCCTTTTTATTTGGTCATGGTCATGTCTAATACTAGGCGACCAACCAGTGAGCTGACTGAGTAGTAGGATAATAATGGACAATATCGACGTCAGAGGCGCGCGCACGCACAACCTCAAAAACATCAACCTCACCATCCCTCGCGACAAGCTGATCGTGATCACTGGCCTGTCTGGTTCCGGAAAGTCATCATTGGCTTTCGATACCTTATACGCAGAAGGCCAGCGCCGCTACGTTGAATCCTTGTCAGCGTATGCACGCCAGTTTCTTTCCTTGATGGAAAAACCCGATGTTGACCATATTGAGGGCCTGTCGCCTGCTATCTCGATAGAGCAAAAGTCCACCTCGCACAATCCACGCTCAACGGTCGGCACCATCACTGAAGTGTATGATTACTTGCGCTTGCTCTATGCCCGTGTCGGTGAGCCACGCTGTCCCACTCACGATGTGACCTTGGCCGCTCAGACCATTAGTCAGATGGTCGATAAAGTGCTCGCGCTGCCAGAGGGCAGCAAGCTGATGCTGCTCGCGCCGATCATTAAAAACCGTAAAGGAGAGCATGTTAAGACCCTTGAGAACCTCGCCGCACAAGGGTTTATCCGTGCAAGGATCAATGGTGAAGTGTGCGATCTGTCCGATCCGCCGACACTCGAGCTGCAGAAAAAGCACACCATTGAGGTGGTGGTCGACCGCTTTAAAGTGCGCGATGATCAGCAACAGCGTTTGGCGGAATCTTTTGAGACTGCGCTCGAGCTAACAGGCGGCAGCGCGGTGATCAGTTGGATGGACGGTGAAGGGGAAGAGATCATTTTTTCCGCCAACTTTGCCTGCCCACACTGCGGTTACAGCATGCAAGAGCTTGAACCTCGCCTGTTCTCCTTTAATAATCCAGCCGGTGCCTGTGGTACCTGTGACGGCTTGGGAGTGCAACAGTATTTTGATCCCAAGCGGGTGATTCAAAACCCAGCGGTTAGCTTGGCGGGGGGCGCGATCCGCGGCTGGGATCGGCGTAATTTTTATTACTTCCAAATGCTACGCTCGCTGTCTGAGCATTACGGGTTTGATTTGGAAGAGCCATGGCAGGATCTTTCCGGCACCATTCAGGACATTCTCTTGTATGGGTCAGGGCCGAAAGAGATCGAGTTCAAATACGTCAACGATCGGGGCGATATTCGTGTACGCAAACATCCGTTTGAGGGGATCCTCAACAATATGGAGCGTCGCTACCGTGACACCGAATCGAATGCCGTGCGCGATGAACTGGCCAAATATATCGCTACTAAACCCTGTGCCAGCTGCGGCGGCTCACGCTTACGCCAAGAAGCTCGTCACGTGTTTATCGACGGCCACAATCTACCCGAGATTTGTGAGCTGAGCATTCAACAGGCGCTAGACTTCTTTGAACAGCTTACCTTAACCGGACAGCGCGCCAAGATTGCCGAAAAGGTGATGAAAGAGATCCATGACCGGCTACGGTTTTTGGTCAATGTAGGGCTCAATTACCTGAATTTATCGCGCAGTGCCGATACCCTCTCTGGCGGTGAAGCACAGCGTATTCGACTGGCCAGCCAAATTGGCGCGGGCTTGGTGGGCGTCATGTATGTTCTGGATGAGCCCTCTATCGGCCTGCACCAGCGTGACAATGCCCGCTTGCTTGACACCTTGGAGCACCTGCGCGATCTGGGGAACACCGTGATGGTGGTCGAGCATGATGAAGATGCCATACGTGCGGCCGACTATATCATTGATATTGGCCCGGGGGCCGGGGCACATGGGGGTCACATTGTTGCCGAAGGCAGTTTAGAGGACATACTGACCAGTGAGTCGTCACTGACAGGCCAGTATCTAAGTGGCAAGCAAGCGATCAAGGTGCCTGCAAAGCGTATTGAGCGCGACCCGAACAAAATGTTGACCCTGAAAGGGGCAACGGGCAACAACCTGAAAAACGTTGATCTTCACCTACCTGTCGGACTCCTTACCTGCGTGACGGGTGTGTCAGGCTCAGGCAAGTCAACGCTTATCAATGACACCTTCTTTAAAGTCGCCCACCAGCAATTGAACGGCGCGACCACCGCTGATCCCGCGCCGTATCAATCGATTGATGGCTTGGGGCACTTTGATAAGGTGATCGATATTGACCAAAGCCCTATTGGCCGTACCCCACGCTCAAACCCAGCCACTTATACGGGGATCTTTACTCCGATCCGTGAGCTGTTTGCCGGCACGCAAGAAGCGCGTGCGCGCGGCTATAAAGTGGGTCGCTTCAGCTTTAACGTGCGCGGCGGTCGCTGTGAAGCCTGCCAAGGGGATGGCGTAATCAAAGTGGAAATGCATTTCTTACCCGATGTGTATGTGCCTTGTGATGTGTGTAAAGGCAAGCGCTATAACCGGGAAACATTGGAAGTGCGCTATAAAGGCAAGACCATCGATGAAGTGCTGGAGATGACCGTCGAGGACGCGCGTGAGTTTTTCGACGCCGTGCCCGCGATCAAGCGCAAGCTACAGACGTTGATGGATGTTGGCCTGAGCTATATTCGCCTTGGCCAAGCCGCCACCACCTTATCGGGCGGTGAAGCACAGCGGGTTAAGTTAGCCCGAGAGTTGTCTAAACGGGATACGGGTAAAACGCTCTACATCCTCGATGAGCCGACCACAGGGCTTCATTTCCATGATATTCAACAACTGCTTAATGTCTTGCATCGCTTGCGCGAACAGGGCAACACTATCGTGGTAATCGAGCATAATCTGGATGTGATAAAAACCGCGGACTGGATCATCGACTTAGGACCTGAGGGCGGTAACGGCGGCGGTGARATCATCGCGCAAGGTACGCCAGAAGACATCGTCGATGTTTTGGGTAGCCACACCGCCCACTTCCTCAAACCTATGTTGGAGCGATAATGACCTCAGCGCTGCCGCCGAGTCGCGTAATAAGAAAGCCGCTAACAGCCCCATTTCTGCTTGCGTTAGCGGCCTTGTGGTTAATCTGTTTGCCCCTCTATTCGGTGTCTCTCCCGTTAGTGGGCATTCGTCACCCTGCGGCAGCGTTATCACTACTGACCTTGGCGTTTACCTTAGGGTTTGCCTGCTTGGAAGTCGTGCGTCAACATACCTGGCGGGCAAGCCGACTGACCTGGATGCTTGGTTTGGCAACGGGCCTGGCGATTATTCCTTATTACTATCCGCACACAGAGGCACTCAATAGCGGTTATGCCATGGCCGCCTTGATACTGAGCCTCGGTTTCTTCTCCAGCCTTCAGCAGTTTGTTTTTAACCATTCGCAGCGGCAAAAGCTACTCGGGGTATTTTTGCTCGCCTCTTGGCTCGCGGTGCTGTCGGTGTTGGGCAATCAACCACCACCGGGCATGGCACCTTTTATGTTTAACAACTGGGTGCCTCACTTGCCCCCAGCGGTCACGCATACCCTGCTGCTCACGGGGCTGACGTTAGGCGCATACATTCTCGCCAGAGAGCCGAGTGGCCGCTATCGCCACCCTATCAGCCAAAGCTTATTGGCCGTCACCCCCTTCATTTTTATTCCCGTATTAGCGATGCAAGGCCAGCCCCTGCTGCTGCTCTTTGCCTTGTGTGCCGTCGTGTTACAGCAAGCCTATTTGGCTCGCTTTGCCTCCAGGCGCCAGCACAAAGCCTGGCTTGTGGCGGTCTGTCTCGGCGCTATCCTGGCGGTATTTTTCCTCAGTGGTCAAGATAGTTGGCAATGGCTGAGCGCCAGCGAGCAACGTGCGTTGTTGTTAGCGTGGCAACAATGGCAGACAACGCCGTTTTTTGGGGTAGGCATGGGGAATGGCAAGCAGGCCTTGCTATTGCTTTCTGCTTCACAACCCGGCCATCTGGGTCCAGTGAACCTGCCCAGTGCACTGCTATTTTGGTTGTTGGAAGGAGGCTTATTGATTGGATTGGGCTATGTGTTGGTGATCATGGCTATCGGCGTCAGGATCTTTCGTGCGCCCCCAGGAACACGGCGGATCTTGATTGCTTTAGTGCTCCCTCCGCTCACAGGACTGATGATCTATCCGGTGAGCGGCACCCAGTGGTTTAATGGGATATTGTTACTCCTTTGGCTATACTGGCTTGATAACCTCACCAGTAAATATCGCCGCTACCCAGTCCTCACTCATGGTTACAGCCAACGTATGGCCAGTCGCACCGTGATCACTGCCCTCGTCATCGCGACACTCGTGTGCCTGTCGTCCGTGTATTTGGCCAATCGTTATTTGCGCGACTCTTTACTCAGCTCACAACGCTTTGCCTTGTATCAGCAGCATCCATGGTGGCAGCAAAAGCTGGCCCACGCACAACAAAGCCGTCACTTTCAGGCTAATTTGGCGACTCTGTCTGACACTGAGCGCCGCCAACATCTTAACCAATTATTGCGTCAAGTGGCGCAAAGACCACGCTTTGCTGGCTACCAGCACGCCTATCAGGTGGCTCTGCAAATCGGTGACCGTCAACGGGCTCGCGATATCCAGCAAGAAGCGCGTTACTTGTATCCAAACGCGGCGAAGGTATGGACAACCCGCCATACCCTCCCAGACCATGCGACGCCCTAGCGTAATGCCTCTTCCAGGGCTTTAAGACACAGGGCAATGTTCTCATCCCTTGCGCCATAGCCCATTAAGCCGATCCGCCAGGCTTTGCCGGCAAGATCGCCCAGCCCCGCGCCAATTTCCAAGTTATAGGTGTTGAGGAGATGCTGGCGCACGGCGGCATCATCCACGCCCTCAGGAATATAAACGGCGTTAAGCTGGGGCAAACGATAGGGTTCATCGACCACAAAGCCAATTCCTAGGTTGTCTAATCCCGCTTTTAAACGCTGATGCATCGTGCGGTGGCGCTGCCACGCGTTTTCAATCCCTTCTTGATACAATCTAAGCAGGGCTTCATGTAAGGCATATAAACTATTCACGGGTGCCGTATGGTGGTAGMTACGTTTGCCGTCGCCGCTCCAATACCCTAACACCAAACTTTGGTCGAGAAACCAGCTTTGCACCTTGTGAGTGCGCGCCTGCATTTTTTCGATTGCACGGGGCGAGAATGTCACGGGCGATAAGCCCGGCACACACGATAAGCACTTCTGACTGCCTGAGTAAACCGCATCCAACTGCCATTCATCGACTTTCAACGGCACGCCACCGAGTGAGGTCACCGCATCGACAATAGTGAGGCAGCCATGCTCGCGCGCCAAGGTGGCAAGGGCCTGTGCATCTGAGCAAGCGCCTGTGGACGTCTCAGCATGGACAAATGCGACAATGCTAGCCTCCGGGTGCGCTTTCAAAGCCGCTTCAACCTTTTCAGGATTGACCGGATCGCCCCAAGCATCATCAACCATCACCGCGTGTGCGCCACAGCGTTCCACGTTTTCTCGCATCCGGTCGCCAAACACGCCATTGCGACACACGATCACTGTGTCGCCAGGCTCCACCAAATTGACAAAACAGGCTTCCATCCCGGCACTCCCGGGGGCAGAGACCGCAATGGTAAACGGATTTTCGGTTTGAAAAGCGTACTGCAGCAGCTGCTTGACCTCATCCATCATGGCAATGAATAAGGGATCAAGATGCCCCAATGTCGGCTTACTCAATGATTGCAGCACCGATGGATAAATGTCAGAAGGGCCTGGCCCCATCAGTGTGCGAGCGACAGGTTGAAAAGACTGAATATCGGAAATTGCACGAGCCATCACGAATCCTTGTTGTTGGTACCGAAGCTCACCGTTATAGCATATTTTTTCGCCATCCCCCTAGCCTCTGGCACATGAACTGTGTGATCGCTAGCGTCGATTTGCTTTTCTTGTCAGGGTCGATAATGGGCAATGGCCTTTTCTTGCCTGGGTGAGAGGCAGGCGCTGGGCAGCGCTCCTATCGAGCGTAAAAACACGGTTGACACCCTGCGATCACACCCGTAATGTTAAAACTGTTCATGCGGTCACCGACCCATGACTGAACATGCAGAAGAGGTGCATTTCTCAGGCAGTTATCAAGCGGAGCCCCACTCCTAAGCATGATAACCAGGGGAGACAATGCCGAGGTGGCGTACGTTCGGGGTCGATACGCTGCCGGCCTTGAAGGCTGAATCCTTCAGGCTGTCACTTGTCATCCATATGGACAGACAGGTGGAGCGCTTCTGGCAGACTACACCTGCCGTTTGCTCTTCCTACCTTGTCGCGGTATTTATCGCGGTCACGATGTGACTTCTGATGTTCCCCATCATTTTTAATTTTTTGACTCTGCTAGCCAGAGAGGGGAAAGGACGTGAGGCCATTACCATCAATTTCAGTCGCTAAGTTTGGCGGCACCAGTGTCGGGACGCTAGCGGCGATGCAGCAAAGCGCCGCTGTTATCGAGCAAAACCCGCAAACCCGTTTAATCGTGATCAGTGCGTGCGCCGGTGTGACCAATCATTTGGTCGCGCTGGCAAAAGGGATCAGCGACCCTGACGCGCGCCAAGCCAAATTAGACGCCATTCATGCCATTCACCAAGCAATATTGCAGCAACTTCCTGATTGCCAAAACACGCAAACAGCCGTCGACCACTGGCATCTCGCCATTGCCGAGTATGCCGAAAAAGCAGCTGCCACTCCGGATTCGGCCTTAACCGATGCGTTGGTGGCCTGCGGCGAGCTGATCTCGACCCATATTTTCACCCATTTACTCAACAGCCGAGGTATGGCAACAATACGGGCCGATGCGCGTGAATTGCTGCGCACCGACAGCCAGTTTGGCTGTGCCCAGCCTGACCCACAGCAGACGCAAACACAGTGCCACGACCAATTGCTTCCGCATTTAGCCACACACCGAGTGGTCACCCAAGGGTTTATCGGCGCGGATGCCCACGGACAAACCACCACCTTAGGCCGTGGTGGTAGCGACTACAGCGCCGCACTGTTCGCCGAAGCCGTGAACGCAGAGAGTTTGGCCATTTGGACTGATGTACCGGGGATTTATACCACCGACCCGCGGATTGCCGACCAAGCGCGCCCAATCAGTGAAATTAGTTTTAGCGAAGCCTCAGAAATGGCCACGTTTGGTGCCAAAATCCTTCACCCATCCACCTTAGTGCCTGCAGTGCGCCAACATATTCCTGTGTTTGTCGGGGCTGCGAGCGCGCCTGAGCAAGGCGGTACCTGGATCCGCGAACAAGCGCACTCGGCACCGCTGTTTCGTGCCGTCGCCTTACGTCGAAACCAAACCATGGTGACACTGACCAGCTTAAACATGTTCCATGCATATGGCTTTTTGGCCAAAGTATTTGAGGTTTTGGCACGATTTGAAATCTCGGTAGACTTGATCACCACCTCGGAGGTCAGTGTCGCTTTAACCCTTGATCAAACCAACACTCAGGGCGACGCACCGCAGCTGCCAGAAGCGGCTATCGCCGAACTGACCCAGTTATGTCATGTCGAGATCTGCGAGAACCTGGCGGTGGTGGCGCTGATTGGCAACGAGATGAATCATACTGCTGGCGCGACAGCGCCGGTGTTCAGTGCCTTAGCACAACACAAACTACGCATGATTTGCTACGGTGCCAGCAACCACAATGTCTGTGTGGTGGTTGAAGATGACGATGCCACCCAGGTGGTGCAGCGGTTACACGCGGACTTATTTGAATAATAAAGAAGCCAGCACAGCTAATGTGCTGGCTTCTTTCGTTAGCCGTTTAAGTTCGGCCCGAGCCATTTTTCCGCTTCTTCGCTGCTCCACCCTTTGCGTGCTGCATAGCTGTCTCGCTGATCGTTTTGGATCTTCGCCACCGCAAAGTAGCGTGACTCAGGGTGGGAAAAATACCAACCTGAGACCGACGCCCCCGGCCACATCGCGTAGCTTTCAGTGAGTGTCATCCCCGTATGCGCTTCTACCGACAGCAATTGCCAAATTTTGCCTTTCTCACTGTGTTCAGGACAGGCGGCATAACCCGGCGCTGGCCGGATCCCTTGGTATTGCTCGCGGATCAGCGCGTCGTTATCGAGCGTCTCATCGGGCGCATAGCCCCACAAGGTGATTCGAATTTGCTGATGGAGATACTCTGCAAAGGCTTCTGCGAGTCTATCGGCGACCGCCTGGATCATGATCGCGTTATAATCATCCCCTTTCGCTTTGTATTCTTCCGCCAGGGCATATTCGCCAATACCACCTGTGACCGCAAATGCGCCAATCCAATCCGGCTGGCCACTGCTTTTTGGCGCAATAAAGTCCGACAAGCAATAGTTGGCACCACGTGGCTTTTTCGTTTGCTGGCGCAAGTGGTTCAGTATAGTGAGCGTCGCTTGGCGAGACCCATCCTCATAGACCTCAATATCATCATCAATGCTATTGGCAGGAAAGAGGCCACACACCCCTTTTGCCGCCACCAAGCCTTCTGCCTCGAAACGATCGAGCCAAGCATTGGCGTCCTGGTACAAACGACGCGCTTCCTCACCCACCAGTTCGTGATCCAAAATCGCCGGGAATTTGCCACTAAGTGACCAAGTCATAAAGAAGGGTGTCCAGTCGATATACTGACGTAAGGTTGCTATCGAGACATCATCGTACACATGGACGCCCGGCTTCGCCGGTTGCGGAGGCACATAGTTTGTCCAATCCGTTTGCCACTTATTGTCGCGCGCCTGCTCAAGGGACACCGGTGCCGTGCGCGGGGTTTTACGCTGGTGCTGCTCACGTACAGCGGCATAGTCTTTAGCTAAACGGGCTACAAAATCCGGTCGCTGCGTCTCGGATAATAACGATGAGCATACCCCCACCGCACGTGACGCGTTGGGCACATAGACCACGGGCGCATGGTAATGCTGCTCAATTTTCACCGCGGTATGGGCTTTGGACGTGGTCGCGCCGCCAATAAGTAGAGGAATATCAAATCCTTGGCGCTCCATCTCTTTCGCCACGTTCACCATCTCATCTAACGATGGGGTAATCAGGCCAGATAGACCAATAATATCGACGTTTTCTTCTCGCGCCACCGACAGGATTTTATCGGTCGGCACCATCACGCCGAGATCAATAATCTCGAAGTTATTACATTGCAGCACCACACCAACAATGTTTTTGCCAATGTCATGCACATCCCCTTTGACCGTGGCGAGCAAGATCTTGCCATTGGTCTGTCCTTGCTGCTTTTCAGCATTGATGTAGGGCTCAAGGTAAGCCACCGCCTGCTTCATCACCCGTGCCGACTTCACCACTTGTGGCAGGAACATCTTGCCTTCACCAAACAAATCCCCGACCACGTTCATGCCTGCCATCAACGGGCCTTCAATCACTTCTAGAGGTTTACTTGCCGCGGCGCGAGCCAGCTCGGTATCTTCAACAATAAACTCGGTAATGCCTTTGACCAGTGCATGTTCAAGGCGCTTTTCCACTGGCCAACTACGCCACTCTGCGGTTTCTGCGACCTCGCTCTCCCCGCTATCGCGATAGCTGTCGGCGATGTCCAGCAAACGCTCTGTCGCCCCATCGTCTTTGTTGAGAACCACATCTTCCACTGCTAGGCGCAAAGACTCGGATAAATCATCATAAATCGCCAATTGACCGGCATTGACGATCCCCATGTCCATGCCATTTTTGATGCAGTGATACAAAAACACCGCATGAATAGCCTCACGGACGGGATTGTTGCCTCGAAACGAAAACGACACATTTGAGACGCCGCCCGAGATCATGGCATGCGGCAGAGTTTGTTTAATGTCGGCCACGGCGTTGATGAAATCAACCGCGTAGTTATTGTGCTCATCAATGCCGGTGGCAACCGCAAAAATATTAGGATCGAAAATAATGTCTTCCGGTGGAAAGCCAACTTGCTCGACCAGAAGGTGATAGGCCCGCGTACAGATTTCCACTTTCCGCGCCTGGGTATCAGCCTGTCCTTGCTCATCAAACGCCATCACGATCACTGCCGCGCCATAGCGACGGACTAAACGTGCTTGGTGTAGAAAGGCTTCTTCTCCTTCTTTGAGCGAAATAGAGTTGACGATGCCTTTACCTTGAATGCACTTGAGGCCAGCTTCAATCACCTCCCATTTGGAGGAATCAATCATCACAGGCACACGGGCAATATCCGGCTCCCCCGCGCAAAGGTTGAGAAATCGCACCATGGCCTTTTCGGCATCCAACATGCCCTCATCCATATTGATATCGATGATTTGGGCGCCGTTCTCCACTTGCTGCAATGCCACTTCAAGCGCTTCGTCATATTGCTCTTCAACGATTAAGCGTTTAAAGCGTGCTGAGCCGGTGACATTGGTGCGCTCCCCCACGTTGACGAACAAGCTATCAGCATTAATGGTCAGGGGCTCGAGCCCAGACAAACGGCATGCCACAGGATGATCAGGAAGCGCGCGTGGCGCATGTTGCTTCACCGCGTCGCTAATCGCTTGAATATGTTCGGGCGTAGTGCCACAGCACCCCCCGACCAAGTTGATAAAGCCAGACGCCGCCCACTCATCAATGTGTGTCGCCATCTCTTCGGGAGAAAGCTCATACTCGCCAAAGGCGTTGGGCAACCCCGCATTGGGGTGGACGGAGACAAAGCCCTCACAAATATCGCTCAGCTCTTTGACATACTGGCGCAATTCAGCTGGCCCAAGTGCGCAGTTTAAGCCAAACGACAGTGGCTCAACATGACGCAACGAGTGATAAAAAGCGGCGGTGGTTTGTCCGGATAAGGTGCGTCCAGACGCATCAGTGATGGTGCCGGAGATCATAATGGGTAAGCGAAAACCGCGGGCATCAAAGACCTTTTCAACCGCAAACGCGCATGCTTTGGCATTCAAGGTATCAAAAATGGTCTCCAACATGATGATATCAACACCGCCGTCAATGAGCGCTTCGGTGGACTCGGCATACACGTCGACTAACTGATCAAAGCTGACATTGCGAAAGCCCGGGTCATTCACGTCTGGAGAGATTGAACACGTTCGGTTCGTCGGCCCTAACACGCCCGCGACAAAACGGGGTTTATCCGGCGTTTTCGCCGTCCACGAATCAGCAACCTCACGCGCAAGCCGGGCTGCCGCGCCGTTGATTTCCGCACTCAGCGCCTGCATGTCGTAATCAGCCATCGCGATTTGGGTGGCGTTAAAGGTGTTGGTTTCAATAATGTCCGCGCCCGCCGCCAGATAATCACTGTGTAGCGAAGCGATCTTATCAGGCTGCGTCAGCACCAAGAGATCGTTATTGCCTTTCACATCACAGTGCCAATCTTTAAAACGTTGGCCACGATAATCGGCTTCGCTCAGTGCCAAACCTTGGATCATGGTGCCCATGCCACCATCGATCACTAGAATACGGTCGCGCAGTTGCTGTGTTAGTCGGTCCATACTATTACGCTTATCATCTTCCTCGTTGCAGTCATTTCATCCTACCACAGCGGAAATGGAAATCTAGACGTCTATAAATAACAATTTATTTTGATCTATTTCAATTCAGCTGTTCGTTTTGAAAGCGATTTCTATTAATATTTCGACACACTTTTTCATTCCCTCATTGCACTAGGAAGCGGCATGTCAACCTACGCAATCCTCAGCTTTATGGCTGCTGCAGCCATCTTTATCGCTTTTATTAATAGTAAAATCAGCCGAGTACAAACCACGATCGCCATCACCGCCAGCTCGCTCCTACTGTCTTTGCTGATAGTGATCGCCGGTCAATACCAAGCAATTCCACTAAAAGCCATGGCCGAGCAAATACTGACAGATATCCACTTTGATACGTTTTTGCTCAAAGGCGTCCTCGGCTTTTTGCTCTTCGCAGGGGGGATTGGCGTCAAGCTTCCCTCTTTCTCCGACCAAAAGTGGGAGATCACAACCCTGGTGATCGGCGGGCTATTGGTCTCTGTGTTGTTAATCGGCTCCGGTATCTGGGGCGTGTTTCAACTGATTGGCATCCCCTTTGATTTCCTCTACTGCCTGTTATTTGGCGCGCTGATATCGCCCACCGACCCCATCGCTGTGCTTGCTATCGTCAAAAAGCTGCAAGCACCGACGCGGATCACCACACAAATTGAGGGAGAGTCATTATTCAATGATGGTGTGGGTATCGTGATCTTTGTGACCCTTTTTACCCTAGCCTTTGGCGACAACAACCCGACGGTGGGCGGTACCATTGCCTTGTTTTTACAAGAAGCCGTTGGCGGGGTTTTATATGGCCTAGTGCTGGGCTATCTTTTCCATCGCTTGATTTGTGCCACTAACGATCACTCGATGGAATTGCTATTAACGCTGGCTATCCCCAGCGCTGGCTATGTCTTGGCCGATATGCTGCATGTCTCTGGCCCGCTGGCAATGGTGGTATCGGGGATCATGATCGGTAACTGGACCCGCTTTATTGGCTTTTCCAAAGAAAGTGAAGATCACCTCGACCACTTCTGGGAATTAGTCGATGAATTTCTTAACAGCCTACTCTTTCTCCTCATCGGGGTTAGCTTGCTGCAAATCAGTTTCCATAAAGAAGACTGGATCATTATGGCGGCGGTGGTTCCTATTGTGCTTCTCGCCCGTTTTATTAGCGTGAAAATGTGCTATCTCGGTTTCAACCGCTTTCGTTCTTATAACCCTTGGGCGGTGCGTATATTAAGCTGGGGTGGGTTACGTGGCGGTCTCGCACTGGCGATGGCGATGGCCGTGCCCGCTGGCATCATGGTGGTGCCGGAAAAAAATATCGATGTTCGCGAGCTGATCCTCATCATGACCTACGCGGTGGTGGTGTTTTCCATTTTGGTGCAAGGCTCAACCATGACAGGCATGGTTGATAAAGCAAACGCAGCACAAGACGAAATGGATACACATCAAACCTAAATCCACACAGCTCCCTAAGCAAAAGGCGTCCGCGGGCGCCTTTTTTTATTCATCCAGGGTAAAGTTAGACGCAGAGAAGGTATCCAAGTCGAAGGGCGTTTGCTGGTAAACACAATAGTTTAGCCAGTTGGCAAACAGTAAATGGCCATGGCTGCGCCAACTCACATACGGTGGCTGGGAAGGATCGTCATCCGGGTAATAATTAAGGGGGACAGCCGGCTCCATCCCTTCTTCTAAATCCCGATGATATTCATGATGCAAGCTATGAGAATCATACTCAGGGTGACCGGTGACAAACACATTGCGCTTATCTTTCGTCGCCGCCAGATAGGTACCCGCTTCATTAGAGGTTGCTAAGATGTCGAGATCCGTATGCTCTGCAAGATAGTTAGGCGAAAAATCCGCATAGCGCGAGTGGGGCGCTAAGAAACTATCATCAAAGCCGCGTAATAGCGGATGTTTGCATAAGTCAGCATTAATGTCGTGCTGATAGACACCCGATAACTTCTCCTTACGAGTTTTCTTTGGCAAGTCGTAAAGTAGCTTTAAGCCCGCTTGCGCGGCCCAACAGATATAGAGGGTTGAAGTAACGTGTTGGTGCGCCCAATTCATCACATCCTGTAAATGCTCCCAGTAAATCACATCCTCGAACTGTACCAACCCGAGTGGCGCGCCTGTCACGATAAGACCATCGAAATTACGTCCGCGAACGGCCTCAAACTGACGGTAGAAGGTATCGAGATGCTCGGTTGGCGTATTTTTGCTTGGCCGGTTATCTATCCGTAAAAGCTCAACATCCACTTGCAAAGGACTGTTAGAGAGTAGACGCATAAATTGCGTTTCCGTCTCGATTTTCTTTGGCATCAGGTTGAGCAGCAGCACCTTCAGCGGGCGGATGTTTTGACTCACCGCGCGCGTCTCGGTCATTACGAATATGTTTTCACGCCTTAGGATATTAGTCGCGGGGAGCTGATCCGGGATTTTAATCGGCATCACTGCCTCCTAGAGATGTTTAGACGTCCAGATATCTAATAACATAACCTAGTCACTGATTAAGCTCAAGCAGTGATCACCCTTAGACCAACATTGTTTTAAGCATAGGAGAAGACAGTATTGATAAGAGAGACAGAAACGAAAAAAGCCCTCCGCGAATGCGGAGGGCTTCAAAAAAGCTCTTGGCAGTGACCTACTCTCACATGGGGAGACCCCACACTACCATCGGCGCAGCAACGTTTCACTTCTGAGTTCGGCATGGGTTCAGGTGGTGCCGTTACGCTATGGCCGCCAAGAAAATTCTGGTGCTGATAGGCAGATTTGAACTGCCGACCTCACCCTTACCAAGGGTGCGCTCTACCAACTGAGCTATATCAGCGAAAACGCTTCATCAAAGTCTTACGTCAATCTGCTTTGATACTTAAATGTTTGCTAACTAAAGCCTAATACTAAGCTCTAATTAGATTATCTTGTTTGATGCGATGAGGATTTTGAATCGAGACGCGCAGTGTATGCCAATACATGAGCATCGCAGATATCAAAAGCATCGAGCTATCAACAAGATAAGCAATGAGAGCCTGGCGATGTCCTACTCTCACATGGGGAGACCCCACACTACCATCGGCGCTGCTTCGTTTCACTACTGAGTTCGGCATGGAGTCAGGTGGGTCCAAAGCGCTATGGTCGCCAAGCAAAATTTGGTGTGTCTTCACTTTTCAGTCAAAACACGTAATCTAGAAAGCTRTTCGTTCTCGCCACAATCAACTGGCTTATTTCAAGTCCGACCCAAAACCGCTTGGGTGTTGTATGGTTAAGCCKCACGGGCCATTAGTACAGGTTAGCTCAACGCCTCACAGCGCTTACACACCCTGCCTATCAACGTCGTCGTCTACGACAACCCTTTAGAGAGCTCGAAGCTCTAGGGATGACTCATCTCGGGGCCAGCTTCGCGCTTAGATGCTTTCAGCGCTTATCTGTGCCG